>CAYVRY010000173.1:0-4375 GCA_964452895.1 uncultured Halobacteriales archaeon
CGGCGAGCGCTTCGTCGATGTTCGTCGCCACTTGCGCGCGCGGGACGGGTTCCCCGATCCGTTCCATCATCCGTTTGAAGTGGTCGCGGTCTTCGGAGTCCTCGATGGCCTCCAGTTGCGTGCCCAAAAGCAGCACGCCGTTTTTCTCCAGCACGCCGGCGGCGGCGAGTTCGCTGCACAGGTTCAGTGCGGTCTGTCCGCCCATCCCGGAGAGGATCCCGTCGGGTCGTTCCTTCTCGATGATCCGTGTGACGGATTCCACGGTGAGCGGTTCCAGGTAGACCTGGTCGGCCATCTCCACGTCGGTCTGGATTGTCGCGGGGTTCGAGTTGACCAGGATGACCTCGTAGCCTTCTTCGCGTACGGCTTTGCAGGCCTGCGAGCCGGAGAAGTCGAATTCGGCGGCCTGCCCGATCTGGATCGGCCCGGAGCCGATGATCATGATCTTGCGCAGGTCTTCTCGCTTGGGCATCAGGTGGACCTCCGCGGCGATGGGTGGCCCGGACGCACGCCCCCCGTGAAAGGGGATCGGCGGCGAGCGGTTTCCCGGTTCATGGTCATTCTCCTTGCAGGGGGGCGGCGGGTTTCGCGGATTCCTGCTTGATCAGCACGCGGAACGCTTCGAAGAGTCCGCTGGCGTCCTGTGGGCCGGGGCATGCTTCCGGGTGGTATTGCGAGCTGCGGATGGGCAGTCGTCGGTGGGCGAGGGCTTCCACGGTGCCGTCGTTGTTGTTCACTTCCGTGATGACGACGTCGTCGTCGGTGAACCCTTCGGCGCTGACGGCGTACCCGTGGTTCTGGCTGGTGATCTTGATGTCGTGCCCGTTCGTCTCCCGGACGGGGAGGTTCGCCCCGCGGTGGCCGTAGGGGAGTTTGAAGGTGCTGCCGCCGAGTGCCAGGGCGAGCAGTTGGTGGCCGAAGCAGATCCCCCATACGGTGTGGTCCTGGACGAGGTCCGCGATGGCGGGCACGGGGTGTTTCAGGATCTCGGGGTGCGACGGGTCGCCGGGGCCGTTGGACAGGAACACGCCGTGCGGGGCGATCTCGCGCACCGCGGCCGCGGGGGTGTCCCAGGGCAGAACGAGCACGTTGTGGTCGCGGGTGAGCGAGCGCAGGATGTTCCATTTCAGCCCGAAGTCGTAGAACGCGACGGTGGTGAGGCCCCGTTGTCGTGCGTCCTGCGCGAGCCGTCGGGCTTCGTCGCGTTCCACTTCGTGGGCTTCGGGGTCGAGCCGGCCTGTGTATTCGCCTTGCGGCCACCAGGTCCATTTCGTGGTGGAGACCTCGGCGACCAGGTTGTTCCGGGACGGTTCGTCCCGGGCTCTGACCTGTTGCTTGAGCCGTTCGATCTCGGCGTCGTCCGGGTCTTCGTTGCAGACGATCGCGCGCAGGGTGCCTTTCTCGCGCGTCTTCACGGTGAGTGAGCGGGTGTCGATCCCGGCGATGCCGGGTACGCCTTCTTGTTTCAGGGTCTCGTGCAACGTGGCGCGGCTGGCGCGGTGGGCCGGTGTGGTGCAGTGCTCGCGCACGACCACGGCGCGCGGCCAGACCCGGGAGGATTCCGCCTGTTCGGGGTCCACGCCGTAGTTCCCGATGAGGGGGTACGTGAAGAGCAGGATCTGCCCGGCGTAGCTGGGGTCCGTCAGGGATTCCACGTAGCCGGTCATCCCGGTGGTGAAAACGAGTTCCCCGAAAGCGGTGGCGCGGTGGCCGAACCCGGTGCCACGGACGACCGTCCCATCCTCCAGGATGATCACGGCGTCTTGCGGCGTTCCCGGCTCGCTTCCCATGGGGGTCTTCGTCGACTAAGGGGCTGTTTATTTGAGGATTCCGGTGGGAGGGTGCACGCACTGGATGCACTGGAAAGGGTCCCTCTAAAAGGAAGGAGGAAGAGGAGGAGAGAAGGGGGAGAGAAGGGGGGGAGGGTCACCGTGGGTGATGGTCTAATGGCGGCGCAGGCCCAGCGCGACGGCGGCGGCGCCGATGGCCACGACGAGCCCGAAAAGCGGCAGCGCCGGGGCCTCGGTGGCCGCGCCGGCGTCGTCATCTTCAGAGGCGTTCTTCTCGTCGCCTTCCGGTTCCCCGTCGGAGGGGCCGGACATGATGTGCATCTGTTCGGGAGCGTCTCCGACTGCAAGTCGCGCCAACGCGAGGCGTTCCCCGTCGTCGTCCTCCAGGAAGATGGCCAGGTTGTACCCGTCAAGCTCTTGGGGGATTTCCCAGGTGATCGTGCCGCGGGCTTCATCGTCCAGGGTGATTGTCGCGAGGTCATCGACGATGTAGCCCTCGTCGTTGGTGGGTGCGTCTTCCCCGCTTTTGCCTTCGTTCTTGTCGTACGAGTAGCCGGCCTGGACGGTCTTGCCGGCCCAGTCCTTCTTGGCGGAGCGGTTCTCCGGGTTCGGTTCGATCTGGAAATCGATTTGGTCCCCCGCATCGGCACGCTCCGCATCGGGTTCGAGCGTCAGGGGGGTCTCGATGTAGATGGCTTGGGCCGGGCTGATCATGGCGAGGATCGCCACGGCGAGGGTCATGGTGAGCAGGGGGGTTCGTGCGTTCATTGAGTCGGCCTCGAAGGGCAGTAGTCACGCCGGGGTTATGACCCTGGGCAAGATGTTGGGGTGAAGGCGAACAGACGAGGTGTTTCGGGGGCCGTCGTCGCGGCGCGAGGGTTCTTGTGGCAGGCTGTCTTGGGAATCGTCGTGGTCTCCGGCAACGCGTCTCCGGTCCCTTGTGCCCTGCGTTTCGCGTACGACGGTCGCCGCTTCGACGGTTTTCCCCGTCAGCCGCAGGCCCGGCTGCGCACGGTGGAGGGGGCCTTGTTGGAGGCGTTGTGGGATGCGGGTGCGGTCCGCGACCCGGAGGATTGCGGGTATCGGCCGGGGTCTCGAACGGACCAGGGCGTCTCGGCGCGCGAGAACGTGGTGGCGTTCGGTTCCATGATCCCGCCCGAGCGGGTGCCGGGGGCGTTGGTGGGGCGGGTGCCGGGCCTCTGGCCGTTGGCCGGGGTGAAGGTGGAACCGTGGTTCGATCCGCGGCGGGCGCGCTGGCGGGAGTATCGGTATTTCCTGTCGGCCCGGGAGTTGCCGTCGGGCGTCCGCGGGCGGGAGCTGGACGAGGTCTTGCAGGTGTTTGTGGGCCGGCATGATTTTTCCGCCTTTGCGCGCAAGTTGCGTCATGAGCCGCACCGGTCACCGATGCGCGAGGTGTTGAGCATGGAGGTGGAGGGGCCGTCGGGGTCCGGTTTGTACGTGGTCCGCGTGCGCGGGGCGTCGTTCTTGTGGCAGCAGGTGCGGCGCATGCTGGGGGCGGCGTTGGCGGTGGTCCGCGATGAGATCGGATTGGGTGAGGTCCGTCGTGCCTTGCAAGCCCCGTCGGGCCCGGTGCCGTGGGGTCTGGTGCCGGCGACGCGTCTCGTGTTGTGGCGGGTGCACGACCCGCGTCTGGAGTTCGAGACGCCGTGGACACTGCGCGAGCAGTTGCAGCGGGAGTGGGTCTCGGACTGGGGCGAGGCGGTGGCGACCAGCCGCCTGCTGGAGGGTTTGTTCATGAAAGAGCCGGCGCCGACAGTGACAACCGAAGATACCGGTTGATGGGTGTTCTCTCAATGACCGGCCGAATATAACAGGTTTTGACCCCCGGTCGCCGAACGGTTGAAGAACGCCGGCGACTTGGTCCAGTCTGGCCCTGTGGGTCGGAGGTATGAAAAAATGCAAAAGACGAATGTATGGAAGATGGCGGTGTTCGGGGCGCTCGTTCTGGCGTTGCCGGGTGCCGCCGGTGTGGGTGTGTCGAGCGACGTGGAGGTCCCCGAGGAGGCGGTCCCGGCCGGAGGGACGGGCGGGTCATGGCTGCTTGTACTGGACGTGAACCCTTGGGGGCGCACGGCGAACCAGGACGCGTTCAACTCCAACGGGATCTCTTTCGACCAGATCAACTCGGCGGACCTGGCGACGACGACGCTCTCGGCGTATGACGGCCTGCTCATTCCGAGCGTGCAAAACGCGCAGTTCTACGAGAACCTGGACGCCAACGCAGCGGCGATTTCGGGTTACGTCGCCGGAGGGGGGCTCTTGGTGGCACACGCCACTCAGCAATCTACCACCGGTGGGGCGGACGAGTTCCTGCCCGGCTGCACGAGTTACACCCAGGAATTCAACGACGCCGCGACCATCGTGGACCCGGACAGTCCGATCGTGGACGGCGTCCCGGAGTCGGCCCTGCAGGGTTGGTTCTCCACAGCGCACGGTTCGATTGGTGACCTCCCGCTTGTCTCGTCGACGATCATCGAGAACGGCGCCGGCAATCCGATCCATGCTACCTATCCGTGGGGCCTCGGCAACGTCTTTGTCACCGGCATGACGATCGAGTGGGTCTA
>CAYVRY010000174.1:0-4353 GCA_964452895.1 uncultured Halobacteriales archaeon
CGGACTCCGGGAAGAACGCATCCGCCAGGCACGTGGCGAAAAGATGCACCTCGCCAGCGTCGGCCCCGGGCAACAGCGGGCCCCCTAGGACCGCGTCGCCTCGGCCTGTTCGCGCCGGCCTCCGCCCCGCGGGGCGCGCACGGCCTCCTTGTCGAACCCGTCCGGCTCCTCGGCCTGGCTCAAGAACGCCGCGTCGATGTCCTCGGCGACATAGACCGCCTTGCCGGCGCGCCGGATGTCCGCCCCGCCGGCCTGTGCGGCTGCGGCGTCCACTTCCAACACGATCGGCTCATCGATGTGCACGGTGCCCGCCGAGAACGCGGACTCGTAGCTGCCCGAAAGATGGAGCTTCTTGCGGTCCGTGGGATGCAGACCCGCCTCCAGGACGATGTCCAGTTCCTCCTCGGAGACCGGATAATAGAGCGCCTCGGTCTGGCTCACCGGCAGGTCGTCCATCACGACGTCCACGCTGTGCGCGTAGGTCGCGCGGACCTGGCCCGATTCCACTTGATAGCGCCCCTTGTCGTCCGTCTGCGCGATGGCCCGGATGTGGTGCGGACGGATCCAGTGCAGCTTGCGCCGCGACTGACGCATCGCCGTGACCATCTCGTTGAGATCCACCCAGCCGTTTTGGTCCATGGCCAGGTCGAAGCGCTCCGGGAAGTGACGCAGGATCCCCGCCATCATCCGGCCCACCCGGTCCAACTCCTCCTCATTCATCAGGAACCGGCCGCGCTCGCCGCACGTCGGGCATTCCTCTTCCCTGTAATAGCCGTGTTCGTTGCACTCCGCAAGCATCGGTTTCCCCGGCAAACAACGAGGGGTTGTACTTCAACTCTGGGGGCATAAATTGCCGCGAAACGCCCTTGCGCCCGCTCGCCAAAGTCCTCGGGCCGCTCCCGGGCGAGAATCAGATCCTTATAAGCCCACGATGAGCCGATCCCCCCCGGTGGGCGCCCCATCCAAAGGCTCAAATACGCACATGCATAAACATAGATGCAGGCATGAGCGCAGATGCACAATATGTCCGGACGACGGTTTCTCTCCGGGAAGATTACTACCAACGCCTGAAACGCACCGGTCGCCCCCTCTCCGAAGTGATCAACGAGATCCTCGCCGAACGCTACAAGCGGGACCACAGCCTGTTCGGCACGGCGGACTTCGGTTCCAGAGACGACATCCGGGACCACAAAGACCGGTTCTAGCATGCTCTTCGACACCTTCGCCTGGATCGAATACTTCGAAGGCACACGACTGGGCGAGCAGGTGAGGCAGTTTCTTGAGGACAACCCCACGGCCTATACCTGCCCGGTCGTGCTTGCCGAGGTGATTAGCAAGTCTACGCGCCGATACGGCGAACAAAAAACCCTACGTTACCTGGATTACATCCGGGAAAACTGCGCGATCATCCACCACACCGAAGGGATCGGCATCGCAGCCGGCCGGATCCACGCCGAGATGAAGAAAAGGCGGCCGACCTTCGGCATGGCCGACGCCTTCGTTCTCGCCAGCGCCCGCGACCGCGGCGTGAAGGTCCTCACCGGCGACCCCCACTTCCAGGGCCTCGAGGACGCGATCCTGTTGGATGCGCCGTCCTGAAAAGCACCGGAACGTTTTTCGTTGGGTCCCCCTTCGCAGCCGTTGATGCACGGGCACAGGCACGGGTACCGTCTGTTCCTCACGGCCGTGTTGACGGCCTCCCTCCTCCTCTCCGGGTGCTCCGTGTTGATCGGCCACGACTATGTCTCCCCCAACTGGCAGGACCCCGGGATCTACCAGGCCGTCCTGAAGGAGGGCACGACCGGCGAATTCAAGATGACCCACGCAGGGCCCGGCGAAGGGTTGGACACCGTCTCTCTCGACAACGCCACGTGGGGGCTCGTCCCGGAGACCGAAGGCTGGACCTTCGATCACGAGGAGGTCCGCAGGACCTATGGGGAGATTGAGGCCCACCGCGGTCCTGGTCCCTCGCAACGCTTAAAACACGCAAGCGGCTCGCTCGGCTCCGTTCCCCTGTTATAAGGAGACCTGCTCGGGACCACCGGGCGGGGGGATGACAGAGAGGCTATGTGACGGACTGCAGATCCGTATACGGGGGTTCAAATCCCTCTCCCCCCTTTTTCCACCTCATCTGGCCGAGTCCTTGATCGCATCGCGCCACGCCTCCGGAAGGCCGATGGCCCATGCATCCGGTTGCACCTTGAGCCGCCGCAGACGGGATTCCAGTTTCTCGCGCGTGCGCGTCGTCATCAACAGCACAGTCCGGCAACCCGAGCGCGCCCCGGCCGCCACGTCCGTCGCGTTGTCCCCCACCATCCAACACACCTTGGGCCGCAGGTCCAGCTCCAGACGCGCCTGCTCCAACAAACCCGGTTTCGGCTTACGGCATGAACAAAGGCCATGCGGCACGTGATTGCACGCATAGACCCGCTCCACCACGGCCCCATGCTTGGCCAGCTCCCCCACCATGAGCGCATTGATCTCAGCGGACGTACGAGGCGAAATGTAGCGCAGCCCCACGGACCCCTTGTTCGTCACCACGACGATGCGCCACCCGGCCCGGGTCGCCTCCGTCAAGCACTCCACCACCCCCGGCATGAACCGGAACGCCTTCCACGAGCGCGGCGCCGGCCACACGTGCTCATTGATCACGCCGTCGCGGTCCAGGAACAGGACCTTGTCACGCTTCGCGCGGGGCACAAACGGGGCGAGCCCCCAGCGGGTCTTTTAGGATGGCGGTGCAGGACCGCGGTGCCTCTCACGCAGGGCCCTCCCCGGGCCCATGCTCCAAATGATCGCCCAGGTGATATTCCAGAAGGTACCAAACGTATTCCTGATGGTCCTCGACCTTCTGGCGGAGGCAGCCGTCTGGATCCAGGACGATCAGACCAAGAAGGGGGTTCACGCTCACCTTCGGGTCGTCATCATACCACTCCCAAAGGCGACACGGTGCCGGTTCGTCCGAGAACAAGCAACGATCGAGATCAAGGCAAAAGGCAATGAACCGTTCCGGATCCTCCTGCGTGAACACCTGCGGACCCGTCCCCTCCGATTCCGCGCTCGCAGCGGGCACCGCCACCAAAAGCAGACCGGCCACGATCCAGGGAATGAACCTCATCTTGAAAACAAACTCCCTGAACGTGCATAAATTTTATGGTCAATCCATCAAATCACCATACATGCAGGCCTTTGCCTGCCTGTTTCTGTATGATCCAGTTGATCGGCGACACAGGCAACACGATCGACACCGGCAAACCCACACCGTGGGCCCCGGGTCGTAAGCCCCCGATCATCGATCCACCCAAGACGAGCGCCCGCCGGCTCCGCGAGCCGTTCACCCGTCTTGCAACCCTGCAAGGGCGTCTCGCATGGCCGATGCGTCCGGAAAACGCGAAGCGGGTTCCTTGGCGAGCGCCATCCGAATGACCCTTTCCAAAGGGGACGGAATGCCCCTGTGCGCCAGCTCGAGGTTCTCGTTTTGTACCTCATGGCGTAACGCCGTGGCGTCGAACCGTTCAGGGACGGCCTGCGTCGTGCTTCCGGCCGCGGTGCCGCCATTCAGGGCGCGGTAGGGAAGACTGCCCGTGAGCATCTCATAAAGCAGGAGACCGACCGAATAGATGTCGCTCGCGAACGTCACCTCGTCACCCCGCACCTGCTCAGGACTCATGTACGCCAGGGTCCCCGGCTGAACGCCCACTTCCGTCCGGAACGCGGAATCCGCGGGCACATCCTGCGTACGGGCGACCCCAAAATCACTGACTTTAGCCGTGCCGTCCTCTGCAAGCAGGATGTTCTCCGGCTTCAGGTCCCGGTGGATGATCCCCGCTCGATGAAGGCCGTCGAGCGCCGCCAGGACGTCCCTGGTCAGCGCGATGGCTGAATCGAACGGCAGGGGCGCACGCTGCTGAAGTCGTTCCCTGAGGTTTCCACCGGGCAGGTACTCCATGACCAAGGTGGTCGTCTCCTCATCGAGAACCTCATGGACGGCCACGATGTTCGGGTGGTGAATGCGCGCCATGACCCGTGCTTCCTTGAGGAACCGGGTACGCATCGCATCGTCATCCATGATCGCGTGCAAGGCCTGCTTCAGGACCACCGGACGGTCGAGCACCAAGTCACGAGCCAACAGGGCCCGGCCGAAACTGCCCCGACCGAGTTCCCGCTCGACGTGGAACCTCGTCCCGATACCACTCCCGCCCGCGCGTCGACTCGCCCGGGTCGATTCGAGCACAGTCAAGAGGACACGATGCTCGTCCGGGGAGATCCGCAGCCGGCGGCGCAGGCGACTGAGAAATACCTCTTCGTCGGCGGAATCGAACCGGTGCGCCTGAGCCTCTTCCAAGGCACCCC
>CAYVRY010000175.1:0-4340 GCA_964452895.1 uncultured Halobacteriales archaeon
TCGCGAACAAAGGTTCGCTACTCAAAAGTGCGCCGAATAAGTCTTTTTTCGTTCTAGTCACCTCCCCAGGTAATCCTGGCTCAAGCTGGTCAACTTGCGGGCACCCCACCATAGAGGCCACGACCGGCATGCCTGCACCTCCCATGCAAGCGCTACCGGGTGCAAATGAACCAGCCGAAGCCGGGAAACGATGCACATGAGGGGATGTGTTTAACGGTTTGGGTGGGCTCAATTTAAGATAGCCCGAATTCGGCCTGTTCTCTAAAAACCAACTCAAAATCCAGGTTTCATTAGTTTATCTTGAGTGTCAAGTTGTCGGGCGGAAGCGGTGTGTGCGATGGAACCCGGGGCTCTTGCGATGCACTCCACGATGCGATCCGCGCACCGAATCCGGGCGTCGGGCACCCGTCCGAGAATCCATGGTTGCGACTTTGGACACCGCGCGAGGCAATCGCGTCACAATGAACCATGGGAACCGATGCCCCCCGTTGTCAGGACGAGTCCCTCCTGGCAACGACAATTCAGGACACGCTTGGCGGGGTCACCGGCAAGCCGGTAAACCATTTATACATCGCGGGGCTAGGCGTGCTGGTTGGTCCGACCCCCCTCGGACTTCGAAGTGGGCCCATAGCTTAGACTGGTGGAGCACCCGGCTGATAACCGGGAGGTCAAGAGTTCGAATCTCTTTGGGCCCATCCCGCCCCGATCTCCTTCCGAAAACTGCACAGAAAGTTGCATTTTCTGAGAGTTTATTATCGCCTTTTTTCAGCTCCTGCGCGACGTCGGCCGACTGGATCTCCACGGAAAACAGGATAACAATAGTAAACCAAAAGGGCCGGAGGTGCGCCAGTGCGGTCGAACCGGTCCATGGATCCGTCCATTGTCAAGGTAAGCCCCCACCAGGAAGTGCAATGATCCAATGGTCGCCCCCGAAGGAACATCCGCCGGCGACGCGCTGAATGTTGTTGTAACCGCTTCGGGGAAACACCACAACCCTGGATTGGTCCTCCCGGTGCAGGGGGGACTTTTGCAAAGCCGGCCCGCGGGCGAATCAGCCGGCCCACAACACGAAGCCGCCCGCAACAAGGGAAACGGGTCTCCCGCGTTGACTTGCCAATGAAACCGACGACACGACGAAAGACTTTCCGATGAACCGGCCACGAGGCGAAAGACCGCAGCAGCTCCTGAAGAAACATGGATAAAACCCGACGACAAATGAGGAATCAACGGTACGCACACCGTGGCAAGCGCTCTTGCCCCAAGGTGTCCATTGCACCCTGGACCCTCGTGATGATCCCATGGCATCAATCCCTGGCCGTTCGACGACCCGTTTTATGGCAGCGGACCGCCTGGTCCACAGCGAGTGACTCGGGCCCGCTACCCGGAGCACCCACCGCGGCCCGGAGCGCCGGGCGGGACCCGATCGGATCCTCGGTCTCCCGTGGCGGTGGGACGACGCCAGGATGGCGGCCGGGCGTCATAACGGCGGCCGGGTCCAGGGTTGGCCGGCCACTACACTATTAATGGGAGTCCGCCTGCCCGGCAATCCGGACCGTCGCCCCCGAGAAATGAGCCGAAGGGCTTCTCGACCGGCGCCGTGAGCCGGGCACGTGGTTGCATGGCGCAGCGCAAACCCCGCCGCCGAAGCGGCGCAAAAATCGCGACGAAAAAGGAACAGGCCGAACTGTTGAAGCGGGCCCGGGAGCTCGCTGAAGACCCTTCCCCCCTCGTTCCTGAAGCCTCCGGGCCTCACCAAAGGACGGCCAACCGGTTGCAGCGCCGCCTGGAGAAGATCTCGCGGGCCAAAGACAACGAACGACGCCTCAAGGGCTTCCTGAAGCGCGGACCCGAGCTGACCCGCGCCTACGCGAACCTGCTCATGGTGGCCGCCTCCGATCAAGCCGAACGCATGGCGAGCACGAACACGCCGGTGGGGAGCCTGAAATACGCCGTGCGCGGCATGGCGCCCCGGCAAGCCTCCGTCGCCGTGCAGCATTTCCGCTACCCGGAAGTGCGCGTGCTCGCCTACCGGGACATCACCCGCAAGACCCATGCCCTCGTGTGGGCCACCCCCAAAGGCGTCGCCCTCACCGGCCGTAAGGACCCCCCTCCCGACGGATGGAGCCAGACCATGCTCGAGCACGTGGAAGCGGACCTCCAACGCAGCGACAAGGAGCCCGACGTGTTCCATTGCCCCCATCTGGAACCCGGGCCCGAAAGCAGGGACCGCTCGCCGCTCGCCCTGGAGATCGAGATCCCCGCCGGACCCACCCGGTTCCGGGTGTGCGAAGAGTGCGCCCACTCGCGGCTCAAGGAGCGCGGCAAGGGGCTTCTGCCCACCGTCGCCGGTCTGGTCCTCGGCCTGAAACACAAGCAGATCGAAGTGCGGATCCGCGGCACCCCCCGGGTCTGCGTGCACGAGGGTGAATGCGCATGGATCCGCAACGTCCCGCCCGTGCCCGAGCAGACCCTCATCGCGTACCGCGAAGGCCGCCGCAGCGAAGCCGAAGTGATCGACAAGCTCTTGCCGCTCTGGGAAGACCGGGTCCGGGAAGCCGATGACCGCCTTCTGGTCGCGGGCGGGGACTGCTACGGCGACGACGAAACCGCGTTCCTGGAGGCCATCGGGGAGACCGGCGAACGCCGCGACGTGCTCAAACGGTTCCTCGCGCTCGCCCCCCGGGTGGTGATCGCCAAGGACGCCACCATGAACCACGTGCTCGAAGCCTGCTGGGAAGTCGCCCCGCGCGTCTTGAAGGAACTCCACCCGTACAAAGGCGAGCTTGAACAACTGCTGAAAAAACACGCGAAGTCGCCGCCGGCGGCCATCGTGGACGAGATCCTCGAGGCGCGGCGTGCGCTCGCCGTCCTCAAAGGCTACCCGCGCTACTCGCAACTGCCCCCCGCGGCACGCTCCGCGGACCGGATCGCGCGCGCCCACCGCACCGGCGGCGAAGCCGGCATGATCGCCGCCGTGGAGAAGGAACTGGACGGCCACAACCCCCACAAAGGCGTGTTGTGGGCCGCCTTGCGTCTCGCCGGCCAGCACGAGACCCACCGGTGGCGGTTCGACAAGATCTCCATCGAAGCCGGAGAGTTCCTGGAAGGGACGCTGAAAGAACTCACCGAGACCGGGGCCGACTCATACCATGAGAAGCTCGCGCAACTGCACACGCTCGCGGGTGGGGAAGGGAGTCTGCCGAAGCCGGTGGGACAGGTCTAAGCGGGACACAGAAACCCCCGCTGCCTGGCCAAAGACCACCCATCGGTCTGTAAAAACCCAAAAAGGATCAGGCGTTGGGCCGCCCCATGATTGGTGTTCGTGCGGTGCCCGCCCTTGCGGGCTTGATGGTGATCGTCCTCTTGGGGAGTGGCAGCAGCGGGATCCACTCGCCCGCCGAAGCAGAGACGAACGACCCCCAGGCGATCTTTGAACTCTCATTGGACCGGGATGACCTGGCGGGACACGAGCTCCCCATGAGCCACAACGCCTGGGTCCCCTACATGGAGGCCGCGGCATTGATGGTGCCGGAAGGTGTTCGACCGGGCGCCTGGATCAACATGGGCAACTCCTATTGCACCGCCTCCTTCGTCGTCGAAGACGAGAACGGGAAGCTCTACCTCACCACGGCCGGCCACTGCACGCAGTCCACGGGTCAACGCGCCTCGATCCTGCACAACACGCCGGTGGCCGGGGCCGCAGAGTGGGAAGAGTTCGGCACGATCATCGGACGCTGGCCCAGCGGCCTGGACGCCGCGCTGATCGAGATCGACGCAGACTGGTACGACCTTGTAGACCCGAGCATGCCCGGCTGGGGCGGGCCCACCGGCGTGGCCAGTTCGAACCCCGGCGACGCCTACCATTACGGCTGGGGATGGGTCACCTGGCAAGAGCACAACACCCGATGCCGTACAGCATCGACGTACAGTTGGGGACCCACGACCTGGTGGATCCAGACCGAGACCTACGGCGGCGGTGGAGACAGCGGCAGCGCCGTGATGAACCATCAAGGCGAAGCCGTGGGAATCCTGAACTGGGCCACGAACATCCAGCAACTCCCGGCCGGACTCGATCAAGGCGCCTTCTATTCCGACCAACTCGGTGGGCTCCGGTTCGATGTCGCCCTGAACGCCTTGTCATCGCAGACCGGGCACCAGTTGAGCCTCGTCGAAGGCGGGCCCATCACCGCGATCCCCGGCGCCGGGCCCGTGGGCGAGCAATGTTCCCCCGACCCGCCGCTCGTCTAGGGTCCAAAAGAAAGGAATGGGCTCCGCCAGATTCGAACTGGCGACCTCCGCCATGTCAAGGCGACGTCATAACCAACTAGACCAGGAGCCCT
>CAYVRY010000176.1:0-4336 GCA_964452895.1 uncultured Halobacteriales archaeon
TGCAGGAGGCCTTCGGCAAAGACAACGCCGGTGGCCACGCCCAGGCCGCCGCCGGACAGATCCCGCTCGGGATCCTCGGTGAAGTGGACGACCGCTCCGAACTGCTCACCCTCGTGGACAAAGTCGTGCGCAAACAGTTCTTCAACGCCGTCGGCGCGGTGGTCGAAGAGCGCGAGCGCGAACGGGAACGCGACAAGAAACGCGAGGAAGACAAGGAGAAGGAGAAGGTCAAGGAGCAGGAAGAGGAAAAAGAGAACGGGGAAGAGGCGACCCCGGAACCGCGGGGCGAAGCCCCGGGCACCCAAGAGGCCCGCGACAGCGCGGAAAAGGACCCCGCCGCCGCAGAGTCCCGCCCGCGGCGCGCCCAAGCCGGCGCATGAGCGGCCCACCGGCCCGGCAAGACCTCACGACGACTGGGCGCTCGCTTTTTTTGTTCATGTTGACGGAGGGCAAACGTCGGATTGTGTGCTTGCCACAAACTTCGCGAACCGGCTGATTTTGCCGCTTTTGCCCGGCAAGAAGTGCAAAGCGGCCGGACGCAAAGGACTTGAACCAGGTCTCAGTCCCGCTGTCCATGGTGCAGGCGTCGCGCCTCGCTCTGGCTCTGGTAGTCACGCTGCTCTCGGCAACTTCCATGGCCGGATGTCTCCAGGAGCTCGTTGTTGACCCGAACTGCCCCACCGCGGTGGCCGCGAACTGGACCCAGGAAGGGATCACGGACGCCTTCCCCGGGGAAGGGTCGCACGGCGATTACAACGTGAGCGCCCGCGCGCCCGAAGGGATCCATTTCGAAGACCCCGAGTGGGGTGAACTGGTGCTCGCACGCGTGGAATGGAACCCCGGCTGGGAAGAGAACACTTCGGGCGCGGTCTTCCGGCTCGACCAGGACGGTCGCATCAACATCACGCTGTCTGCATCATTCGACGGGGACACCCTGCAAGAGGGTTTCCTCCAGTTCATCACCCAGGTGACGCCGTTGACCGAAGAAGCCGCCGAGGAGTGGGTCGGGCCCCTCTTGGAAAGCCGGCACGACGTGCCGTCCATCAGGAGCCAAGACCGAGGAACTGCCGGCGACGGCGACGCGCTCGTCGAATACAACCTCACCTACGACGGACCCCTCGCGATCGAAGCATTGTACGCCGGACTCCTGCGCGAGGCGGATCAAGACGAACGGCCCGACCCGTGGTTCGAGCCCGCGGTGAAGCTCGGCGACTGGAGCTTCTACTTCCCGCCGCCCCTGCTGCTCGCACAACACACGAGTGAAGACGGTCGCTACCTGCTGGTGGACGCCCGGGACCGGGTCGAGTTCCATTGGGACCCCCCGGCCGGGGTGAACGGCCACGCGATCATGGCCGGCATCACACGCACCCTGGCGGACCTGGGGCTGCCCGCGCCGCCGGACGTCGACGAGATGGACATCCACGAGCGGCCCTGCTAAGAAGCGCGGCGCGACGACGGGACGAGGTCATTCTTCCCCGAAGGCCCGTCAAGCCCCACAACGCTCAAATACGCCCCCCTTTTAGAGCGGCTTCCGGCCGCGATCGGGAACCCCCCGTGACGAGGCTGCAGGTGACCATCCATGGCCCGCAAACCGAACTCGATGTACCGCCACATCACGCAGCACGCCTACACCCGGCGCAAATACATCGGAGGGGTCCCCATGAACCGGATCCAGCAGTTCGAGATGGGCGACCGGGTCCGCCATTTCCCCGTGCGCGTGGAACTCATCGCCACGGAACGCGGCCAAGTCCGGCACACCTCCATGGAAGCCGCCCGTATCACACTGGCCCGGTACCTGGAGAAATATTGCGGCAAGGGGAACTTCCACTGCAAGTTCCGGATCTACCCCCACCACGTGCTGCGCGAGAACAAGCAAGCCACCGGCGCCGGGGCGGACCGGGTCTCACTCGGGATGCGCGCCTCCTTCGGCAAACCCGTGGGCTCCGCGGCCCGCGTGGAGGCGGACCGCGCCCTCGTGGAAGTGGGCGTCGAGGCGAAGGACTTCGACAAGGCGAAGACCGCGCTGCGCAAATCCTCGTACAAGTTCCCCCTCCCATGCCGGGTCCACGTGCGTGAAGGCGCCGAACTCCTGAAATGATGCCAACCGGCGTCCGACGGACCGGCACGACACGGGGTGATCGTCGTGAATGACAAGGGCCTCCCCTTCCCCCAGGTACGCGCGGCGCTGCGGGCAGCCCGGGACCGGGATTTCACGTACCACGACGGCGACATCCTCGGCAGCATGTGCACCGCCCCGGACGCCGCCGCCGCCGAAGCGGTGGCGATGTTCCTGGAGACCAACCTGGGCGACCCCGGGCACTTCCCCGGAACACGGGAACTGGAAAGGCAAGTCCAGCACGACCTGCTGCGGCTTGCAGGGGCGGACCCCGACGCCGCCCCGCGTCCACAGGCCCTGCTGACCTCCGGTGGAACCGAAAGCAACCTGCTCGCCGTGGCCGCCGCACGCGAAGCATGGCGGGAGACCACAGGCCGCACCGGGTCCCCCACAGTGATCGTCCCCGAGACCGCCCACTTCAGCTTCGAAAAATCGCGCCGGCTCACCGACACCCGACTGGTGCGCGTGGCAACCGACGAAGACCGCCGCGTCGACCTGGACGCCATGGCGGACGCGATCGATCCCCACACCTGCCTGCTCGTGGGCGTGGCCGGGACCACGGAGACCGGCGCCCTGGACCCCATCCGCGATCTGGCGCGCCTCGCCGAAAGTCACGCCATCCCGCTGCATGTGGACGCCGCGCTGGGCGGGTTCCTGCTGCCTTTTTTCCCATTGGCCGGGCGAGAGGCCGTTTCGTGGGACTTTTCACTGCCGGGCGTGAGCACGATCACCCTTGACCCGCACAAAATGGGCACCGTCCCGATCCCCGCCGGCGCCCTGCTTGTGCGCGACGAACGCCTGATGCAAAGGATCGCAGTGGAGACCCCCTACGTGACCAGCGAACAACAAGCCGGCATCCTGGGCACACGACCTGGCGCCGCAGCCGCCGCCTGCTGGGCCGCCTTCCGCCACCAGGGACGCGACGGCTACACCCGCATCGCCCGGGAATGCATGGAGCTTGCCGACCATCTGCGGCGACGCCTCGACCAACACGGCATCCGCCACGAAGGCAACGACCTCAACGTGGTACTCATCAAGACCCCCGGACCCCTTGAGATCCAGCGCCAGCTCAGCGAGCGCGGCTGGCGCGTGAACGCCGTGACGCGCCTGGACGGGATCCGGATCGTCGTCATGCCCCACGTCAAACGGGAACACCTCGATTCATTCCTGAGCGCACTCCTGGAAGTGCTCGACCAGCACCCGGAGGCCCAGACCCCGCACGCACCCGCCCCCTCCTCCCGGGAGGCCACCCCATGAACGAACCCGTTCTTGCCCATCCCCTCATCGTCGCCAGCCTGCAAGAGGCCCCGGTGATCGAACGCGGGGACTACGACTACCTCGTCCACCCGCTCACGGACGGCGTGCCACGCGTGGACCCCGCCCTGCTGGAAGAAGCCGCCCGGGGGCTCGCGCGCTTGTTGAACGACCGGTTGCAGACCGCCCGAGGCGGGGTGGACCTGTTCGTCACCGCAGAAGCCATGGGACTCCCCCTGGTCACGCTCCTCTCGGCACGCACCGCGTTGCCCTACGTGATCGCGCGCAAACGCAGCTACGGCCTGAGCGGGGAGATCCCCCTGGACCAGATCACCGGGTACAGCCGCACGCGCCTGCACCTCAACGGGGTGGAGAAAGGCGACCGCGTCGTCGTCATCGACGACCTGATCTCCACAGGCGGCACCCTGCGCGCACTGGCCGCCGGGATCCAGGAAGCCGGAGCCCACCTCGTGGCGGTGGTCACCTGCGTCACGAAACAGGCCGACCTGGAACCGCTTGCCCGCGAGCTGGGCTGCGCCGTGGGCGCGCTCGCCACGGTCGCCATCGAGACCGGGACCAACGGCAAACGGGTGCGCGTCACGGCCACCGACACGGTCGCCGACGCGTGAGCCCGTGACGGCCCGTTTCGAAGCCCATTGCCGCCCTATTTCAACAATACGACCATTGGAGTTTGAACAATACACACAGAGAACACATATACCCGGTTCAAAGTTCCAAACCCCAGAGCAGACGATTCCCCACGTGGTGGAGTGCCGTCTGAACGATGAAGGCCCATGCCGGGCCGGGACCGTGAAATCATGACCAGATCGACCCCGATCGCACTTGCGACCATTGTGGCCACACTCCTTGTTTTGGGACAACCCGTATCCGCCTACCATTGGGAAGGCGAACAAGAGAACGAACAATACATGACCCGCGCGGGCGATGAAAGCGTGCGCGCGGACG
>CAYVRY010000177.1:0-4328 GCA_964452895.1 uncultured Halobacteriales archaeon
CGTGGCCGCCATCCAGCTCGCTCGCGAACACGACGGCACCTTGCTGACCGACGACCTGGACCTGCGTGACGCTGCCCACCTTGCCGGCATTAATGTCGTCGGCACGATCGGCATCGTCGTTCGCGCCGGCCGCGTCGGGGCCGTGCCAATGGAGGCTGCCAAGGCAGCCCTTGACTCGTTGCTTGCAGATTCTACCCTCTTCATCACGCAGAAGTTGATCAACCAAGCGAAGCAGGCCCTGGAGTCGTAAGCTGCTTGTTTTGTGCCTACGGCCGCCAAGCAATTGTAGCTTCCCGCATGCGACCGTCTGTTCGGATACCACACGTCGTAACAAGGCGCAAAGCGGGCGGGTCGCGCCTGTCGGATAGAACGAGATGTCGGCCGTCCAGAACACAAAGGAATTTATACCAACCGGACCCCCCTTATGTGTGGGTTCTTCTCTGTGGCGGTCACACAAGTGGTATCGAGTGGTCGCCGGGCTCTTGGTCATGCTGTTGTTGTCCGCGTCGACCTCGGGTTGCTTCGGCTGGGGGCCCCCAAGCAAGGAATACCTCCAGCGCGAGGCATGGAACGATGAAGCCCTTCGGCACGGACCCATGGGTGTCGACGGGACACTCACCATCACGCAGGGCCCCATCCACCTCAAAGGCGACATTGAAGGACCAATCCGCGATGACCAGGTGATTCTCCATGTTGAACCAATTTTCCGCGATCACTACGTATGGTTCACAAATGCAATGTTGGACGACGACCCGGAGACGCGTGTCACACTCCTGGTTGAAGGCGAGCGATTGAAGCTTTCGGGCGGTTCGATGTCGCCTGACATCAGTTCAATCAATATCGGTGAGACCGTGTCGATGGAACCGACCCATAACATGACGAGGGCGCCCGATCTGCCCAGAGATCCCGCAGGGTGGGACTCGCCGAACATCATTTTTGCAGAGGGTACACCTTTTCGCGCGCAGGATTCGATTTTAAGCGACTTTGAAAGAGCGGTCGTCATCTTTCCTGATAACTCGACGCGCTTGATTGAATCATCGAGCGTGAGCCTATCCTTCGGGGAGATCTGGTGGCAGGCCGGTTCTTATCTCGAACCCTCTAAACCTTTATCGTTTCAAACCGACCGGTTCGAGATAACAGGCAACATCGAGCGTGGTCGGATCATTCTAGACGACGGGCGCGAATCCTCAGAACCTCAGTTCGTCACAGGAAGCGGGGGTCGCTTCGTAGCCGAACCGAACAAGTTGAATGGTGAGAAGGTACGCATCACGCAAGTGCTCACGGCTGATGACATTCTCCTTTCAGCGGAAATCGAGGTTATGGCAAGCCAGCAAAGGGTCGAGATCACGCCAGGCGAAACCAAGTGGGTGCAGGTGTCATATCGCGAGGCTTCGTACGAAGGGGATGCACTGCTGGGGGACCTCAACGTCACGGGTGATGGGGCCCACATGATCCAGATCCCACTTCAAGCGCCACCCTCCGCTGTGCAGGAAATCGCCGAGGCTTCCGGGCCTGCTGCTGCGTTGGTAGTCCCTATCTTGGCCCCGTTTGTGTTCCTCGCCGAGGCGCTAGCGTGCATGATTGGCGGCTGTCCTGAAAACCACCCCTTTCCCACGTATATCGAAGCGGGCCAAGTAGACTACTTCTTTTTCAAGGTGGAAGGAGCACAGGAGATTGGCAAGTACTCAGCGACCATCCACTTGGGCGGCCAGAACTACGAAACAGTCAAGATCCCAATGGAGATCCACGTAGTTGAGTCATGATGGAATTTTTGACCCTCGTGTTCAATTGGTACCTCGAAAACCTGGAAGGTAAAATTCCAGCATCCTATCTCGAACTTTACCAAAGTTTCTCACCTTGACGACTAACGGTGGAGTTAGCCCTGGCGCGCCGGGTTGAGCGACTTGTTATCGAGCCGGAGGTCAAGTCTTCTTCGCTCTGGTGTGCTCATGGCCTCGCTCAGCCGCCACATATATAATCGCCAAGGTAGAATTCGAGCCCATGGCATGCCTCTAACGCCCCGCCCTCGGGGCGTAGGTGAACCTTCTGACCAGAACATACAGGCAATGCTATCGGGGCCATCTATATCGTGATGGAAAGTTCTACTGCGGCTGGATCCGCAAAGAATGCAAGGCTGTGAGGAAGCATCTTGCACGTGCACGTCGGGTAGCCAATAGGGCCCGTGTTAAAAAGGGGCTTGAACCGGAGGCTCCTTTGAAGACCAGAGGTTGGTTGACCTGGTGAAGCATGGAAGGCCCCATCCGGAGATCGAGGCTCGATAACGCCCGAAGGTCAGCCACCGCCGGAGGGGCTGGACCGAGTTGTTATCCTGATGGTCTCGTTCATGATGCTTCTGCTCCGATCAGACGTAGGTCGATTTGGTCTCCAGGAAGGAAAATTCGATGTGGCTTTCCTCGTCCGGATTCCTGGACTTGGACCAAGCCTAGTTCACTGAGCGCGCGAATGTCTTCGCTTACGTTCTTGATGTCTCGGTGGACTGCTCTTGCCAGCGCTCGGACGCTTGGGGCGGTATCCATGAGGCCCTTGATTGTAAGCAAGAGTTGGAGCCGTTGCACGGTAAGTTGGTCAATCGCGGAGTCTGGGATGATGATTTCGCGGGTCTCACGGATCACTTTGCCAGGGTCATCATCCTTGTATTCATTTAGATCGTGGAGCGCAAGCTTCGCCATCGTGTCATGGGGGTGATTCTTCACATGTTGTCGGAGTGCCTTGCTGGATCCATATTTCCCCCGTGCCTCTTCAAGGACTTCTCCGACAGTTGTTTGTCTCTGAATGGTCACCTTCATGAGAGTTCATCCTCCAAAGCTTCTGGCTCGAGGTATCCGTATCGTGTGAGCTGGCGGCGTATGGCTAGCGCTGCTTCTGCAGCGTTGAGGTTTGCGCGAAGATTGCGGCGGTCATCGGATGACCCACCGGCCATCCTCTTCTTCCCGGACGAAGAGGATCCCAATGGGGACTTTCCATTCCTGAAAGCCCATTGGCTTCCTCATTGAGACTATGTGGGCGTCCAGGTATTTAATAGTGATGGTCTTGGGGCCATCACTTAGCATCTAGGGGTCTGGAACCGAGTTTGGAAGGCAAGGAAGACATGTTGCCGAAGCGGGACTATCTTGCTTCCACGCAACATGTTCGCCGATTCCCTTCTTGCCCTTTTCCACCCGCCCCGCCCATGGAGGGGCCGCCTCACTCAACCCCTTTCACATTCTCAATAACAAACCCGCTTTTCGGCTTCGTCGGGATCTTGGCCAAATCGACCTTCAGGCTCTGCCGAGGAACATCATACGTCATCGACCGGGTCAAAAGCCGCAGCGCGACCTTCATCAACTCCACGCTGACCGGATCGCCGGGACAGCGGTGGTTCGTGCGCGCATCGCCGCCGCCTTGCGGGATCAAATCGTAGGTCCCTTCATCGCGGCCGCGGAACCGGTCCGGATGGAACTTCCCCGGCGCCCCCCACGAGTCCGGATGATGGTTCGTGCCGTAGATGTCCAAAAGCACCTTCTGGCCCTTCGGGAAGCGGTAGCCGCTCCACTCGAAATCCTCGCGCACCACGGCGGCGACGAACGGGAAAAGCGGATAGTAACGGCGCACCTCCTCCACGAACCGTTCGAACTCGGCATCGTCCCCCTCCTGTAGCCGCCGACGCCATTGCGGATGATTGTTCAACGCCAACGCGCAGAACGTCACGTAGTAAGCCACGGCCACCGTCGGGCGGATCACGTTCAGGACCTCCACGGCGACCGTCTTCTTGTCCGGCAGGGTACCGTCCGCGTCGCGGTGCCAGGAGAACGCGTGCAGCACCCGCTCGTCGTCCCCATTGGGTTCCTGCAACCGTACGGCCTCCACGGCCGGACCGATCCATTCCTCCTCCAAGCGCCCCCGCGCCGCCCGGGCCTGCCAGTGAAGCAGGCCGAACGAACCGGCCCCCTCCAGGACCTTGACGATGTCTTCACACCGCCTCTTGACCTCCCATTCCCTCAGGGCCACCCCGCTCCACTCACAGACCGCCCGCGTCAGCACCTCCACCACCTCGTCGAACAGGACCACCGGGCCCGGCCGGTCCCACTCCTTGATCGCCGCCCGCCAGTTCCGCTCCACGAGCTCCGAGAGGCCCCGAATCCGTTCATCGGTCAGCGCCGACATGAACATCTGCTTGCGCACCCGATGCGCGTCGCCGTCCATCCCCTGCACGCCGCCCTCCCCGAACAAGGTCTTCTGAAGACTGATCGGGGCAGCGCCTTCCCGCTGGAAGCGGTCCGTGTCGTAGAACACCCGGGCGGCCGCCTCCCCCTGCATGCAGACCACGT
>CAYVRY010000178.1:0-4295 GCA_964452895.1 uncultured Halobacteriales archaeon
ATCGCCGCCTGCCCGCGCGTCGGCATCGACGACCAGCACCGCTACGACAAACCCATGCTCACCATCCAGGAGACGAAACTCGTTCTGGACCCCTCCAAGACGGATTACGTCTTCGACCAGATCGATCCCGTGAACTACGTGAGTGCAAAGTGGTGACGCGGTGGACCGCAAGCACCTCGCCATAGCGCTCTCCCGGATCCCGGACCCGCAAGAGCCGCAGAGCATCAAGGAACAAGTGCGCACCCCGGGCGACCTCGCGGCGGATTTTCTCCTGCACGCCGATGCACACGGCGACCTGGAAGGGAAAAGGGTCGTGGACCTGGGCGCCGGGACCGGGGTCCTGGGGATCGGGGCGCTGCTCCTGGGCGCCAAGCGCGTGCTCGCCGTGGAGATCGACCCCCATCTCGTGGCCATCGCACAGCAGGCGGCCGCCACGAACCGTGTCCAGGAGGACTATCGTGCCATCACCGCGGACGTCGCGCGACTCAAGGAGGACCAGGTGGTGCAAGAGCTCGGTGCGGCCCCCCAGACCGTGATCATGAACCCGCCGTTCGGTGCGGACCGCCGCTCACGCGCCGCCGGAGGCGACCGCGTCTTCCTGTCCATGGCGTTCCGGCTCGCGCCGCGCGTCTACTCCATGCACCTGGCGGACACACAGGCCTTTCTTGCGGCCTACGCGCGCGATGCGGGGTACTCCATGGAGATCCTCGCCACGGTGGACTTTCCCCTGCCCGCCCGATTCGCGCATCACCGTGCGCAGCGGATCATGAAGCAAGTGGCCATTGCGGGCTACACCCGCACACGGTAGGCGGGACACTACGCTGAACGAAAAAACCGACGGCCGCCAAAGCGTGCGTGTCCCCGCCCGTGACCCGGACAAGGAGGTATGGTTGGTATGGGTGGTGGTGCGGTTGGGTGGCGTTGCGGTACGAAAGCAGCGGGTCACGGGCGGGGTGCACAGTTGATCGTGAAGGACATCATCGTCATGTCCGCCATGAATGGGGCGTCTTCCCCGTCTGCATCCACAAAGAGACATGCGGTGGTGGTGTGTGGCGGTGTGGAGGTGTGGGTGGCTGGTACGGATGCAGACGGGGAAGACCCTGTGATCGTCAATACTCATCCAGGACCGGCAAAGGCCACGTCGAAGACGACCTTCGCAATTCCGGATTACATCGCGTGGAGTCTACAGTGTTCCCCTCAGGGACGACGGTTTTCGTCTCCTTGAGAGCGGCATTTCGTGCGAGTGCACGGATCCGGTGGGAGTAGCTCACGGTCCGGGCGAAGTCCGGGAGAGCGCCCACTTGCTGTGCTTGATGGGGTCCAGCGATGCGCGTGTTGTTCACCAAACCCCAACTTGGTTCGCAGCTATAATAAGTGTTTGGTGCGGTCGTAAAAATAACAGGGTCCAAGGGGTCCGCCAGCGGATAAACAGTGTACTCTAAGCGACAATCCGCGCCCTGCGCCGGCCTGGTGGGCTCCTACGGGCGCCGTTTTCTGGGTCAACCGTCGAATCGGAAGGCATGCGGTCCCATGGCAGCTGCGACAATCAAGGACCCCAGGTAAGCGCTTTTTTCTCAGCGATCCGGGCCTCGGGGACCGTGCGCGTGTCGCCGGCAGCCTGCGAGAGCGGTTCGTAGACCACATCGGTCCCTCGCAGGGACACCATGACGCCGAACTTCTCCTGCAACACGGCGCGTCCCGCCGCCACACCCATGCGCAGACCCAAGACCCGGTCGTACGCACTGGGCGCCCCGCCGCGTTGCAGATGCCCCAAGACGACATGACGCGCCTCTTGGCCCGTTTTCGCCTCCAGTTCCTTCGCGAGCAGCTTGCCGATCCCGCCCAGGCGGACGTTGCCGAACTCGTCCCGTTCGGCATCCTGCGTGACCAGGGCCTTCGCGTCCTTCGGCAAGGCTCCCTCGCTGGCCGCCACCAAGGTGTAGCCATGCCCTTCTTGGCGTCGCTTGCGGCAGACATCCGCCACGGCGTCCAAGTCGAATGGTTCCTCCGGCAACAGGACGACATGCGCCCCGCCGGCCAGACCGCCGTGCAGAGTGATCCAGCCGGCATGCCGGCCCATGATCTCCGCGACCAGGATCCGCTCATGGCTCGCCGCCGTGGTGTGCAGCCGGTCCAATGCCTCCATGACGATGTTCGTCGCCGTGTCGAACCCGAAGGTCACGTCCGTGCCGGGAAGGTCGTTGTCGATGGTCTTGGGGACCCCCACCGCGCGGATCCCCGTTTCCGCGAGCGCCGCGCACGCCCCCAATGTATCGTCCCCGCCGATCGCGATCAGGCCGTCCAGGGCCAGGCTCTTGTAGCCCGCCAGCGCGGTCTCCCGGGTCTTGGCGTCCTTGACCGGGTTCGTGCGGCTCGTGCCCAGGATCGTCCCCCCGGTGCGCTCGATGCCCACCACGTCCTCCGGGCGCAACGGGGCGCTTTCTTGTTCCAACAACCCTTTCCAGCCGTGCCGGATCGCAAGCGGTTCATGGCCCTGCTCCGTGAGCGTCAACACGGCGCCCCGGATCACCGCGTTCAGGCCGGGGCAATCGCCGCCCCCCGTCAAGACACCGACGCGCATCAGGGACCCCTCCTGCACAAGCCGAGTTCTCGTAACACGGTGCTGGCGACGATCCTGCGCGCTTCAGGGTGCGTGGGCATCCCGGTCGACATGGACGCGGCCATCGGTCCGCGGGCCATAATGGTATCCCCGACCGGCGGTTGGGAGCCTCACCGTGAAGCGCCGAATCGTCCCGCTGCGCACGGCGAACAGGGTCCGATGCTCGAGTAGGGTTTCGCGTAGCGCTCCACCGTGGCGGTCACCTCCAGGTCGCGCGCCCCCGGCACGGTCTTGAGCGCCTTGACCAGACGGGCCAGGGCGTTGCCTTTCAGGCGGTGATGGACAAGCAGGCGCACGCGGTCGTCCTTGAGGCGTCCGGTGAGAGACCAACGCGGGCCCGAGGCGGCCAAGCGGGCGCCCACGACGGGCCAGCGGCGCAGACGGGCCTTGCCGGCGAGCTCGTTGAGGGCGTCGGTCATCATTTGTGCGGCCTGCGGGTCGCCGGCATGACGGAACGTGAGCGCGACATCATAGAGCACGGCATCGGGAAGCTCCCGCTCCGAAAGGGGCCCGTGCCAGTGGAATCGGGCGGGTTCCCGGTGCCGCTCCATGGAGGAGGAATTCCCCCAAGAGGTCCTTAATATTCCGGTCGACCTGGCGGAGGCCGTCTTCAACCGTCGCAGGCAAACTGGCCGGGAGCGCAGGGCTTAGGGACACGCCGGGCGGTGCGGTGGTCATGGCGGACCCGGCCAAGCGGCGCCAAGAGAACGAACCCGGCAGGTTCTTCGTGGACGAGACCTGCATCGATTGCGACACCTGCCGTTGGATGCTCCCCTCCGTCTATGACCGCGTCAACGGGAAATCCGCCGTGGTCCGCCAGCCCGAAGGGGACGACGAGGAACTCGCCGCCTTGAAAGCGGTCGTGGCCTGTCCCACGGCATCGATCGGGACGCAGCTGACCCACCCGCGTGCGAAGGAAGCCGTCGTCGCGTTCCCGGACCCCATCGACAACAACGTCTACCACATGGGCTTCCATTCACCGGACTCGTTCGGGGCCACGAGTTATCTGCTCGTTCGCGAAGGGGGAAACGTGCTGATGGATTCCCCGCGTTACAATGAAGCGCTCGCCAAACGGGTGGAGGCGCTCGGGGAGGTCAAAACGATGTACCTGACGCATCGCGACGACGTGGCCGACCACGCCCGCTGGGCGAAACGGTTGGGGTGCCAGCGGGTGCTCCACCGGGACGACGTGGGTCGGGACACAAAGGACGTGGAGGTCCAACCGGAAGGGGAGGAGGAAGTGCGTCTCGACGACGACTTGCTCGTGATCCCGGTGCCCGGGCACACGAAAGGGCACACAGTACTGCTTGCGGGGGAGTACCTGTTCACGGGGGATCATCTGGCCTATTCACCGAAACGGGATGCGTTGGTCGCCTTCCGTGGTGCATGCTGGTACGACTGGGGGGAGCAGACGAGAAGCATGAAACGGCTCCTGGACCACTCTTTTTCCTGGGTGCTTCCCGGGCACGGCCGTCGGCATCATGCTCCGCCTCAGGAGATGCACGAAAAACTGACGGTTCTTCTCAATTGGATGAAAGAGCACGCGTAGGTCGCGTCACTCCATTTCCAGCGGGGTCGGGTACCCTGTTGTGCCCCCGCTGTCGACCTGTTCCTTCAGGGTCTCCAGGTAGCGCTCGATCCGTTTCTCGAGGATCATGAAGTGCGCCTCCTTGAG
>CAYVRY010000179.1:0-4295 GCA_964452895.1 uncultured Halobacteriales archaeon
CTTGTCCTACTTGTCGCATGAAGTCTTCGTCGTGTTTCTCCACGGCGAGGTAGTCCACGAAGGCGATCGGTTCCGCGCCGACGCACACGGCGTCGTTGGCGTTCATGGCCACGCAGTCGATCCCCACGGTGTCGAAGCGTCCCATGGCGCGCGCGATCTCCAATTTGGAGCCGACGCCGTCTGTGCACATCGCCAGCGCGTGTTCCCCGAGGCGCACGAGCCCGGCGTAGCCCCCGGGCAGGGGGATCGGTTCACCGGTGCGGCCTTGGCGTGTGCTGCCCAGCGCGGAGACGAGCGCTTTCACGTTGCGGGCCTCCTCCTCCACGTCCACGCCGGCTTCCCGGTAGCTCAGGCCGCCTTTTTTGGGTGGGCTCTCGCCGGCCGCTGCCGCCTTTTCGTTGGGCACGGACCGCGCGAAAGAGGCGACGGGGATAAGGGTTGCCGGAGGCGAGCCGAGGCCCTATACGAGTTTGCGCAGTGCTTCCACGGCGTCCTGGTTCTCCAGTGTGGAGACGTCCTGGTCGATCTCTTGGCCGCGGGCGACGCTTTTGAGGATGCGCCGCATGATCTTGCCGCTGCGCGTTTTCGGCAGGGCCTCGGCGAACCGGATCTCTTCGGGTTTCGCGATGGCGCCGATGGATTTGGCGACGTGTTGACGCAGTTCGTCTTTCAGGGACGCGTCTTCGCTGTGGTCGCCCAGCACCACGTAGGCGAAGATCGCTTCCCCTTTCACGTCGTGCGGGATCCCCACCACGGCGGCTTCGGTCACGCTGGGATGGGAGACGAGGGCGCTTTCGATCTCCATGGTGCCCAGTCGGTGCCCGCTGACGTTCAACACGTCGTCGAAGCGGCCCAGGATCCAGAAATCGCCGTCTTCGTCTTTGTGCGCCGTGTCGCCGGCGACGTAGTATTGGTTGTTGAACTGTTTCCAGTAGGTCTCGATGTAGCGTTCGTCGTCGCCCCAGATCGTGCGCAGCATGCTGGGCCAGGGGCGGGTGATGACCAGGTATCCGCCTTGGTCGGGGCGGTCCACCGCTTTGCCGTCGCCGTCCACGATGGCGGGGTGGATCCCGGGCAGGGGCCTCATGCAGCTGCCGGGTTTCTGTGCATGGACGCCGGGCAACGGGCTCATCATGATGCCGCCGGTCTCGGTCTGCCACCAGGTGTCCACGATGGGGCAGTTGCCGCCACCGATCTTTTTGTGGTACCAGACCCAGGCTTCCGGGTTGATGGGTTCTCCCACGGTGCCCAACAGACGCAGTTTCGAGAGGTCGTGTTTTTCGGGCCATTTGTCGCCGGCGCGCATGAGCGCCCGGATCGCGGTGGGGGCGGTGTAGAACACGGTGACGTTGTGGTCTTCGCAGATCTGCCAGAACCGGTCCGGTTCCGGATAGGTGGGGGCGCCTTCGTACATCACGCTGCGTGCGCCCATGGCGAGGGGGCCGTAGACCAGGTAACTGTGGCCGGTGACCCAGCCCACGTCGGCGGTGCACCAGTAGATGTCGTCTTCCTTCAGGTCGAAGACCCATTTCGTGGTGAGTTTCGCCCACAACAGGTACCCCGCGGTGGAATGGACGATGCCCTTGGGCTTGCCGGTGGACCCGGACGTGTAGAGGATGTAGAGGGGGTGTTCGGCGTCCACGGGGACCGGCGCGCAGGTGTCGTCCACGTCGGCTTCCAGTTCGTTCCACCAGGCGTCGAAGCCTTTCTTCATGGGGACCGTGGTGTCCGTGCGTTTGAGCACGACGACGCGCTGGACGTCGCCAGGCGTCTGTTGCAGGGCGGCGTCCGTGTTCGCTTTCAGGGGGATCTCTTTGCCGCCCCGGTAGGAGCCGTTCGCGGTGATGACGAGCTTGGCCCCGGTGTCTTCGATCCGTTGTGCGAGCGCGTCCGCGGAGAAACCGCCGAAGACGACGCTGTGGATCGCGCCGATGCGCGCGCAGGCGAGCATGGCGATGCTGATCTCGGGGACGAGGGGCATGTAGATGATCACCCGGTCGCCTTTGGTGATGCCGATGTCCTTGAGCACGTTGGCGAACCGGCAGACCGCTTTGTGCAACTCGTTGTAGGTGAGTGTGCGCGTTTCGCCGTCCTCGGCCTCCCAGTCGATGGCCACTTGCTGGGCGCGCTCTTCCAGGTGCCGGTCCAGGCAGTTCACGCTCGCGTTGAGCTTGCCGTCGGCGAACCAGGTGTAGTGGGGGGCCTTGCTTTCATCGAGCACCTGCTCGAAGGGGGTGTCCCAGATCAGTTCCTCCCGCGCCAGGCGGGCCCAGAATTCCTGCGGGTCGCGTTGTTCCCTGGCGATGAGCCGGTCCCGCGTCGCGCTGTCCAGGTTCGCTTGTTCGATGAACCCTTGGGGGGAGGGGAACACCCGTTTTTCCTTCAGGAGGCTTTCGAGGTCTTCGCCCGGCATGAGGACGGGGCACGCCGACCGGCTACATGAAGGCTGCCCCGGTGGTTCCGGGGGTTCATTGGATCAGTCGTTTTTTCATCAGTGCGACCGCCCCCAGGCTGAAGACCAGCGCGGCGAGGATCAGGTAGACCACGGCGAAGGCTTCCAGTCCGGTGGTCTCGCCGTGCGCCGCCGCCCGCACCAGCAGGACCGCGTTGGTCAGCGGCAGAACCAGCGCGGCGTGTTCGAGGAATGTGGGCAGTTGATGGAGGGGGAAGAAGGTACCACTGAAGAGGAACTGGGGGGTGATGAAGAGGTAGAAGGCGTAGCTGAAGTTGTCGATGCTGGGGACCTTGGCCGTGGCGATCAGTCCCAGCCCGGCGAACATGAGTCCCACGACGAAGGCGAGGGGGACGATCAGCAGAGCCGTGGGCCAGGCGAGCAGACCGAAGGCGGCCACCACGAGGCTCATCAGGGTGGCGCTCATGGTGGCGCGTGTTGCGGCCCAGAGCAGTTCCCCGAGCAGGATGTCTTCCAGGGTGAGGGGCGTGGCGCCGACGGCGTCCCAGGTCTTCTGGTAGTACATGCGCACGTAGCTGGAGTAGGTGGTCTCGAAGAACGCGGTCATCATCATGGTGATCGTGATGATCGCAGGGGCGAAGAAACGGACGTAGGGCATGCCGTCGACCATGCCGACGAGGCTTCCGAGTCCGTAACCGATGGCGAGCAGATAGAGAAGGGGTTCAAGGATGGGCGGGAGGAAGTTCACTTTCCAGGTCTTCAGGAACACGTCGCGGTTGCGTTCGAACATGGCGCCCACCCCGTGCACCGTGGCGTCGAGGGGGTTCTCCCAGGCGGTACGTCGGCCTTTGCGGCTACTCACGCAGGGCCCTCCCGGTCAATCGGAGGAAGACGTCTTCCAGAGTGGCGTGACGCAGGACGGTCTCGCGCAGCTGCACGGTCGCCAGGACACGATCCTGCAGCGCCTTGCCCGCTGCGCTGTAGGCGATGATCCGTTCCTCGAGCACTTCGTGGTCCGCATGGTCCTCTTCGAGGACCTGGACGACCCGTTTGCGAACGGCGTCGTCTTCGAAGGGGACCACGAATTCCACCGCGTCCCCGCCGGTGTGTTTCTCGACGAGTTCCCTGGGAGACCCTTGTTCCAGGATCCGGCCGTGGTCGATGATGATCACTTGGTCGGCCAGGCGTTCGGCCTCTTCGATGTAGTGCGTCGTCAGGAGCACGCTCTTGCCTTCGCGTTTCAGGGTGCGCACCTTGTCCCAGACCGCCTGCCGGGCCTGCGGGTCCAGACCGGTGGTGGGTTCGTCCAGGATGAGCAGTTCCGGGTCGTTGACGAGGCTGCGGGCGATGATCAGCCGTCTCTTCATGCCGCCGGAGAGCTGGTCCGTGTGCGCGTTGCGTTTCGCCTCCAGGCCCACGAACCGGAGCAGGCGATCGGCGAGCTCTGCGGCGTGAGCGCCCTTGATGCCGAAGAAGCGGGCGTACGTGACGAGGTTCTTGTGCACGGAGAAGTCCGGGTCCAGGTTGTCTTCCTGGGGGACCACGCCGAGGCGTTGTTTCACGCCGCGCCGGTCGACCAGCGCGTCGCGACCGAGCACCTCCAAGGTGCCGGCGGTGGGCGGAAGCACGCATTGGATGATCCGGATCGCGGTGGTCTTGCCGGCGCCGTTCGGGCCCAGCAGGGCGGTGCAACTGCCGTGCGCGATGGTCAGATCGATGCCGTCGAGCGCGACCAGGCCGTTGTATTGTTTGCTCAGGCCCCGTGCGATGACCACGGGCCCGCGCGCAGGGTCGCCATCGGGCATGCAGGCCGGCCGGGACCGGATGCGGCTATAAAAACCGCGAAGAGGGTCTGAGGCGGTCGCATCGCACTGGCTTCCCC
>CAYVRY010000180.1:0-4283 GCA_964452895.1 uncultured Halobacteriales archaeon
TCGCCGCCACCATGGCCCTCGTGATGAACGACATCAAACGGGTGCTCGCCTATTCGACCATCAGCCAACTGGGCTACATGTTCCTCGGGCTCGGCGCCGGCGGCGTGATCCTCATCGCCACCGGCAGCGTACTGGGCTACGTCGTCGCCCTCTTCCACCTGATGAACCACGCCGTCTTCAAGGCGCTCCTCTTCCTGTCCGCCGGCAGCGTCGGCCACGCCTTCCATCACGCCGAGAACCCCTACGACATGCGCCAGATGGGCGGACTGCACCACCGCATGAAGACCACGAGCATCAGCATGCTCATCGGCGGGCTCGCCCTGGCCGGGATTCCCCCGCTGTCGGGATTCTGGAGCAAAGACGAGATCCTCGCCGTCACCATGAAAGCCGGCGCGTACGAACCCATCCTGTACCTCTTCTGGGCCATGGCGCTATTGACCGCCTTCATGACCGCGTACTACATGTTCCGCATGTGGTTCCGGGTGTTCACCGGAGAGCCCCGCGGCGACGAAGCGCGCAACGCGCACGAAAGCCCCTCCAGCATGACCACGCCGCTCGTGATCCTCGCCGCCGTGACGCTGATCGGCGGGTTCCTGTTCCTGCTTCCATGGGGCGCCTACTCCGGCATGGAAGGCTACCTCGGCGCGGACCTGGAAACCTACGTCCCCGGCTTCGTCGAACACCACACGTTCCACGCCAGCGAGTTCCTCGCGGAACTGTTCACGAACCCGCTCACCTACCTCTCCATCGCCGTCGCGGTCGCCGGCGTCGCCCTCGCGCACGCCCTACACGTCAAAGGCCGCCCCGACCCGGCGCGCATCCGCGAGCGCTGGGCCGGGACCCACCGCACCCTCACCGAAAAATGGTACCTGGACCACCTCACCCTGGGGATCGCCCGCTTCTTCGGCATCCTCGTCTCCGGGTTGAGCGCGATCTTCGACCGCTACATCCTGGACGGCGTGATCAACGGCGGCGCCCGGGGGGTACGACGCCTCGGCGGGAGCGTGCGCACCTGGCAAAGCGGCATCGTCACCACGTACGCCGCCACGATCATCGTCTCCATCGGCCTGCTTCTCATCATGACGACCTTCCTGTTCCCCTACCTGGGGTGGTGAAACAAAGTGGAACACGCAATCATACCGTTCATCCCGAGTGTACTCATCATCACCCTGATCGGGAGCCTGATCACGTTCTTCCTCTCCCCCGCCATCGCGAAACGGTTCGCCCTGTTCGTCTCCCTGTTCCCCCTGCTCTACGGCCTGTGGGTGCTCACGAACATCCCCCTGGGCGCCAACGCGTACGACGCGAGCGCCATGACGGACTACTTCGAAGCCCCCTGGATCGGAGCCATCGGCGCCTCCTTCGCCTTCGGCGTGGACGGCATCAGCGCCCCCATGATCTTCCTGACCGGCCTCCTGACCACGCTCGTCATCTGGTTCAGCTGGGACGTGAAACAACGCACCAGCCAATACATGGGCCTCATGCTGCTTCTGGAGTTCGCCGTGATCGGCGTCTTCACCGCCCTCGACTACTTCCTCTTCTACATCTTCTGGGAACTCGTCATCATCCCCATGTTCTTCCTGATCCTCCTGTGGGGCGGACCCAACCGCCACTACGCCGCCGTGAAGTTCTTCGCGTTCACGTTCATAACAAGCCTCGTCATGCTCCTGGGGATCATGGCGCTCTACTTCCAGGCCGGACTGCAGAGCTTCCACATCCTGGAGATCGCCGCGCAATCCAGCCTCCTGGACACCGGGGCCCAGACCCTGATCTTCGCCGCCTTCCTCATCGGGTTCGGCACCAAGATGCCCCTCGTGCCCGTGCATACCTGGCTGCCCGATGCACACGTCCAGGCCCCCACCGGCGGCAGCGTGATCCTGGCCGCGATCCTTCTGAAGATGGGCGCCTACGGGTTCCTGCGCATCGCGCTGCCCGCCGTCCCGGAAGGCTTCATGGAACTGCGCACCCTCGTCATCGTTCTTGCCATCGTCTCCATGGTCTACACCGCCTTCGTCGCCCTCGCCCAACGCGACCTCAAAAGCATGATCGCCTACTCCTCCATCAGCCACATGGGCGCCGCCATGCTCGGGTTCGCCAGCCTCACCCACCTCGGGCTCGTCGGCGGACTCTACATGATGTTCGCCCACGGCCTCATCAGCGCCGCCCTCTTCATGGGCGCCGGCATCATCCAGCACCACGCCGGGACCCGGCTGATCCCCGAACTCGGCGGGCTCGCGAACCGTATGCCCACCGCCACGGTCCTCATCCTCGTCGCCTTCCTCGCCAGCCTGGGCCTGCCCGGCATGGCCGGTTTCGTCGCCGAGATCCTCATCCTGCTGGGCGCCTACCAGGCCTTCGGGTTCGTTTTGATCTTCGCCGTGTTGGCGATCCCCGTCACCGCCGCGTTCTACCTCTGGGCCGCCAAACGCACCTTCTTCGGCCCCGAGACCACCCGCATCGACCTCAGCCGCGTCACCGACGCCGCCGCGCACGAATACTGGCCCATGTTCCTGCTCATCGCACTCACCATCCTCTTCGGAGTCGCCCCCATGCTCCTGACCGGCATGATGGACACCGGCAGCGGGAGCGTACTGGGCGCCATGGATCTTGAGATCACCCACACCATGACGGAGGTGGAGACATGAACGGCCTGCCCCACGTGTTGGCCGCGTTCACCTGGCGGCCCGTCACCCCGGAACTGCTCATCCTCGCATCGATCCTGATCCTGCCGCTGATCGGCCTCTACCTGAAAGGCGCCACCGGGAAACGCGACATGGGCCGCCTCAGCGTGATCGTGCTGATCGGCGCCCTCGTTCTCGTAATCTACTCGATCATCGACCCGGGGAACCTCTTCCTGAACCAACAGATCTCCATCGGCGAGCACAGCGCGCTCTACGAAGTCACCATGTTCAGCCAGTTCATGAAAGTGATCTTCCTGTTCGTGGCGATCATCATCGCGCTGGCCAGCATCGAATACGCCAGCGCCTTCCGCAACCCCATCGAATACTACGCCCTCCTGCTCGCCGCGACCGTCGGCATGATGGTGGTGGCCTCCTCACGGGACCTCATCACGTTGTTCATCGGGATCGAGACCGCGAGCCTCTCCACCTACGTGCTCGCCGGGTACTCGAAACAGGACAAGTTCAGCACCGAGGCCGCCACGAAATACTTCATCATCGGTTCGCTCTCCAGTGCCATCTTCCTCTTCGGGATCAGCCTGATCTACGGCATCACCGGCAGCGTCCGCTTCGACGAGATCGCCGCCGCCATGGGCGCCACCCTGCTCATGGACAGCATCACCCTCGCCGCGATCGTCCTCGTCATCGTGGGCGTCGGCTTCAAAGTGAGCCTTGCCCCCTTCCACATGTGGGCCCCCGACACCTACCACGGCGCACCCGACCCCGTGGCCGGGTTCCTCTCCGCCGGCAGCAAAGCCATGGGCTTCGTCGCCGCCTTCAAGATCTTCCTCGTCGCCCTCATCGCCATCAAGAGCCAATGGGACATCATGCTCGGGATCCTCGCCATCGCCACCATGACCCTGGGCAACGTCGTCGCACTGCGCCAGACCAGCATGAAACGCCTGTTGGCCTACTCCAGCATCTCCCACGCCGGCTACATCCTGATCGCCGTCGTCGTCGCCACCCAATACTCGCTCACCGGCGGCCTCTACCACCTCACCACGAACGCGATCATGAAAGGCACCGCCTTCATCATCATCGGCGCCCTCGCCGCCTACGCCCTCGGCGACCGCCTCACGGACTACAAGGGACTGCGCATCCGCAACCCGCTTCTCGCGTTCACCCTGACCATCGTCCTGCTCTCGCTGGCCGGCGTGCCCCCGTTCGCCGGGTTCGCCAGCAAGTTCGTGCTCTTCTCCAGCGCCGTGTACGCCAGCTTCGAAGAAGGACAAAGCTGGCTCGTCTGGCTCGCCGTCGCCGGCGTCCTGAACAGCCTCATCAGCCTGTTCTACTACGCCAAAGTGATCCGGTTCATCTACAGCGAACCCGCCGTCAGTGAAGAACCGATCCGGCTCACCTTCGCCACGAACATCGCGGTCCTCATCGGGCTCGTGCTGCTCGTCGTGCTTGGCGTGTGGCCCCAGTTCGTGCTCGGACCCGCCACGGACGCCGCCGCGTCGCTCCTGCCGTGAAGGCGGGGCAGAGGGGCCAGATCAACAGGTAAGAGCTACTCGTTTCTGGGTCCCCTGTTTTCCCTTTTTTATTCGATTGCGAAACCTGGTCCAGAAACATATTTATCTCTTTGAGGAGTCGTCCAATGGAGGT
>CAYVRY010000181.1:0-4254 GCA_964452895.1 uncultured Halobacteriales archaeon
GATACGCGAAGTGCACATTCCATGTGTTTTTCGGGGCGTCGTGCACGATGAAATCCGCGGCGTGCTGGGAATCGGCGCGGGTCTCGAACAGTTTTTCGCCGGTTTCGTCCCGGATCGTCACTTCGGCTTCGCCGTTTTCGGTGTCCGTCTGCAGGGTGATCCGCACGGCGTCCCAGTCGTTGCTCCAGGTGTAGTTGTATTCGGTCGTGGTGGTCTCGTTGTGTTCATGGTGGACCACCACGGTGCCGGGCTCCAGCGTGCGGTTGATCGCGCCACCGGGTTCCGGCTTTGGCAGTCCTGCAAGGGGCTCCCCGCCGGGTAGGGTCCAGATCCGGAGCCCGGTGTGGTCGCCCACGAGCTGTTTCGCGGTGTCGATGTGCGTGCCGGAGAAGAGGCCCGGAACGGGGACCGCTTCCAGGCCGATGCCGTGGGTCAAGATCCCTACCGCTTTTTCACCGATCAACGCATCGGCGCCTTGGGCGCCGGAGACGATGGCGCTGCCGGAGTCGCCGGGGTTGGAGAACCCGAAGGTCTCCCAGGCGTTGTCGCTGCTCGCCCCGCCCACGCCGACACGGGCGCGCGTGGCGAAGGTCTCGCCGTAGGCCACCCCTTGTCCGTAGTGCAGGATCGTGTCGCCGGTCTGCACGCTGGCTTCCCCGGTGGGGCCGCCCCAGGTGGGCAGTTCGTAGCGCACCTGGTCCTGGTGTTCCGGTGGGATCTCGACGATCCCGAAGTCCTTCCCGAGTCCGGTGTGGTAGGCGTAGGCCACGTTGCCCAGTTCCACCCAGGGGTCTCCGCTTCCCCCGGCGCCGCAGGCCAGGTTCTGCACGCTCGCGGGGCAGGCGCCGCTGCGCACCTGCACGCTCGTGGCGTTGCGGTCGTGGTCCGCCTCGGGGCCGTGGGTGGCGGTCTTGCCCTCGGGCAGCAGGCAGTGCCCCGCGGTCCCGAGGTAAAGGCGCCCGTCGTCGTCCGTCCAGATGAAGTTCGCCGTGCACAGGAAGCTCCCGCTATCGCCGTCGTGGCTGATCCGCAGGGCGCTTCCGGGCCCGATCCCGGTCTCGATCTCCGGCACGGGCTCGTCCATGGCGGCCGCGGTCTCGGCGTCCCACGCCCGGATCAGGGGGACGTCGGCATCACGCGCCGAGGGATCCAGGGCGGCGACATCGGCCTGCCCGGACAGGGCGCCCGCTGCGCCGGTCGTGGCGACCAGCAGGACGGACGTGGCGATGAAAAGCGCAAGGCGGGTCTGTGATTGCATGGCAGGCCCCAAAGGGAGACAAACCGAAGCGCCGTTTCTTCTAAGTTAAGTCTTTTGGTGCTTTTGTGGTTTGCAACCTCTTTGGATGGCGCCGCTGAGGCCTTTATTTTGCCGCTGGGGCCGCTCTTGGGCGGCGACCCCCTGAGGCTCCAATTTTAAGGCAGAGGTTGAATGGGGGGTCATGGAGCGTGTGACCCGCAGGGGTCTGAATTTCCTGCTTGTGTTGTTCGCCATCTTAACGGCGTTGCTTTTCCTGACGGTGGTCCCGTATTTCCCGTACGTGTTCTTCGGGGCGTTCGCCGCGTTCCTGATCTACCCGATCTATCTGCGCCTGGCCAAGCGGCTCGGCCGGTACTTCGCGGCGTGGATCATGGTCCTTGCGGTCTACATGGTGATGTTCATCCCCATCTTCGCCTTGATCGCCTCGATCATCCAGGATCTGTTGAACGCGGCGGTGGTGCTGCGTGAGCAGGGGGCGGAGAGCATCATCCTGGGCGTGCTCGTGGAGATCCTGCCTAGGGAGGACGCCGAACGGTTCGCGGCGCTCATCGGGAACGCGTTGGTGGATGCGGGCAACCGGTTCCTCGGGAACGCCCCCGCCGTGGCCATGGAGCTGCTACTGGGGTTCTTCATTTTCGGTTTCATCTGTTTTTACACGTTGCTCAAGGGGGACGCGGTGGTGGCTTTCGTGCGTGAGGCGATCCCGCTGCGGGATTTCCGCACGCAGGCTCTTTTCAACCAGATCAAACTCTCGCTGAACGCGGTCTTCTACGGCGTGATCTTCGTGGCGGTGATCCAGGGGACGGCGGGTGGGATCGTCTGGTGGATCGCGGGTCTGCCGAACCCGTTCTTCTATGGCGCCGTGATGTTCCTGCTGTCCATCATCCCGTTCGCGGGTCCCAGTTTCGTCTTGATCCCTGTGGGGGTCCTCAAGATCATACAGGGTGACGTGGGCATGGGGGTGTTCCTGATCGCCAGCGGCGTGTTCTTCGTGGGTTCCATCGACAATGTCCTTCGTCCGGTCATGGTGAGCCGCTTCGGCGACATCAACCCGGCCATGGTCGTGGTGGGCCTCGCCGGCGGTCTGGTCGCCTTCGGGCTTGTGGGGATGGTGCTGGGGCCGTTGATCTTCGCGCTCTGGAGCGGCGTGGCCCGGGAGCTGCATTTCGAGATCACGCATTGGAAGACCCACGCGTTCGGCGAGGACGAAGAGCACGAGGAGAAGCGGTTGCACGACGAGATGCGCTCGCGCACTGAAGGCAAAGGCGGCGGGGGCCCACCGGGTGGCGGCGAACCGGGCCCGGGTACGGGGAAAGGACGCAGGACGAAAAAGCGGAAGAGGGAGACGAAGGGGGACGGCGAGCCGGACGATTCCGACGCAGGCAAGGAAAGCCAGCCGTCCGTCTAGCGCACGCGCCCCCGTGCGGGTACCCGTGGGCGCGCGCCTTCGCAGGGACCCGTAGGGTCCCGCGAGGTTTCTAATCTCTACCCCGAATCTCATTATAATCGAGGCTTTTCGTTCCCTTTTGATGGTCCTCAAGACCCTGAACCTGGAAGGCCCGCTCGTCGAACCCGAAGATCTCAAGGGAGACCCGCACTACCTGGCGCCTCTTCTCGAGGCCGTGATCCGGTATCTGCGCCCGGAACGCATCCTGGACCCCACCGCCGGCAGCGGCGTGACGGCCCGGGTGGCGGCCGAGTTCCAGATCCCGTGCACGGTGAGCGATCTCAACGACCCGGAGCGTCCCACGGATCTCTTCGAGATCAAGGACGACCGCTACGACCTCATCGTGATGCACCCCGATCTGTGGGGCGCCCGCCGGGACGCCGATCATCCCAACGACTTCGGCGCGGACGTGGAATGGGACGAGTACGTGGAGGCGAACACGGGCGCCGTGGAGTTCCTGGCCGAACGACTGGCCCCGGGTGGCGCCCTGCTCATGGTGGCGCCCATCGCCCGGCGCAGCGGGGTGGTCTACTCCCTGGCCCGGGAACTCACGGCGAACCTGTGCGACCCCGGCGAGCCGGAGATCGTGCACCCGCACCCGGAGTGCCGCAGCCGCGGGACCCTCTACGGCAAGCGTTTCATCCCGATCGCGCACGATCAGGTGCTCTTGTGGCGGCGCGAAGAACTGCTCGGGGAGACCCCGGTGGCCGGGGCCAACGCGGCGCCCGCCGCCGCGAAGCGAGCCGCCGCGGCGCCCGCGTGAACGCCAGTCTTGCCCCGATTTTTTCCCGTTTCTCCCCCCTTCTCTCCCCTGGGCGAGCGCGGGTGCCCGCCGCTGCAAGAAAACCCAAATACGAGGAACTACTGACATGTATTACGTGCCTGTAGTGAGCGTTCGATTGCCGGAGGGGGATTTGGATTACCTGAAGCAGAAGGGGGAGAATGTGAGCCAGGTCGTACGAAGCGCTCTGCATGAGCGGATTGAATGGATGCGGTTTGAGGAAGCGCAGGCGAGGTTGAAACAAAAGTCGTTTCGACCTTCGCGCCCGGGTGGCCGGACGATCCGCGAGGACCGGGACCATGCCCACTGAGTATGTCCTCGACGCGTCCGCGCTGTGCAAACTCTTCCTCGATGAACCGGGCGCGAGCGCGTTCCAGAGTTGGTACCGGGAGCGCAAACGCGAGCGCTGCCGGTTTGTGGCCCCTGGGTTGTTGCCCTACGAGTTGGCGAACGTGATCCATCGCGAACAAGGCGACAAGTCGGTCGCCAACGACCCGCAGTACATGAGCGCGATCGTGACGGATGCAATCCAAGGTGTTGAACTCGACGAGCAGGCCTGGCGTTCCAAATGGGACTGGGCCCCTCGGCTCACCGCATACGACGCCGCCTACGCGGCGCTTGCCGAGAGACGCGGGGCCACACTGGTCACATACGATGAGAAGTTGGCCAGCCAGGCCGCGGATCGCCTTCCCGTGATCGGGTTGGGCGGACTGGACCACGGCCGGGAGCGTTGACCACACGGCGGCGACCGGCGGTCCTTCGGGGCCA
>CAYVRY010000182.1:0-4232 GCA_964452895.1 uncultured Halobacteriales archaeon
CATACGCGTTCATCGGAGGCATGGCCGTGATCACCTGGGGACAGCCCCGTTTCACTGCGGACCTGGACACACTGGTCCGAGTGCGCGCGTCGCAGGACGAAGCGTTCGCGAGGGCGCTGGCTGAAGAGGGTCTGCGCCTGGACGTGCGGGACCTGGCATCCGCCCGCGAGGACCCAGGGCACGTGTCGATCTTCGACGAGAACAGTGAGTTCCACCTGGATGTGAAGTTGGCGTCCACCGCTGGGGAGCTCAATCAGATCGAAGCCGCCCGCAGCGTCACCCTCGGCGCAAAGACCCTTCGTGTCGCATCGCCCGAGGACACAATCGCCTTCAAGCTCGCCTACGGCTCCCCGCAAGACCTGCAGGACGCGCGCTCGATCATGATCCGCCAGGAGGGACGCCTGGACCTGGACCGTCTGCGCCGCACAGCACGCCGGCTTGACGTCCTGGACCCCGTCGAAGCGATGCTTTCGGAAGCGCAGCGCGACGACGTGTGAGGTAGTCCCAGGGCGCCTGCTGGCCCCCCATGCCGAGACCAGCCCACGTTTCCAATTCACCACCCCGTTGTTTATACTGCAAGTCCCACCGGGCTTGTTGTGGACAAGAACCAGCCGGCCCTCCTGCTTGTCGTCCTCTTGCTGGCAACGCTTGCCGTGCCTGCAGGCAGCGCCACATCCCACTCCGGGTGCGAACCCGTCATCGGTTCCGAGACCCCACAGGTCGCAGGACGCAACGGGACCCCCCTCGTCGTCGTCCTGCAGCTTGCTCCATGCGCGGTGCAGGAACACAAAGAGATCCGGGCCTGGCTCGGCAACGCGACCCACCAGGCAAGCCGGGTCTACGACGGCGAAAAGTGGACCACCTCCCAACACTACGTCCAACTGGACCACCTGAACAAGGATGACGGCAGACACCTGCTCCCCCTGCAAGCCAACCCCGACTCGACCCACGCCTCCGGGCTCATTGAAGAAACCGGACAGACCACCGCATGGATCCGCCTGCGTGGCGACAACACGACACAACCCATCTCACTGGGTACCCTTCAATGGGTGGATGAGGACCACGTCGTCCCGTATTGGGGTGAACCAGGACGCGCCTGGCTCGCCGTGTATGACGACACAGGCAAACTGATGGGTTCCACATTGCAGCGAGTCGACAAAAACGGTGACCATCAACCCTCCAGTTTCGCCTACATCGCCTTGAACAGCAACGCCCCACCCTCCCCCGGGCCCCCCGTTGCTCCCGGCGACCTGCTCATCGCGCGAATGGGCCCCCGCTTGCACGGGGGTGGAAGCCTGATTGAACTGGTTGTACAAGGCGACATCCACGACTTGGGCGGCGTGCGCCTTGAATCCCGAAGCGGGGCAATCGCCCTGGGCCCCATGGAGGTAACGCCAGGGACCCTGGTCCGTCTCAGTGATGACTGGGACGACGCTGTGGCTCCTCTCGAAGCCCACGTTCCGCATGGAGAATGGAACGCACCACGGCGTGTGGGGTGGGGCGAGGAAAACGCCGCCGATGATGTGGACCAGACCGCTGAAACCGACGGCCGTTTCCAGTTCGCCCGGTCCGGTGGCTCACTGCGCGTCGTCTACGGTGACGTGATCCTCGACGAATTCGCGTACGGAAACACCCCGGCCCCCAAGTCGTGGCACGGCGAGGCCATGGAAGCCACACGGATCGACGGGCGCATCTATCTGCGCGGGCACGACGGAGATCGCTTCACGGACACGAACACCCAGGACGACTGGCAGCGGCCGCGCATCCACCGGCAACATCAGATCGACCTGGAGACGCAATGGTTCCAGGTTGAAGGCCCGGTGCGCGCCTGGGTGTGCCCCGACCGATGCCACGAGGAACCGATCCTGCGCATCAATGAAGCCGAAACATCGATCGACGCGAACCTGTACGAACTCACCCTCCCCAGTGCCACCCAAGCCCTCGCCGCCGCGGCGGAGCGTGGCGTGCAGGTGCGCGTTCTCGTGCATGACCGACCCGTCGGCGCATCCGCCTCCCGCATGGACCAAGTGGCCTGGAGCATCGACCGGCTCCTCGACGCCGGCGCGCAGGTGCGCACGTTGGACGGCGGACGTTACGACGTGAACCACGCGAAATACCTCGTCGTGGACGAGACCTGGACCGTCGTGACCACCGAGAACGCCGGCGCGAGCGGATGGCCACCGGACGGAAAAAGCGGCAATCGAGGACACGGAGTCGCCGTATACGACCCGGCGCTTGCCCATTGGACCACCACGCTCTTCGAGACCGATCATGAACACCCCAGCGACGCCCGCAACATCACGGGCCAGGACCTACACCCGGACGCTCAGAGAATCCACTACCCGCAGAACATGCTGGAACCGCCACCCGCAAAAGGAAAACGGATCCCCACCTTGGTCGTCGATGGACCGTTCCCCGTGGCCCCCGTCCTGGCGCCGGACCACCTTGGCGATGCACACCGCAACCCCATCGCCGCCACCCTCAATGATGCACGTGAAGTGATCGGCCTCGCGCAGATGAACCTGCCCCTGAGCTGGAGCCGTCCCGGTCACACCCAGGAGTCACCGCTCGCACTCGCCCTGGTGGAAGCCGCCGGGAACAACGTGAGCGTCACGGGTACGCTCGCCTCGGCGTTCATCGAAGACACGAAACAGGACAACAACCACAAGACCGCCGCTGCCCTGCATTCCACGAACCACCGGATCGACCTGCGACTCGGCGGTGCACCCTCCCCGGAAGGCGTGGTCCACGCCAAGACCTGGTGGACGGACCCGGGGACGCCGCATGCGGTGGCGATCACGGGCAGCGCGAACGGGAACCTGGCAAGCCAAGCCATGAACCGGGAACTGGACCTGCTTCTTTCGCATCCCGAGATCGCGGACTACTGGGCCACCATCGCGGCCCGCGACCACGAGCAGGCCCAAGGGTTCGCCGCGTTCGCACCACAGCAGGAAGATGAAAAGGAACCGCAGCAGCAGGGAGAATCGCCGTTGGCTCCCCCTGTTGTGCTTGTCTTCGTTCTTGCCTTGTCCATCCACCGGATGCGAAGGAAAAACAGAACGGCCTGAACCACCCGCCGGGCAGCCGCCTCCTTATCGATGGGAGCAAACATTCTTAAGTCAATAACCAGTGATTTCTCCAGTTGGTGGAGTGACAGTGAACCAAAACATCCGATTTTTGCCAGTCCTAGTGGGGCTCCTGATGGTCGCCCCCGTCGCCGTGAACGCGCTTGTCGACACGCCCGATCCGGAACCGGTACACCCGTCGGTGGCCTGGTGGGGCGAGTTCCCCGACGACGCACCCCTCACCATGGCGGTCGCGGCGCAACGCTACGCGGACGATTTCGAACTGCCCACGGTGCCCGACGGGCTCGACGCGGTGGCCGCCGTCGATTACGCGCTCAACGAAAAGGATGCGCTCGGCCGCACGCCCAACGCCTGGATCGACTGGACCCACGAGACCTACCGGACCGACTCCGTCGCCACGTCCCCTGACCCGTTCGCCGACCCGGCCACCGTCCTCTTGGACGATGTCGCCCGGATCCACGCCGCGCTGGACGTCCACACCTCGTCCGCCGAAAAGGAAGCAATGATGCTGCAGGCGCAAGCGTTGCATCCGGAAGCGCTGCAGGCTTTTGCCCGCCTCGTCAACGTGGTCGCCGACGCCTACGTGGCCCAAGACGCCATGGCGCAAGAGATCGGACCCCGGTTCGAAGCGGTGGAGGATCTTCCCGACGCGACCGGGCTCGTGACGCCGACGGAACGGGAAGAGATGGCGGCACGGGCCGCAGCCATCACGCAGGCCTTGCAGGTATTCCGTCACGAAATCACCGACGTCCCCATGGAGGGAGGCAGTGGCCCCATCTTCACCGATCCCGAAGGCCTCGTCATCCTTGGCGGGCTCGGGGACGACACCTACACACAATCCGGTACGCTGGCGGACCCGGTGCTCCTTGTGGAGCCCACCGGCAACGACCGTTACGAGAACAGCGCAGGCGGCGCCGACCCGGCGGGGCTCCTGACCGGCAAGGGCAACCTGCTCGCCCTCTCCGTGGTCTACGACCTGGACGGGGACGACACCTACGTCTGGGACGGCGACGTCTACACGGTGCAGGGAGCCGGCGGGCCCGGTGCCATCGGGATCCTCGTCGACGTGCAAGGGAACGACCGCTACGAGTCACTCATGAAACGGACCGTCGGCCCCTTCATCACCACCTACTTCGACGGCGGCGG
>CAYVRY010000183.1:0-4163 GCA_964452895.1 uncultured Halobacteriales archaeon
GCACCTACGTCGACGTCTACTGGTCGATGGACGGTGAAGACCACCTGGCCCGGGCTCGATGGGACGAAGGGGAGGACGCTCAGTTCCTCGCCGGCCAGGGCATCCGGATCCATCGCCAGGTGTTCTGGGAGGCCGATGACCCGATTCACGGGCAGACCGTCGCGCAGGAGGGACGCATCGAACCGGTGGGGGATGGCCACAAAGTGGTGATTGTGATCGACCCGGCTGCGGTGGGCTCCCCCGGGCCGGGGGATCTGTTGGAGGCCCCCGCGTTCTCCAGCTACATCGACCATCACATGCCGGTCTTCAACGAGGACTGGCCGCTCCCGCACCCGGTGGGCCCGCACCATCCGGCGAACGTGGACGTCAACGACTCCCCCGGGTTCCATTTCCACGTCCCTGAGAACGCATCGGCGCAGGACGCATCGCTGCCTGAAGATGAGACGGTCCCCGCCGTCGGCTTGTTCTGGGTGGGGGCCTTGGTGGCACTCGTCGTTTTCGCACGGCGCCGCGGATGACCTTTACTTCGACGGCCGGGCCCGTTCGGGGGCCGTGTTCCCCGCAGCCGCCTGCAGGGACTCCCTGAACCTGGAGAAGGCGCGGCCGCGATGGGACAACCGGTTCTTCTCCGCCGGATCCAGTTGGGCGAAGCTGGGTCCGTTCGGGCCTTGCGCAAGTGCTTTCGGCGTGAAGACGGGATCGAACCCGAAACCGTGGCTGCCGCGCTCCTGGCTCGCGATCCACCCGTCTACACTCCCCTTGAAGAGATGGTCGTGCCCGTCCGGGTCGCGGTATCCGATGACGGCCTCAAAGCGGGCGGTGCGCCGGTCGTCACCGACGCCCTCGAGCAGGCTCAACACCCCGGGGCAGCCGAGGGTCTTGTAGACATAAGCGCTGTAGACCCCCGGGAAGCCGGACAGGGCGTCGATAAAGAGCCCGGAGTCCTCGAGGAAGAACGGGGGGTCGAGCCGCGCGGCGAGGAATTCAAGTCCGGCGCGCGCGACCTCTTCGAGGGTGTCCGCCTGGACCTCCGCGTAACCGTGGGCGTCCTGGTCGAGTTCGATCCCGGGGCCGAGCACCTGCCGGGCTTCCTGGAGTTTTCCGGGGTTGCCGGTGACGAAGGTGAGCCGCACGGGGGCAGGGAGTCTCCAGGGCGTGGTAAGGATGTCGGCGGGCGCATGGCCTGGGGAAAGGGTCAGGGAATAGGGAATCAAGGTATTAGGCGTTCATAGCGCGGGTCCAGGCGATAACGCACCCATTTTCCCTCCTTGAGGGACACCACGAGCCCGGCCGAACGGAGCACGTCCAGGTGGTGGCTGACCGTGGGTTGGGCGATCGCCAACGCCACGTGCAGCTCGGTGCCACTCAAATCCGGGTTGCGCTTAAGCAAGGAGGCGATCAGGAGCCGATGGGGATCGGCCAGGGAACGGCAGAGGGTCTGCATCAAGGGGTAGGCGGGGGCTTCGGTGGCTTCTCGGGCGCTGGCGCGAAGTTCCTGCAGCGCTTCTTCGGGAGGGATCCCGGTGGCTGCAGCGAGGCGGCGCATCAGGGTGACCGACGGTCGTGGGTCCGCTCCGGACGCGGGCCTGGCGGGTTTCGCGGCGCCTTGCACGGGGGGCATGAAACCGGCCCGAGTTCATATCGATTGTTATCAATATGATGATGAGTGGGTCTGATTGGTCCACCGGGGCTTTTTCTTGATAAACAGAGGGCACAGGTCTCGCATTTAAATCACTATCATGTCCACAAAATCTGCCTATGTCAATGGCTCCTCGGCTTGGACTCCGGTTTCAGGCCAGCACGCTGCGATAACGACCCCGGCCCTGGAGATTTTTCAACCGTGCCATAGCGTCCTGCCCGCCCGCATGGATCGACTCCTCCCCGTACGCCGAGAGGAAGGCCTGCCAAAGCGCCGCATGCCCAGCATGGGTGGCCTGCAGCGCCTCCTGGAGAACATGCAGATCCACGGCGTGCGCTTCCGGGTCGCGCGCATGGGATGCCAACCCGAAATCGATCAAGACCGGAACGGCACCCCGGCCATCGTGCAGGGTGAGCACGTTCGAGGTGGTCAAATCGCCATGCACCACCCCGGCCCGATGGAGCCTCGCCACCGCCCGCCCCAGCTCCCCGATCACCGCCTGCTTCGCGTGCGCGGCGTCCGATCGCTCAAAAAGCACCTTCAACGACGGCCCGGCGATCTGCTGCATGACGAGAACACCCTGCGCCGGGTCCGCATCGAGAAGCGAAGGCACCCGGACCCCTGCCTGCGCCGCCGCCACCAGGAAACGGGCCTCCGAGCGGGTCCGGCGAGCCACCACGAGCGCCTCCACGCGCGGATGGCGGTACTTCTTGGGCACCCGCTTCTTCATCACCGCGGCGCCATCGAGAAAACGCACCGCCTGCACCACAGCCTCCGCCCCGGTTGCCCTGCCATTAGAGGCAAAAACGTCGGTGAGAAGCGCCTTGTTCCGCTGATCTGATTTCGAGACGCCTTTACTTGCGTCCTGGCTCTGGCTTGAACGCCACAAGAGCGGCACTTCATCGGTCCGGTAGCGTTGATTCACGGCGGATTGTGCCACTGGCGTGCTGTACCCGTTGGAGAGCAGCAGCAGGCCGTTCCAGGCGATCATGGCGCCATTGTCGTTGAGCAGGCCCCCGTGCGGCCAATGCGCCTCGGCGCCGCGCTCCCCGGCCATCTGGGTGAGCATCTGCTGCAGGCGGCGATTGTTGCCCACGCCCCCTCCGAGCACCACCGTGGACTTGCCGGTGTGCGCCAGGGCGCGTTCGGTCACCTCCACCAACGGCGAGAACGCCCACTCCTGGAGCGCATCACACACTCTCGGCAGGGGGACCCCCTTGCGGACCAAGGCGGAAGCCGCCGTGACCAACCCACTGAACGCGACATCCATTCCTTTCACGGTATACGGCAACGCGGGCAGGACCATGGGGTCCGATCCGTGTTCAATCGCCCCCTCCCGGGCCAGTCTTTCCACATGCGGACCGCCCGGGAACGGGATCCCCTGCTCGCGCGCGAACTTGTCGAGCGCGTTGCCGATCCCGATATCCAGGGTCTCCCCGAAGACCCGATATCGACCCCGGCTCTCCCCGATCACCTGGGTGTTCGCCCCGGAGGCGTACAACATGATCGGGTCGGAAGCCGGCGTGGTGGCACGCGCCACTTCAAGATGCGCCACACAATGGTTCACGCCCAAAAGCGGAAGGCGATGACTCAGCGCCAAGGCACGCGCCGCCGTGGCCACGGTGCGCAGGCAAGGACCCAAGCCGGGCCCCTGGGAGAACGCGATGCCGGCCAACTCCTCGGCTTCCACCCCCGCCGTCTGCAACGCCTGGCGAACGAGCCCGGGCAGATGCACCGCATGATGCTCGGCGGCCTCGCGCGGATGGATCCCCCCCTGCCCAGGCCGCAGCATGGCCACCTCGTTGGCACGCACCCGGAGGCGGGCCGGATCACCGGGGTCGGCCTCCACGATGCCGACGCCGCAGGTGTGCGCCGTCCCTTCGATCCCCAGAATGAGCACGATTTTTCCAGCAGACGGCCCCTTTATAGGGGTTGGGACCATATGCACAGGATGGCGCAGGCGCTTTGGGCAACGGCTCCGGCTCTCGGCGGCCTGCCGGGTTGGCACCATGGACTCCCAGGATCCCGGACCGGACACCAGTGAGCAGGAGCCCGTCGCGGCGCCGCCCCAGCGCCACCATGCACGCGAAATGCCCACCGCCCCGCGCGGCGTATTGTGGGTCCCCTTTGCCTTGGCTGCCGGCTTGACGTTCCTTCTTCCCGTGGCCCTGGGCCAATCGATCAGTGGCACCTGGGTGTTCGTCTCGTTGCTGGTGGGTTCCGTGGCCGCCGCATCGAACATGGCCTGGGTGTGGACCCATCGACCGCGCCCCCCGTCCGCCGCGGCCCATTCGACGCGCGCGGCGAACGGCGAACCGGGAAGCAAACAGGAACAAGACCCGTTGGGCCACATCCACGCCGTGGAGACCCAAGGCCGCCGGCACCAGAAACCCTGCCCGAACTGCGGCACCCCCGTGAGCAGTCAACGCGAACGTTGTTCGAATTGCGATCATCAACTGCTGGTGCAATGCAAGGGCTGCCGCACGCCGGTGCGCCTGGACTGGGTGGCGTGCCCGGAATGCGG
>CAYVRY010000184.1:0-4158 GCA_964452895.1 uncultured Halobacteriales archaeon
CGATCGTCATCCTGGTCGTGGTCAAACTGTTCCGGTTCGCCTTGATCGTGGGCCTGATCATCCTGATCATCATCGGGCTGCGCGTCGTGCTCGGGGCGCCCGGATGACCGTGTGAAAACGAGCGGGTGGAAAGAGGAAGAAGGAAGGAAAGAGAAAGGGACGCGGTGGAAGCATCACGTCATTGATTTCGCAATTGGTGTGAAAAACACCTTATAGACACCCGGGTTCCTCCAAGTTCACCTTGGGCCCTCGGCCCAGGAGGGATATCAAACATGTGGAAAACAACCATCGTGACCGCAGCCATTGGAGCCGTGCTCGCCTTCTCAGCGAGTGCGGTCGCCACACCCCCCGATGGCATGCCCGATCAAGCCTCCTACGGCCTATGTACGGCCTGGTCGGCCATGGGTGGAAACGACAACCCCGGCAATGCCCCGAACGCACCCCCCTTCCAATGGCTGCAGGACCAAGCCGAAGAGGAAGACCAGACCGTAGAGGAATGGTGTCTGGACAATGGCCAGCATCCCGGCAACGGCGGCGGCAACGGCGGCGGACCCCCTGACAACCCCGGTCCGCCCTGATCGGGCCGGCGCCAGCCAGGAACCTCTTCCCGTCTTCTCCCTGTCGATTCTTTTTTTGCTGTGATCCCCCAGCCTTCTCCTACTGACCCGGTTCCACGGGGTCGTCTTTGAAGGACGCTCAAGAACCCGTTTAAAGGACCCTGTCCTGATGAGTACTTGGTGACCCCCATGACCCACCCATCGAAATCTCCGACAAAATCCGTTTTCCGCCTGCTGGCGGTCACGCTCTTCGTGGGAGGCGCCCTCGCAGGCTGCCTGACCCAGGACGCCGAGGCCGCCTCCGGCGAACTCTACGTGAAAGACGACCTGACCGACAACGCCTCCGCCGTGTACATCACCTTCACCCGCGCCGAGGTCCTCCCCGCCCAAAGCGAACAATGGACCACCGTGTACGAGGGCGAAGAGACGATCGAGATGCTCAATCTCAGCGGCCCCGACGACAAGGCGAAACTCTCCGAGTTCGAACTGCAGCCCGGCGAATACCAACAAATGCGGCTCACCGTCACGAACGTGACCGTGATCGACCATGAAGGCAACCAGAGCTCCTACGCGAGCTTCGGCAACGTGGTCACCGTGGCGCACGACTTCACGGTGCAACCCGGCGGCGACTTCGAACTCCTCATCGACTTCGACCTCGAAGAAGGCGTCGACGTGACCAACCAGGAATACGTGCCCGTGATCGGTTTCGCCCAGACCACCCACAAGGGCGGACGCGACGGGAACGAGACGAACCGCACGGACCGCCCCGAGCAATCCAACGCGGTGGACCAACGCGGCCTGATCGGCCTGTGCAACGCGTGGGAGAACTCCGCCGAAGGACGCACGCAAGGCAACGCCACGAACTCCACGGCCTTCACCTGGCTTGCCGAACAAGCCCAAACCGACAACCAGACCGTGGACGCCTACTGCGACGAACAAGGCCGACCCGGGGCACCCGCCACCCTGATGGAGCTCCTCCCGGAGGACATGCCCGAACAAGCCCGCGCTGCGCTGGAAGACCGGCACCTCGGGAAACCGGACGACCCCCGTCAACAGGGGCAAGCGGATGACCGCGGCGCAGACGGCGACCAATCCGGCAACCAGACCGGCGGACCCGGCAACCAGCCCAACGGGGCTGGAAACCAGACCGGCGGGCCCGGCAACCCGCAAAGCGGAAACCAGACCGGCGGGTCCGGCAGCGGCGGCGGCCCCGACGAATAGACCGAACGGGTCGCCACCTGAACCCTCTTCCCTTCTTTTCCTTCCCGTTCACACTCCTGCCACCACACGAAAGAAGAGACGGTTTCGAACCGTTTATCCATGACCGCTCCTCCCTCCCAATGGAAGGCGTCCCCGATCTGACCCCAGCCACCACGCCCCCACCCCAGAAAGGATGAAAACATGACCCGTAAGCTTCCCCTTCGTTTGATCCTGGTCATCGTCTTGGCCGTGCTCGCGGTCATGGCGCCCGCTGCAGCATTGGTGCAAGGCGGTCCATCCGAAGACGGCGACGGGCAGAGTGCCGGGGAGATCCTTGGAAAAGCCATGCAGCCGCAAGGGAACCACCAATCCGGTCAATCCCAGAATCAATCCAGTGGGTCCCAGAACCAAACCCAGAACCAGAACCAAACCCAGAGCCAGAACCAGAGCCAAGGCCAGTCCCAGAACCAATCCCAAGAGGAACGCGGCACACAGGGAAGCCCACCGGGAGACCAGCCCGGCGCCGGTACCGATCGACGACCGGTGGACCCCGTGGCGATCCGGGACAACGCAACCGGTTTCCGAAGTGAAGCCCAGACCGGCTCCCCGCGGCCCGCAGTCGCCATGGACGCCGGCCGCGCCATGGCCAGTCTCCACCGCGACGGAATTCATTCCCTCGGTCTGCAACTGGACACCCTGCTCGAGTATGAAGACGAGAACGACAACGGCGCGTACGACATCGGAGAGACGGTCCACCAGCGCATCCCCCTGCGCGGCGGCGTCTTCGAGATGGTCGTGGACGCCGAGAACCAGACCCGTGACGTGGTCTACCCGATCGACAACGGGCAGTTGATCCTGCGGTTCCACTTCAAGGACGTGCAAAACGCCGCCGTGGGCGCCAAATTCGACGTGATCATCGACGGCTACCCGTACCAGGGGAACGACACCCACCTCGCCCTCGGCATGCGGGTCGACTCCCAAGCCGGTCTCAAGGTCGACGAAGTCCACGGCGAGCCCGCCCTCGTGGGCCAGACCGGCGAGCAAGTGCCCTACCTTTCCTGGGAAGGCGACGTCCAAGTGGACAACGCGACGCACTCCGTCGGCTCCAGTATCCACCTCTCCAGCACCCAAGGCCGCGAGAACGCGGACAACGCGATCCTCTACTGGTCCTACCCGCAAGGCGAATCGATCCACCATGACCCGATCCTCGGCGTGACCCCTGGAATCGACGCCTTCGTCGGGGACTGGGCCCCCTACCTGCTGGGAGCCGCCGGCGTGGCCGCCCTCATGGGGATCGGGTACACCGCACGGCGGAGGACCCGGCTTTGAGTCTGCTCTTGAACCTGGCCACCGCAGGGTTCACCCTGATCGCCCTGGTCCTCGTCGTGCTGGGCGCAGCGGGTTGGCACCGCTCCAAGCGCCCCAAGACCGCGATCTTGACCCTCGGCTTCGCCTGGTTCGCCCTCGCCGGGATCCTCTCCACCTGGTGGCTATTCTCCCGTGAAGACCTGGAGACGCTTCTCACCGTCCACGTCGTACTCACGGGTCTCGGGCTGCTGACGATCTATTTCGCGTCCGTCAAAAGATAACCCCATGCAGTGTCAAAGCGTGCTCCAACCCCAATCGCGACGACCCCGTCTCCTCCACCTCGGGGTCCTTGCACTGGCCGCCGGCGAAGAACCCAACGTGCGCAGGCGGATCTTCAAACTCGTCGAACAACACCCCGGGCTGCACCAACGCGACCTCGCCCGACGACTGGACCTGAGGCCCAGCCACGCCGAATACCACCTGCACCAATTGGTCAAGACCGGCCTCCTTCGCACCGAGACCTCGGGTCGGTACAAACGCTACTTCGTCGCCGTGGAACCCTTCAAGACCGACCCCGGGGACGCCGTCTCCCCCACCGACCGTCCCTGGCTGGCCCTGCTGCGCGAAGCCCGACCCCTGGAACTCGTCGCCCACTTGATCCAACAGGAACCCCTGCAACTGGGCGAAGTCTCCCGCCTCATGAACCTCTCCGGCGGCACCGTGAGTTATCACGTGGCCAAGCTCGAAAAACAAGGCATCGTCGAGCGTTTCCGAGTGGGCAAACAGCGGTACGTGAAGCTCCAGGACCGGGAGCGGCTTGTGCGCGTGCTGCTTGAACACGAACCGCCGGACGACCTCGTGGAAGGGTTCGAAGACCTCTGGGAAGACATCGGGCTTTAGGCTTCGTCAAGAGGGGCCCCGCCCTCATTTTGGTGGTGAAGGCAGTACGGGTACGAGTGAAGGATGGTGGTCAGCCACCGGGATTGCGCGGGGTGAGCGGTGGGGTGGCACGACATGATCCGCGAGGAGTCCCCTCGCTCTGGAGGGTTCATGGACCCGCCGGTGGATCCACGAGATAATATCGCCAGACCCC
>CAYVRY010000185.1:0-4154 GCA_964452895.1 uncultured Halobacteriales archaeon
TGCTGCTCAACCGCCACCGTTTCATGCGTGACCCACAAGAAGTGAGCGCACCCGAATGGTTATAAAAAGTGGGTCTGCTGAAAACCGGCAGACTCCATTCACGGGGCTCGGAATCCCCGATTAGATTTATATACTCGCCCATGGAATTGCGCAATAATATACAATCTGGCCGAGGACAGACGCTAAAGACTTTAACCATTAAAGTCCTACTTAAAGCCGGTGGCAAACGAGTGCTGCGGCTTCTAACGAGCAGCAAGAACCAGTCCATTCTGGGTCTGCTCGCGATCGAGCCTTCCTATCCCCGCCGGCTGGCCGAGATCCTCGACCTCTCCGAAGCGGACGTGGCTCGGCGCCTCAGGCGGATGAAGAAGGCGGGCCTGGTGACGAGCGACTGGACGCAGGTGGGCCAGAACGTGAAGCTCTACCGCCTCACGACGGATCGGTTCCACCTGAAGATCGCCCCCGACGGGATCCAGGTCAGTCTGGACGGCAAGAGTGAACACAAGGCGCCGGCGGCGCAGACGGAAGCGGCCCCGGAGGCCCTGCCCAGCGCGAACACGTTCGTCGGGCGGGAGCAGGAGCTGGCGGACCTCGCAGGCCCCGAACCGGTCGTGGTTGTCTTGGGCCTGCCGGGGATCGGCAAGACGAGCCTGCTCGCCCATCATGCAGGACGGGCGAAGGACCGGGGCAACGTGTTCTGGTGTGGCTGCCGGGGCGTGGAGTCGTTCAATTGGTTGGCGCATCGGCTGGCGCTTTTTTTCGCAAAGCGGCACGACACCGACCTTCTTCGGGCGATCGAACAGGACGCCGAACCTGCTGACAAGTGGAAGCTCATGCTCGCCGGTATGGACAAACCGGGGAACCTGTTCATTTTCGACGACGCCCACCGACTGACGGATGAATCGATCCAGTCTTTCCTGGAGGATGCAGCGGGCACAGTGGAGAAGGGCAAGATCATCCTTGCTGCGCGTGAACCGGTCCGCGTCCGCCCGGAGAACGACAGGGTCCGTTCGATCCAGCTCGACGGGCTCACGGATGACGACATCAAGGCGTTCCTGAAGGCAAAAGGGATCCCGGTCGACAATGGCGTGCTGGGCACGCTGCGCGAAGAGGTCGGGGGCCATCCCCTGGCGTTGAACCTGCTCGTGGGTGCTGCCCAGGCCAAAGAGAAGCCGCTCGACGAGATCCTCGCGCGCATGCCCAAAGAGGACCTGGAGAACTTCCTGTTGCGCGAGGTGAACGACACGCTGGAAGAGGACGAGCGGGGCGTGATCTCCCTCGCGAGCCTGTTCCGCACGGTGTTCACCATGGAAGACCTGCAGACGCTCACAAAGCGTCCCGTCAACGGCCCCTTGCTGCGTCTTCGTCGCAAGCTCCTCATCGAGACCCGGGGAGAGGGCTACTTTCTGCACGAGACGCTGCGCAACTTCTTCCACGACCACCTCTCCGACCGGGAGCGGCTCCACCACAAGGTCGCCCAGCGGTACCTGGAGTCCGACACGGAAGAAGGACGCCTGGAGGCCATGCACCACCTGCTGGCCGCGAATCGCCGGGACCTCGTCCTGGAGATGCTCGAGACGAACCTGGACCTGCGGGAGTTCGAACGGATCGAGACGAGCTACCATGACCTCTATTTTTCCGTGTTGTCCATGTTCCGTCGTGAAGAGGTCGCCGACGACCGGCGATGGGCCCTCATCGAGGACGAACGGGGCGACATCCTCTACCACCGCGGGGAACTGGAAGAGGCACTCGCCCATTATGACGAGGCGTCCGCGATCTTCGGGCGGCTCGGCGAGTCGGAGCATGCGGCCGACCTCTCATGGAAGCGCGCATTGACGCTTACACGGCTCGGCCGGCAGGAAGAAGCCGAAGCGTCCTGTCTGGAGGGTCTGCAGTCGGCGCCCAAGGAAGGACTGGCCCGTCGGCGGTTGGAGCGTCTGAGAGCGGAATGACCAACCTGAGGTGCGGATCCAATCGACGGCCCTTCGTGGGCACAGGCAAGGCGCCGCTGGGGCTCAACTCCCATGCCAGTCGACGAGGAGGATTTCCAGGGTATCTCCCGACTCGAACTTGTACGTCTCGCTGACGAACCAGCCCACGTCCTGGTCGAGCATCGAGATGATCTCATCAGGAGCAAAGCCGGTCGTTTCCGGGATGTCCATGATGATCCGCCACGTCTCGTTGTATCCGGCGGACTCACCGGCATACGTGGCTTCCACTTCGATCAGGTCGTAGTCCAGGTCCATGTAGGTCCATTTTTTGCCGTCGGTGAGGGGAAGCAGCAGTTCGTGATCGATGTAGCCGACCGCCGGTCCCGCGTCCTCGATCAAAGTGAGGTGTTCCTGTGTACGCATCGCGTGTTCAGTCTCTTGTTCTTCATCGTCGCACGTGACGGACACGAGTTTCATGTCGAACGTAGGCACCTCCCATTCTTGGTCCGGTTCTCCTGCCGTCGCGGTGCCCTCGACGGATTCCTGCATCCATGGATGTTCGTACTGGTCTCCCGGCTCGCATCCGATGCCCTCACCGTGAGCCTCGTATTTCCACCAATCTCCGGGTTCCCACGTCGGTCCGGCCCAGGCCTCGCCCAGGCCTTCGTGCGTGATCACGAAGTCGCCGGGGCATTCGATCTCGTCCAGATTCTCCTTTTCCTGTTCGTCCGGAGGGGAAGGTCCATTGCATCCTTCAGGGGGACCGGACACGATCACCTCCTGCGTGTCCGAGTCCGACAGGTCGTTCTCGTCGGTCACCTCGAGCGATACTTCGAAAGTGCCTGCCTCCTGGAAGGTCTCCTGCGTGGTCACTCCGTTTCGCGGTGGCGCCTGCATACCGAAGTTCCATTCGTACTGGACGATCGGTGTGGCCCCGGCGGAGGAGGCGGACCCGTCGAATTCACACGTCAGGTCCTCGCAGGTGTAGGTGAAATCGGCTTTCAGTTGGGTTTCCACGGCCGTCACGATCCGGGTGATGGACTGTTCAAGCCCGGCTGCATCCACCACGGTGAGGGTGACCTCATGGTCCCCTGCTTCTGCGAAGGTATGGTTGGTCATCCGGGTCGAACCAGTCTGGTCGGAACCGAACTCCCAGTGGTAGGAAACAATGGCTGCATCGGCGGCTCTGGAGCTTGTGGCGTCGAATGAGCATTCAAGCCCCGTGCACGAATGGGTGAACGCCGCTGTGAGCCCCGCCGGTGCGCTGCCCCCGCCATGGCCCGGGGTCCCCGTGATGTCGGGCTCGTCATGCGTTTCGTCCTCGATCGCCCCTTCGAACTCTCCCGTCGTGCATCCGCTCAGTGCGAAGGCCACCAGGACCGACACGACCAAGACCTCGCTCACACGCATGATTGGTCCATCCTTCTTTGTTGTAAAAGTATTCCGGCGGTTACCATTGGGGGTGTGATGGAACCACGATGGGTCATCGATCCGGCGTAGACGACAGGCTTGACGCGATGTACCGATCATTCCTGGTGTATATTGGCCGCTCTGCGCGGGCTTTGGCGGGATCCGCCTTCAGTTTGGCGGGTCTGCCGTTTTTCTGCACACCCAGCACATATATGCCGTCGTTTTTGTTTTGGGCCTTGGCCTGGTGCGTCTGGATCGCTGATCGGGGTTTGTGGCCCCGCGCTTCTTTTCGCGCGAATGCGGCCTGGAGAAGACACGCATGACGACGATCTTGAGGACCATGACGACGCTTTCTGTGGCCCTGATCTTTGTTGTACCCCTTGCAGGGGGGAACACGGTGGATCGGGATGCGAAGAGCCCGGATGCTCGTTTCAGTGGTGGCTGCGTGTGGGTGTGAACGGCAACAAGACTGGTGTTTTCACCAGCCGGGCATTGTTTGTCGCTGTTGTGTTTTTTGTCGCGTTCACTTCGAGTACGACCGACTTGTCGGCTGATCCGTCCGGTCCGGCGTGGCCTGTCTCGTTCGATGACATGACCGAGGAGGTGGGGTTGGCGTTCCGCACGGCGGGCGAGGTCCACGACCCGCAAGGGGAGGACTATGATTGGCCGGCTTTCCCGGAGATCGCCGGCGCGGGGGCGTGCTGGGCGGACTTCACCGGCGACGGCTATGAGGATCTGTACGTCACGAACCAGCGCTTCAACGAGAAGAACCCGTACGCCGAGGGGTACAACGAGTTGTTCGACCCGACGAAC
>CAYVRY010000186.1:0-4140 GCA_964452895.1 uncultured Halobacteriales archaeon
TGAACTCGGGGTCGCCGTGCGTGATGAAGTGCTCGTTGAACTTGTTCTCCATCTCCCCTTTCCACTGTTCCACGAGGGAGGCGGGGGTGAGGATCAACACGCGCTCGGCGAGCCCGCGCGCGATGAGTTCCTTCATCACGATGCCCGCCTCGATGGTCTTCCCGAGGCCCACCTCGTCGGCGAGGATCGCGCGGGAGTTCATCGTGGTGAGCACGCGGATCGCGGCGTTCACCTGATGGGGGAGGATCTCGATGCGGTGGCGCAGCGCCGCGAGGGTCATCAGGTTCGATTCGTCGCGGGTCTGCGCCGCGGCATGACCCCACAGGGTGACCAGATGGGATTCCAGGGAATCGGCGTCGGCCTCTCGAAGGCGCGCCATGAGTCGTTGCGGGTCGTGGATCGTGAGCCGTTCGCGCACTTCGCGCACCACGTCCTGTGGTCTGGGAGGCTGCTTCGAATCAACACGGTTTCCCGTCATAGGTCCTCAGGGGGAGAATTTGCTCGCGAAAGGGCCTTGCTATTAAAACAATACGGAGTTTTATGGGGTTTTTTCCGCCCTTGCACCCGAAATCCGAATGGCATCATCACCGCGTCTTCCTCAAGGGCGGCTGGGGGTGGGCGCGTCTTCGACATAAGTCTTTTTGCATCGGCAGTATGTCCGAAAGGGAATCGGGGCCCCACCCGCCCTGGTTTGCCATGGTGACCCACCCAGGACCGGTCGAAATCGTCATCCGCTGGCCGCCGCTGGCGGACGCGATGGCAGGCGGTTTGGAGCCCGGCGCGGAGCCGGTCGGGGATGGGGGTGGAAGGATCGTACCGGCGGCGAACAAGCGGCAGCCTGCCCAGCCGGTGGCAGAGGCAGAGGGTGGGAACGACCCCCGTGCTGTCGAGGCGGTCTTGTTCGACCTGGACAACACGCTCGTGGACCTGATCCGGGTCAAGCGGGATGCCTCCGCGGCGTGCGCGCGGGCGATGATCGCCGCCGGCGCGGACCTGGGACTGCCCGCCGAGGAGGCCGGCAGTCTGCTCTTCGAGCATTACATGGACCATGGGATCGAGAGTGACACGGCGTTCGAGACCTTCCTGCGGCGCAACCTGCGCAACAAGATGCGGCTCTCGCAGAGCGCGTTCGACCGCACTTTGGCCGCCGGGATCAACGCGTACCTGCGCGCGAAGGCGTCGCTCATGGAGCCCTATCCCGGGGTGGGTGCGACGCTCGTGGAACTGGTTCGCCGCGGCTACCGGCTCGGCGTGGTCACGGACGCGCCGCGGTTGAAGGCATGGCAGCGCTTGTGGTCGGTGCAGCTGGCGGATTTTTTCGAAGTGGTCGTCACCCGCATGGAGCACACCCAGGCGAAGCCGGACACGGGGCCGTTTCTGACCGCGCTGGAGGCGCTCGCGTTGCCGCCCCATCAGGTCGCCATGGTGGGCGACTGGACCGAGCGGGACGTGATCGGCGGCAACCGGGTCGGGCTCTTCACCGTGCACGCACGCTACGGTCGTGCAGGCACCGAAGACCTTCGGCCCGTCAAGGTGGAAGGGTTGACGGGGGACGACGACGGGCGGCCGGACGCGGTGGTGGATTCGTTTGACGGGTTGCTGCGGGTGTTTCCGGGGGTTTCCGTAGCCCCTTAGCCATATCCACTGGCGCATTGGGTTTCTGACGATTATTTCGGATAGGGCGCTTCGATTGCGTCCAGCGTGGCCTTGACCAGATCGGCACATTCGTGTTCGGCTGCGATGTGCCAGACCATGCGCCAGTCGCGCACAAAGGGCGCGATCCCCAAGATGTCACGTCCGTCCTTCCAGATTTTGCTGCGTAGATACGCGATGTCGATGGGGGACGTCGCGCGATACTGATGGTCCCAAGATCGATCTCTGTGCGCCTTCACTTTCTGAAGCAAGAGAAGTTCCGGGGTAGGTACACGCACCGAGCCATGTCCAAGGTCCCAACGGACATTGTGCTCGTGCACAAGGGCAAACGGGAGGTGCTTCGTTTCGTCTTCCTTGAATGGTTGTCCATCGTCGAATGATGCGGCATCGATCTCGATGTAAACGGTCTGCCTGTTCATTTCCACAGGTTTCCGGTACCGCTTCGCGAGGAGGCCCCCATAGGCAATGAAGCCGTTTTCCTTGTAATACTCGTAGAGGAACCGGTCGATGACGTTCCGGTCCTGGAATATGACATCGATGTCCCTGGAGCCAAGTCCACCATGGTAGTGCCACGCTGCCCAGCCACCGATCAGATATAGGTCAGGTCCGCGGTGGCTGGCCCAAAGAGCCAGATTTTGCAACTCCCGGTAGCTGAGGTTGGTGACCTCGCTCGCGTAATCGGCGGCGGGGTCATTCAATGGTGATCCCCCAGAGGTCGAACAGGAGGTCTTTGGCGGCGTACGTCTTGCCGTCACAGGCGAGGTCCACGAGCGTGCGCCATTTGGTGGTGCGGCGACCGGCTTCGATGTCACCGCGAAGCGGCAGGTCGGCCGTGTAGATATCGATGGGCAGCGTGCCGCCCTGGTTCGGCGACAGTTCTGCCAGAAGCGCCGCCGGATCGGCGTGATACGCGCAGACGCGGTCCGCCCGGAAGTGTCCGCTGACCTCCTCGAGGGCCGATTCGAGGCAAAGGATACCGCCCGCGTCGACCAACGCATCGCGCGTGCTCTCCCGGCCCGCGCGAACCAGTAGGCGACCGGCGTGGGCATCCTGCATACGTCGTTGGAAGGGAAGGATGCTGAGCGGAATGGTGGCCGTCTCTTGGACCCGGTAGAGGGCGTTGGTCTGGCGCTTGATGTGGCCAAGGTCGACGAGGCGCCGAACGACCTGACTCACCTGGCCCGGGCTGGCCGCGGCCTGAGTCGCGATGTCGACTTGGCGGAAGGGTTCTCTCGAGAGCAGGACGGCACGGACGATGCGATAGGTAGTGGGTGAAGTGACCCGCAGGCCTGCTTGTTTAGTATTTACGATAATATTCACTGAATGGTGAAGTTATATAATATTTTTGGCCGCTTTTCGGTTTTTCACGCTTGATGCTTATATGGAAAGTTTTGGCGCGCGGACTTGCGGACAGCGTACCAGCGAGGTCTGTTGGCGGCGAACAACCCGGGATCTAAGCTTGCGCGTATAGAGAACACAATGGAGCGTAGCGAGCCGGCCCCCTACATCCCTCCCAGGCCAGTGTTTCGTTTCCAACGTCCTTCGCACTCCCGACCTGGCTCGCGCATAGGGCCTCAATGCGAACTTCGTCATGGACGGATCCGAACAGATTGTGTTCCTGGTCAAGAAACAAGAGGCACTGCGCTTAGGTCGAGCCGTAGTTCTTGACCGATGGCGGTCCCAACTCCACCTTAGGCCCACCATTGAAGTGCCATTGGCTTCTCGCGCCTGTCGTGGTCGCCGCGGATTCCTCCGTGATCGGTCTGGGCGTCGTCCTCTTCGTTGCCGCCCTGGCGATCCTTCTGGCCCATCGCCTGCGCCAGCCCATGGTGCTCGGGTACCTGGTGGCAGGTCTCCTGGTGGGACCGCACGGTCCACTTCCTTGGCGCCTGGTGGGCCTGGAGCACGTGGATGCCCTGGCGAGCCTGGCCATCGTCTTCATCATGCTCTCCATCGGGTTGGAGTTCACGCCGCGCAAGCTGCGCCAGCTCGGGGCGGCGCCGGTGGCCGCGTCCCTCGTGCAGATGCTCCTGATGTTCCTGGTGGGCCGCACGTTGGCGTTGGCTTTGGGCTTCGACGCGATGTCCGCGCTGTTCATCGCCATGGCCATGGCGATCTCGTCCACCATCGTGGCGATCAAGATCCTCGAGGAGAAGGGGGAGCTGAAGCAGCCGCACGGTCGTCTGGTGGTGGGGATCCTGTTGGTGGAGGATGTGGTGGCCGTGGTGTTTCTCGCCTTGATCGGCGGGCTCGCGGTCTCCGGGACGATCCGCTTCGCCGAGGTCACACCGGTCTTTTTCGGGATGGCGGCCTTCGTGGTCGTGGGCTTGGTCGTGGGCGCCTTGGTGGTCCCGCGCATCCTGGATTCCGTGCACGCTTCCAGGGAGCTTCTTCTCGTCGTCGTCTTGGGGCTTGCGTTCGGTGTGGCGCTGTTGGCGGACCATTTCGCGTTCTCCATCGCGCTCGGGGCGTTCGTGGTGGGGGCCG
>CAYVRY010000187.1:0-4138 GCA_964452895.1 uncultured Halobacteriales archaeon
CTCCATCCAGTCCTTGCGGTACGCCTCCATCTTCCCCTTCACCGTGCGCATGGGATGGACCGACGAGACGAGATGGTAGACCATGTGGTAACCCAGCGTGCAGAACACGAAGATCCCGAAGGCGATCACGTTGAACAGGAACAGGTCCATGGGGGGGTGCCAGAAGGCGGGAGACCGACAAGCATAACAAGCGTTTCGAAAGGCGCCCCCGTGAAGGCGGGCCTTTCATGCGAAGGCGTCGAAGAGCATGTAGGCCCCCAACAGGGCCAAGGCCACGGAGAACGCCCGGCGCAGGCCCACGGCAGGCAAGCGGTTCGCCAGCCCCACGCCGCCCCGGATCCCGAGAAGGGCCCCCAACGTCAACGGGAGCACCCACCTCATCTCATGCACCAAAACCGGCAGGTCCCAGATCGTGGAGAACGCCGCGTTCGTGAAGACCGGCACCAGACTCGTGGCCACCGCGTGATGGATCGGCATGGCCAGGAAAACCATCGCCGGGACCATCAGGAGGCCCCCCCCGATGCCGAGCCAATGCGCCGCGATCCCGGCAAAGAACCCTGCTACGGGAAGCCAGAACGGTGAGACCGGCCTGTCCGGCGCCCTCACGGGCCGCCACATCCGGAACGCGGCGAACCCCGCCACCGCGGCGAACAGCCCCTTGAAGACGAAGACCGGGACCACCGGCCGCAGCAGGACCGCCACGAAGACCCCCGCGAGTCCGCCCAGCGCCAACAAGAACCCGCGCCGCCACTTCACGGTGGCGTGACGTTGCTGGCGCCAGAGACCGAACGGCGTGTTCACCGCAATCACGAAAAGCGAGATCTGGGTCGCCAGGACAAAATCCAGCGCCAAAGCGTAATGCAGCACCGGCACCATCACGATCCCGCCGCCCACGCCGAAGAGACCCGAGACCAGGCCTGCCGCCAGCCCGACCAGAAGCACAAAGAGCAGCGTCAGGACCAGCTCCGCCATCGAGCCCGCGAAAAACAAGACGGGGAAAGGGTTGACGGGAAAGGGCCCCGTTCATCGCACGCAGGGCAAAAAATGGGACAGGCCGGACTTGAACCGGCGACTTCCAGATCTTCAGTCTGGCACTCTCCCAACTGAGTTACTGTCCCCTGGGAGCCGTTTCGGAGGGAGGCGCGAAGCGCGCCAAAGGGGGGGTCCTTTTTATGCGTGCCGACCGATTCGTAGCGATTGGTCGGTGTGTGTGCGGCGCATCCAGGTGGCATGTCGTATCGCGGTCGCCTCCAAGGGGACCCGGACGAGCCTGGAGGGCGCGGTGCGGGTCGCCGCGTCCGGGCCGGGAGGCCTCAAGCGCATGAACGGTTCGCTGCGGTCCGGTCCATCCGATGGCGGTTGGAGCGATCCAGCCTCAGGGTCTGGAGCTGCCGCCCTGGGGCTGCACTATGGTAATGATTCTCGGCACGCAAGGACCTGATCCACGCCCGCCAATGATGGAGTAACCAATAGAAACTCCTGGGGGGGGGGGTGATGTGGCCGCCGCGCCAGTCCACACATGTTCAGAATACCCTCCAATGACTTGTCAAAAAAACGAACGCTTCTCGTCGAGGGCGCCTGGCCCTTGTCACGTCCTGACAGGATGGATGGGCCGCCCGGGCGGTCTGATCGAGGCGCCTGGTCATTCGAAATTCGTGGCAAACCGCTCATAAAGGCAGCACAAAGGGGACGTGGTCCCCTTGCGTACACAAACAATCAGGCACCCGACGCAGCGACAATCTATCTCCAGACGGAAGTCTTTGCATTGCGTCAATCCCGGTTGAATATCAACCTTGACTGGGCCTCGGGCGCAAACGCACCGGTTCCAGGGGAAGCGCACCTTCATGCAGGTCCAGGGGAGAGGAGGGGAGTGGACAGACAATCACGTGGGTTGCCTGCACGTGATCGTCCATCCCCAAAAAAGGGCTGACTGGTTCTTCGTGGATCAGATCGTACTCAACGCTTCCGGGTCCCGGCGATCCAGCCCCACGGGCCGCACCGAGAGTTTCTTCGCGGCCTTTTCCTTGTTCGATACAAACACAGGAACATGGCGACGATCGATCAAGTCACGCAACACCACGACGGGTTCCAGATCCAGGAAGTCCTCCGTGGCGATCTGGGTCTCGATGATCTTGTCCAACGAACTCAGGTTCTCGGCGACGATCTCGAACACCAACGGGTTGCGCCCCGTGGTCAAGACCGCCCGCGTCACCTGCGGGATCTCACGTAGCTTCTGTACCACGTTCTGTATGTTCCTCAGGTCGCACGTGGCGCGCACCAACGCATACGCCTCATAGCCCAACACCGTCGGGTCAAGGATCGCACTGTAGCCTCTGATCAGCCCCGCGCGCTCCATCCCGATCATTCGTTCACGGACCGTGCTCTCGGCCCGGTTCACCGCGCGTGCAATGATCGCCGTGCTCGTCCTTGCGTCCGTTTGCAGATACTCAAGAATTTGCCTGTTGACGTTATCCAGTCTCACCCAATACAGCTCCCAACGGAGCGAGACAGCCCCAGGATATAACCCTTCCCCCTGTAGGAAATGTCTTATACAGAGGTCAAACGTGGTAACAAAAAGCCGGCGGGGTGCGGCGGCTTGGATGGGTTGCTACGTGGATTTTTTCCGTGGTATCTCCTGTCACCCAGCCGGATCGAAGCAAACCCATGTCCTTGACCAATGGACAAGATTGGACTCCTAGAAGGGAAAAGACTACCCCCTGACTTCTGGGTATCGGCCTAGAGTCCCTGTGAATCTTCGGAGATCGCAATCAATGCCGAAGAATCGACGGGTCCTCCTGGCCAGGGGCGAAGGAGCTCCAGAATCTGTTCCAGATTGTCATGATGTTGGTCCGAGCGGCAAAACGGTTCGAGCCAGAAAGCAACCAAATGGTTTCACCAATCACTCGACTCGCGGCCGACCCGCTTTGACGCTGCCCGCTGACCGGTCGGACGCCGGGCTTGTTGGGGGTCGCAGTCGCCTGGTTGGCGCCGCCGTCAGAGTTCAAAACGGGCCCGCGGGGTGTACTTTTTGCTCATCGTCCCGAAATGAGGGTCCTCGGCCGGGCCCCCTTGCGGACTCGTTGGCGGGGAATCCACGCCCGCCTCCGAATCCAGCCTTCGTAAGGCCTGGGACCCTTGACCCCGCGGGCAAGGGACATCTACCCGGAATGCTTCCTGGATCTCGTCCCGACAAGGGGCGCGCTGGATCTCACACCATACCACGCCCCAACACCCCACTATTGCATGCGAACCATTCGCAGACCACTGCGCCTCTTGTCGGGAATACCCCCTTCTTGGGCCGCCCTTTGGCCACGTACCGGGGGCTGGGCCCCCATCGCTCGGGCACCTGGGGTTGGCGGTCCCTCGGCGACTGGACGATGCGGCAGGGACCGGGTCCAACGGGGTCGCCCTGCACTGCTTCGTAACAAGGGAGCCACCCGGCTCGCGAGGGCGCACGGCACCGCCTCTTGGGCTGCGCTGCTTCGTAAGAAGGGAGCCACCCGGCTCGCGAGGGCGCACGGCACCGCCTCTCGGGCTGCGCTGCTTCGTAAGAAGGGAGCCACCCGGCTCGCGAGGACGCACGGCACGCTCTCGGGCTGCCCCTGGCGGCGTGCGCCCATTCAGATGGGGACATCATCCAGGCCGAGATCCGGTGAAACCCGCTGGCGCTTCTCGTCGGGGATGATGGACGAGAAGACGGGCATGCGGCGGCCATCGATCAGGTCCCGCAGCACCACCACGGGGTCCAGATTGATGAAGTCCAACCTGGCCAGGTCCGCCTCCAGTATCGTGTTCAACTGGCGCAGGTTCTGCGCCACGATCTCGATGACCATGGGGTACTTGCCGGTGGTCAAGACCGCCCGGACGACCTGTGGTATGGTCAAGAGCTCCTCCACCACGCGGTCCAAGTCGCGAAAATTGCACGAGGCGCGCACCAGGGCGTGCGCTTCGTACCCCAGGATGAACGGGTCCAGGATCGCGCTGTAACCCCGGATCAGCCCGATGCGCTCCATGGCCATCATGCGCTCACGCACGGTGCTCTCGGCCCGGTTCACCTCCCTGGCGATCTCCGCGGTACTCTTACGGGCATCCGCTTGGAGAATCTCCAGGATCTTCTGGTTCACATGGTCCAAACGTA
>CAYVRY010000188.1:0-4115 GCA_964452895.1 uncultured Halobacteriales archaeon
CGTCCTGTTGCACGAGGCCGGCCATTACGCCTTCGGCATGGAACATCCAGCCGAACAATGCCATCAACCGGACACGCGCACGAGCATCATGAACGCCGGCAAAGCGGTCTTCGAGATCATCCCCGTGGAATTCGACGGACCGGACGCGATGTGCCCCGGGGTGACGGACCCCGACAGCACTTCCTGGGCAGCCCTGCGTCAACGCTATCCTGAGATCCCCTCAAGACCCGACGGGCCGGTGCCGGGCCCGCACGGCGGCCGGGATCTGGTCCCGCTCCACGTCTTCTCGGACCTGCCCGCCGCCGCCAGCGGGCTCCCGCAGGAAGACGCCGGCAGTGGACACGACGCTCCCGACGTGCCGTTCCCGGACCTCTTCATCGAGCAGGAGACACCCTACGAGGGGGCGATCGCCGGGGTGCCCCTGGACATCCGGGACTTCTATGCGATCGAGGCGAAAGAGGGCGACGAAGTGACACTCCAATGGGAAGGTGGATTGTACGTCCAGCCCTCGATCCAGGACTATGCGGGGATGCGCGTGCTCGTCGCGGGAGGCTCCACCCCCTTCAGCAGCGATGCCAACACGATCACCACCACGATCCCCGAAGACGGTCTCTGGTACGTCGTCATCGAAACGTTCAATTGGACACCCACCCCCTACACGTTCTCGATCACGACCGGATGACCGGTCGGTCGGCGATGGAGCGGGTGCCCTGCAGATTGTGCAGACGGCCCCCGGAAGGCAGGAACGTCGTGCCCATGTCGATCATGGAAAAGGACCCGGCAGGGTGCAAGGAGTAAGCCCCTTTCTGTTGCCCCGCCGAAGCGGGGTGGCGACATTCGACTGAGCGTCCAAACGGACCGGCGGCACGGGCACCGTGACCCGGTCCCGACTTGCACCAGGAAAGGGATGGCACGTTTCACCCGTTCCCCAAGCGACCTCCGGATCTTCCCCGCGTGAGCGGGCCATCCATCATCGCAGCAAGGGGCGGTGGCGTTTCTGCGCCTCCCTGGCCACTCTCGCAGCCAGGTCTTATGACCCTTCCATACCCGTGCGGAGAGGGGACTTTCCTCAGTTCAGACCCGACCCGAAGGCCGGGGAACCGTTGGTCGCCCACTTGCTCCCTGCCAGGAATTCCCGTTCAGGAGAGCCCCCTATATCCCACTTGCGGGCTCCAAGCCGCCTGCCCGACCGGACCCCGCCCCCGTCACCCCCACCATCACATTCATAGCGGTGGACCGCTGGAAAGTCTCTTTGTGCCGTGCCCCCATCGCTACCGGGTCCCCGACCCCAGCCGCAAACCGGCCCATGAACCGCCCCTTGAGCTCGTCTGCTTCGACATGGACGGGGTGCTCACCAACGGCGTCTCCTCGTGGGTGCGCGTGCACGAACATTACGGCGTCTCCAACGAGGCGGCCCTGAAAGCGTTCATCGACGGCGAGATCGACGACCACGAGTTCATCCGCCGCGACGTCGCCCTGTGGCTGAAAAACGGCCCCGTGCGGCTTCGCGACATCGAGAAGATCCTCGCACAACCGCCCATCATGCCTGGCGGCCAGGAACTCGTCGAAGCCCTGCACGACCAAGGGATCGCCACCGCGATCGTCTCCGGCGGGCTGGAACCCATGGCCCGCGACGTCGCACGCCGACTCGGCATCCAGGAAGTGCACGCCAACGGGCTCGTCACGCACAAGGACGGCACGCTCACCGGGGAAGGCAGCCTGCGCACCCCCCTGGTCAACAAGGCCGCCCCCGTGAACCACATCCTCGAACGCGAAGGCCTCAAGCCGGGCCGCGCGGCAGCCGTCGGCGACTCCTGTCCCGATACGGCCATGTTCGAAGTCACCGGCTACGGAATCGCCTTCAACCCGAAAGACGACTGCATCCGGGAAGCCGCCGACCACGTGGAGACCCGCCTCGACCTGCGCGCCCTGCTGCCCCGGCTCGCCCCGGACGCGAAACCGCTGCCCATGTAGGCCGCATCGGCGGCCCGCAACCCATATGAGGCCGCCCCCATCACGGCACCGGCCCGAACGGCCACGAGGCTCCATGTCACAACGGACACAAGGGTTCAACCTGGAAGTCACATTCCTCGGCACCAGCGGTTCCTGGCCAAGCGCCCGCCGCAACGTCTCCGCGACCGCCGTGCGCCGCGGCGGCGAGATCCTGCTCTTCGACTGCGGCGAAGGCACGCAGCGCCAGTTCCAGAAAAGTCCGCTCTCGCACATGGCGGTCAGCAAGATCTTCATCACCCATCTGCACGGCGACCACTGCTTCGGGATCCCCGGTTACCTGAAGACCATGCAGCTCAACGAGCGCGAAGAACCCTTGGCCGTCTTCGGTCCCCCGGGGACCGAGAGATGGATGCGTGACGTCGCACGGATCGCCCCCATTCGGGCCGATTCGTTCCCCCTGGAAGTCCGGGAGATGGAAGAGAACGAAACGATCCGGTTCCACGAAGGCTACTCGGTCACCGCGACCCCCGGCGACCACAGCATCCCCGCCTACGCCTACCGGATGCAGGAAGACAGCCGGCCGGGCACCTTCGACAAACCGAAAGCGCTGGCGCTCGGCGTCCCCGAAGGCCCCCTCTTCGGGGCCCTGCAACGCGGTGGCTCCGTGACCACCCCCGCCGGCGACACCGTGCGACCCGAAGACGTCATGGGGCCCGCCCGCTCCGGTCGCAGCGTCGTGGTCTCCGGCGACACCCGCCCCACGAAACGGATCGTCGCCCTGGCCGAAGGCGCCGACCTCCTGATCCACGAAGCCACCTACACAGACCTCCATCAGGAACTCGCCGAAGAGAACCAGCACTCCACCGCCGCCGAAGCCGCCGCCGTGGCGCGTGAAGCCCACGTGAAGGCGCTCTGGCTGCACCACATCTCCCCGCGGTATGACGAAACCGAGACGCACCTGGCACAAGCACGCGAGGTCTTCGCGAACACCCATGTCGCCCAGGACTTTCTCACCGTGGACGTGCCCTACCCGGAGCGCGGTGAGCCGAGCGTGAGCCCACAACGCACCGGCCAACGCGTCGCCACCGAACCCGCAGGGCCGCTCTCGTAGACCGGTCCCCCGCCGAGCGCGTTGCGGGCCGGCGCCGGCTTGATAAACCACGAAATCGCCAGATCCGGCCGGCACAGCCCGAAAACGGCACATGGACGGCCCCGAAACGGATACAACAAGGTTAAAAAGCAGGGTGGTCGTTCGAGCTTTTCCTATGCGATTCGTGGTGGTCGTTCTGGTGCTCATGTTCGTCGCGGCCCCGCTTCTTTCAGGCTGCCTGGGCGATGAAGAGACCCCGGCGCCCGACGGGGACGAGGGTGATACGACCGACGAGGGGAAGGACCCGGAGGCGGTCGCCACCGGCAGCATCCAAGGGGTCGTGGCGGACGCGTCGTTCAAACCGATCGAAGATGCGCGCGTCGAACTCCTGCAAAGCGGCGAATACGTCGACGAGACGACCACGGCCGCCAACGGGTCGTACTCGTTCGTGGAACTGGAACCGGGAGAGTACCGCCTGAAGTTCGGCGCGTCGTGTTGCCAGGAGCTCTCCCGCGGCGCGATCGTCAAGGCGGGAACACAGGAGAGCATCACCGTGAACCTGGAACCACGCCGCAGCCTGGAACCCTACGTGGAGCGGCTGGTCTGGGAAGGCTTCATCGGTTGCAGCGCCTTCATCCCCGGCTACGGGATCTTCTTCAACCCGGAGGGCGCGTGCGCGAACAACGACCCGAACAACGATCCGCTGCATGAGTTCGAGATCCAACCCGGGCTCGCCTCCGTGGTCGTCGCCATGGAGTGGACCCAGGAGACCACGAACCCGTTCAACGACCTGCAGATCGTCATGTCCAAGGGCCCCTTCGTGGACGACCGTTTCTCCAACCGGTTCTTCACGCTGGCCGGCCCGCCGGTCCTGGAGACCACCATCGGTCCCGAGGACGCCGAAGCGGGCGAAGAACTGTACTTCGACAAGATCGAAGAGGCGTGGGACGTGCGGTTCACCGTCACCGCGAGCGATTCCGGCATCTTTGTGTACCAACAACCGTTCAAAGTGTACTACGACCTGTACTACCGGGAACCTGCTCCGGAAGGAGCCTCCGCCCTGCCGGAATGA
>CAYVRY010000189.1:0-4079 GCA_964452895.1 uncultured Halobacteriales archaeon
CCCACGTCGCCACCCGCTGGGCCACCGGTGCGCTGATCGTGGCCGTCCTGCTCTCTCCGCTCCCGGTCCTCGTCCTGGATTGGCATCCCGTGTACCTGGCGCTCGTCGCCCCCGCCATATTCTTCTTCGCGCTCGCCGCACTCGCCGGCGGCCGGGACCCCCGCCGCGCCCAGCAGCTCGCCAAACTCGCCATGCTCGCCGCCCTCGTCGCGTTCCTCATCGGCGCGAGGGTCTGAGGAGAAGACCTGCAAATCACGGTGTCACCCCCGCCTGTGGCCCGGGACCCGCCCATTTTCCTGCGGCTCCTTTCTATAACCCTCCCCCCCACCACCCGGTGCGCTTTTCTATCCCCCAAGAGGTCCCTCGCTCCATGCGGTGGCCCCCCACCCAAAGACGCGTGCACGCCTACATCGAGCGTGAGCGCATGCGCCATCCGCTTCACTTCACCCTGATCGACCCCGAGAAACAGACCACCCTGCGCGCCGCGGAACTCGCCTACGCCGCCCAGGAAGCCGGCAGCCACGCGATCATGGTCGGCGGATCCACCGGAATGAACATGCGCCTCGTCGACGACACCGTGCGCGCGATCAAGAAACGGGTCCAACTGCCCGTGATCCTGTTCCCCCCCGGCGCCGAAGGGATCAGCCCGCACGCCGACGCCGTGTTCTGGATGAGCATGCTGAACTCCAAGAGCCGACGGTATTTGATTGACGAGCAACGCCTGGGCGCACCCTGGGTCAAACGCATGGGGATCGAGCCGCTCTCCATGGCGTACCTCGTCGTGGAACCCGGCGGCACCGTGGGGATGGTCGGCGAGGCCGAGCTGCTTCCGCGCAACGACCCCAGTGAAGCGATCGGCTACGCGCTGGCCGCCCAGTATTTCGGCATGGATTACGTCTACCTGGAAGCCGGCAGCGGCGCCGAAGAGCCCGTGCCCCTGGAGTTCATCCGGGCGCTGCGCAAGGAGATCGACATCCCGCTCATCGTCGGCGGCGGGATCCGGGACCGCGAGACCGCCCGCAGCATCGTCGAGGCCGGCGCCGACATCATCGTCACCGGGACCCTCATCGAAGGGGTCGTCGACGCCAAGAGCACGCTGCAGGACCTGCTGGAGTACCTGCGGGAGATCGTGCGCCGGCACGTGGACCGCTTCAGCGACGACCGTCCCAGTCCGACCCCACGGGACGAGAAAGAAAGCCCCGCCCTGCCCCCCCTCAAGACCCGCGACACATGGGGCGAACCGACCCATCCGACAGGGGAACCGCGGGAAAGACCATGACCCATGGAGCCCTGCCACGAAACGTGGAGACCGGTCGTGCCAGCGCCATCGCGCATCCGATCCAAGGACTCGTCAAGTACCACGGCCTGCGCGACGTCGGAAACCGGATCCCCTACCACGATTCCATCAGCGTCGCCACCGCACCGATCCATACTCACACGACGGTGAGCGTGCTCGACCAGCAAAGCGGCATCGACAGCGGAACCCTGGACGGCCAGCCCTTCCAAGGCCGCCCGTTGGAACGCGTCACGAGTGTACTCAACGCGATCCGACGCATGGCCGACGACAAACGACCCGCCCGGGTCACAAGCCGCAACGACTTTCCTGCCCAGGTCGGGCTCGGGTCGAGCGCTTCCGGATTCGCCGCGCTCAGCGTGGCCGCCGCCGAGGCCTACGGGCTCGAGGTGAACCCGCAACGGCTCTCCGCGATCGCCCGGCGCGGCGCGGGCAGTGCGAGCCGCAGCGTCACCGGCTACATCAGCCAATGGGTCGCCCCACGGGCCGGCCAAGGGGCCGAGGCGAGCGTCTCCCGCGTCATGCCCAGCGGCCGCGACATCCCCCTTGTCACGCTGGCCGCGCTGGTCCCCTGCGACGAGCCCACCGAAGGGGTCCACCGGGACGTGCAAAGCAGTCCGTTCTTCCAGGCCCGTCTCGAGTACGTCCAAAAGGCGCTCGAACGCATGCGCGTCGCCGTCGCCTCCGGCGACATCGCGGAGATCGGACGCACCGCGGAAGCGGACACCTTGAACCTGCACGCCGTGACCATGACCTCGGACCCGTCCCGGATCACCTGGCGGCCCGCAACCCTCGCCGTCGTGCACGAAGTGCGCCGGCTGCGCGAGGAGGAAGACCTGCCCTGCTGGTTCAGCATCGACACCGGCGCCACCGTGTACGTGAACACGATGGAGGAAGCCGCCGCCCGCGTGAAGGCGGCCCTGGAGGACGTCCCCGGCGTGCAGGACCTGTTGGAACTGCACGTGGGAAGCGGGGCGCGTCTCGTGGGGGAGCATCTGGCATAGGAGGCGGTCTATTGGCCGGATGCCACGAGGATCTCATAACCGATGATCCCGATCAGACCGAGACTGAGCAGTGAGAGGATCACCGCGATGGCGATCAGGAACTTGCGCGGCTCGTGGAAATCCTTGCGTTTCATCTGCTTGCGCGACGTGAAATAGTTGTGCGCCGCGAACACGAAGAGTCCCACCCCTGCGAACACGTACGCCCCGCCGAAGGCCAGGAACAACACCTCGTTCTTCTCTTCCTCGGCCAGAAACCGCGCCACGGCCAGACCGACCACGGTCACCGCAGTGGCTGCCCGCAGCCAGGCTGCGTACGTCCGTTCGTTGGACAGCTTCGACCGGACGCGCGACTCCTCCTCGACCAACGAGCGCTGGTCGTCCCCGTAACCGTCCGGCGCGTCTTGTTCGTGGGTAGACGCCTCGGCCATCTCGCAGGTGGTGTGCGCGTCGGGCATTATGTAGGCGACCCCCTCCAAAATCCGGGACCCATACACGTTCGGGCGCCCTACGTGGGTGCGTGCCTAGTCCCGCATGATTTGATGACAAGGATTGTGATTTCCACCAGGGGCCGGGCGCGGAATCGGAGGGCTCCCCCACGCCCCATCCCTCCTGTTGCTTCTCCTGTTGGGCCTCCTGAGACCCCCCTGTCGAGGCGAAGTCCCTTAAAAAGTGCCGACCCGCAAAGGCCGTCCCTTTCCTTTTAAGCCTTTAAAAGGGGGTTTATATAGTCCGACGCGTATGCCAGGTTCACATGATTCAAAATCACGCCGCACCGGGGTTCATCGGAACCGCCCTACTCGTCGCCATGGCCTTCAGCGTCGCCGCCCTCGCGGGCTGTATCAGCTCCCAGGGAGTCTTCGACGACGAGAAACCGAGCGCCCTGCTCACGGTCGATGGCCCGGAGCGCTGGGTCGGTGAAAAGTTCACCTTCGACGCCTCCACTTCAGTCGATCCGAACGGGGAAATCACGCAGTGGCACTTCGACTTCGGCGACGGCGCCAAATTCCAGACCGACAACGAGGACAAGGCCAAGAACGTCACCCACACCTACAAAGCAGGCGGGACGTTCGACACCACCTTGACGATCACCGACGACGGCGCCAACCAGACCGGCATGATGACCACGACCGATGTGGTCGTCGTGACCGTGCACGAGGAGCACCGCGTCCCGGTGCAGGTGAACTATGCCGCACCCCAGGACGTTGGAGGATTCGCAAAGAGCACCGTCCGGTTCCAAGTGAACCAGGACGCGGTCTCCTACGAATCGAACATCACCGTGGTGAGCACGATCCCCGCCGGGACCTCCACCGTGATGCTCCGGGTCCTTGCACCCCAGGGCGCACAGCTCGAGGAGAAGGAAGTCACCGTCGAGGCCGGGAAACACGTCACCCAGATCCTCGCAGGCGAATTCGACGGCCACGGCACCTTCACGCTTGAGATCGTCGTGACCTCCGGCGGCGTCTCCACCGACGGCATGATGTACGTCTTCTACAGCGAAGACCCCGTCGAGCCCGAGAACTAGGACAAGAAACCTCTGCTGGAACGGCCCCAAGGTGCGTCGGTCAACGGCGCATCCTTGATTTCCCTCTTTCCTTCTCTCCCTTCCCCCTACTCGTGAGGTTTTATCCACCTTCAGCACCCCCGCAGGGTTCTGGTTCACGAGGGCGAGCAGGAAAATCCTGTCCACAATCACTCTTGGTCGGCGACGCCCTGTGCGATGATCTCATCGTGCCTCGTGCTGGCGTCTCGAGGCAGATGGAGACGCGGCAGGGATCCCCAGT
>CAYVRY010000190.1:0-4072 GCA_964452895.1 uncultured Halobacteriales archaeon
TGCCAGGTCGCGATCCCGTAGCGCGCGACCTCATCGCGCTGGACGGCCTTTTCCAGGGTCACGAACGCGGCGCCCAACCGGGCCTCGAACTCGTTAGCGTCCACCTGAGCGAACTGGGTCTCCGGGTTGTGCACGTAGTAAAGGTCGAGGGTCTCCAGGCCCACGTTGCGCCGGCTGCGTTTGATCTGGTCCTCCAGGTACTCCGGGGCCATGCAGTGGGCGTCCACCACGAGGTTCTCCGGCGTGACGAGCCCGGGATCCACATAGCTCTTCTGCACCTCGTTGTGCGGGTCGTCCACATCGGCGTCCAACGGCAAGTATCCGCCCTTTGTGGCCACGAAGAGCTCATCGCGCGCGCCGCCTTGGTCGACGAAGTCCCGGATCGCCTGGGCCAGAACGCGTTCACTGCGCTGGTGGCGATAATTGATCGCCGTATCCAGGACGTTGATGCCCCCGGCCAGTGCCGCGCCCGCCGCCTCGTGGTAGCCCGCATCCCGTTGGGCTGAGACGTCGCCGAGATAGGTCCCGAGTCCGATGGATGTGAGAACGAGGTCCATGGATCCGCGGAACCCGTGCGCCTCGCGTACCTGTGGGAACCGCTGCTGGTAACGTCGGGTGCCTTCCTTCGTCGCTCGGCCAGGCAGGCTGTCCATGGACCAGCGGCACGGGAGGCGGGGCCTTTGCGTTTTCCCTCACGGGGGCGAAGGCGCCCGGTATTCCTTGCCCAGTGCGGTCGCGATCAAGATCACGGTGAGGTCCATGAAGGAGGCGAGCAGGGCGAGCTCCGCGGGCTCGAAGCGGTCCTGGGCGCCTTCCTGGGCCAGTTGCTCCGCGACCGTGTCCATCTGCTTCAGGCGCAGGGTCACCATGCGCACATCGCGCTCATCCATGGGGCTGTCCTCGACCTCTTCCCGGATCCGGACCGCGAGTCGCTCCAGGGCAACAGCGAACGTGCGTTTGTTGGAAAGGATGTCCGCCGGCATCTTCGCGAGCACGTCATCCAAGGGGACATTGAAGCGCTGCAGCGCCGACAGCATCCGCCGCGCTGACTCGGAGGCCTCGATCATCACTGCGGGGCAGGACGAGGCCGATTAAAACGGAATCGGCTCGGCGGCGAGACCCCACCACAAGGCATGCTATATAATAGCGTGGGCCGGTCTGTTCGGAATTCGCGCGTCCCCCGGGCCGCCCGGATTCCTGTTTGACCTTCTTGCATCCTGCAGGATTCGAGCGGATTCCAGAAGACGGGGTCACAAATGATAAAAATAGGGACCGGTTCGGCGGCGCTTGTAGAACTTATGCAACGGGTGGATCTGGTGATCATTGCACTCGCCGTCGTGGCCGTGGTGGGCTCAGCGGTCGGGGTGGTCTGGTACGACGCGGAAGGCGTGAATCGCTTCGACGTCGAAGTCACGGAGCAGGAAGACTCCGAACCACAGTGGAGTACGACATTGACCGGGCCCGACGGGCGCGATTCAAACACTTGGCCCTTGGAGACCCAGAACATTACCCAGGTCACGTTCACAATCTCGATCTCGAGCACGTTGACGCCGCGCACAGACGACACCATTGTGACCTTCACGATCTCCCACCCGGATGGAAACGTCACCGAGCGTGACCTCACGATCCCATCGAATGCCGACTCGGGGTCCGATGAGGACACCGTCGAGATCACCATCCAGGACGTGCCGTCCGGCGAAAGGAGGGTCCTGGCCCAAGACGCGGACGCAGCCCTGATGGGCGACGACGGCCAACCCGTTGTACCGGCCTCGACGAACGGGACCGGCGAGTGGAGGGTCGACGCCGAGGTCACCGACGGGGGCGCGACCTTCGTGGCGGGACAGAACCTGGGTGACGAGGAGGTCCAGGTCGAGGTCGACGTCGAATACCGTTACTACACCGCCAGCGCCGAACCACACGTCCCCGACATCAGCCCCGCCGGCTAAAGAGGTGCACCCATGGCTCCGGAAGAAAGCACAGAACGAATGCAATGGGCAAGCCGTGTCGGTTTCATCCTCGCCGCGATGGGCTCCGCAGTGGGCTTCGGCAGTCTCGCCCGCTTCCCCATGAACGTCGCGAACAACGGCGGCGCCGTGTTCGTCGTGCTGTACGCGATCATCATGGTGCTCGTGGGGATCCCCATGCTCATGGCCGAGTTCAGCCTCGGCCGCTCCTCACAACAGAACACCGTGGGCACCTTCAAGCATCAGACAAACAACCCGCGCACCAAGTGGCGCATCGCCGGATGGTTCTGGTTCATCGTCCCCACCCTGCTCCTCGCCTGGTACGCAGTGGTCTCCGGCTGGATGCTCCGCCTCGCCTTCGCGTCCATCGCAGGGACCTACTTCGACGACCCCGGTGTCTACATCGCGAACATGGTGGACGGACCCGGGGCGTTGCTCTGGGCCCTCGTGGTCCTCGCGCTCACCGGCGCCGTCGTCGTCTTTGGGATCGCCAAAGGGATCGAACGGCTCAACCTGGTGCTCATGCCCACCCTGTTCGCCATGGTCATCGGACTGGCCATCTACGCGATCTTCCTGCCCGACTCGGGACCCGGCTACACGTTCTACATGCAGCCCGACTTCGGCGACATCGACATGAGCACGATCATCGCCGCCGTGGGACAGGCGTTCTTCTCACTGTCCCTCGCCATGGGCGCGATCTTGATCTACTCGTCCTACCTCTCCAAGAAATCCTCGCTGGCCGAGAACGCGATCTGGGTCTCCGGGTCCACGCTGGTCTTCGCGATCATCTCCGGCTTCATGATCTTCCCCATGCTCTCCGCGTTCGGCCAGCTGGAAGCCGCCGAAGGCGAAGCGGGCATCGGATTGATCCTCGGCCCGCTCACCCAGGCGTTCGCGAACATGAGCGTCGACTTCGGACTCGCCGTCGGCATGGCCGTGGGCGCGATCTTCTTCCTCGCCGTCTTCTTCGCCTCCTTCACGAGCGCTGTCTCCCTCTCCGAACCCGCGATCGCCTACATCGTCGAGGAACGCGGCGTCGACCGCAAACGCGCCGTGATGATCGTCATGCTCGTGATCTTCTCCGCGGGGATCGTCGCCGCCCTGCACGAGCCCCTGTTGGACTTCATCAGCGGCGCCCTCACCGACGTCCAAGTGATCATCGGCGGGTTGATCCTGGCCACCTTCGTCGGGTTGAAACTCGCCAAGCGGCAGGCACGCGAGCAGATGGACGAGTGCGAATCCGGGCTCCGGTTGTCCTGGTACGCCTACCCCCTCGTGAAGTTCGTCATGCCCGCCGTTCTGGTCGTCCTGCTCTTCTTCTCCGTGATCGGCACCCCGTGCGGACTCACCGGCGGTGAACCCGGACTCGGCGTCATCGAGCAGATCAGTGCCTTCACCGGCGGAGACGCCAGCCTGCTCGGCTGCAAAGGCTCCGACTAGACCCGGCACAAAGCACATCAAGAGGGTTCGACTCTCCCACAATGAGAAATGGCCGGGACTGGCGAAGCGGAGACAGACCGGGACCAATGGTCCACGAACACGGGCTTCATCCTCGCCGCCGTCGGCAGCGCCGTGGGCCTCGGGAACATCTGGCGTTTCCCCTTCGCCACCGCGGAGAACGGCGGCGCCGTATTCATCCTGATCTACCTCGCGGTGCTCCTGCTGCTGGGGCTCCCCGTGATGTGGGCGGAACTCGCCATCGGCCGGCGCGGGCGCAAGAACGTGGTCGCGAGCCTGCAATCCCTCTACACCGAAGCCACCACCAAGAAAGAAGGCCCCGGCCACCGGTTCTGGACCTACGCCGGATTCTTCTTCATCCTCTTTTGCGTGTTCACGATCTCCTGGTACTTCGTGCTGGGCGGCTGGGTTTTGCAATACGTGCTCGGCGCCTTCACCGGCGCCACCCTGGGCGAAGCGTCGTTTTTCAACGGGATCAGTGAAGGTCCGAACACCATGGCCGCCCACCTCGTCGTCGTCGCGCTCACCGTCGCCGTCGTCGCCTTCGGCGTCCAGAAAGGCATCGAACGCGTCGTGCTCGTGGTCATGCCGCTTCTTTTCCTCATGATCGCCGCGATCGCCGTATGGGCCCTCTTCCTCCCCGGCACCGG
>CAYVRY010000191.1:0-4059 GCA_964452895.1 uncultured Halobacteriales archaeon
CGGACAACGGGAACACGGTGGTCGTGATCGAGCACAACCTGGACGTGATCAAGACGGCGGACCATGTGATCGACCTGGGGCTCGAAGGCGGCGACGAGGGCGGCTACGTGGTCGCCAAGGGGACCCCGGAGCAGGTGGCGAAGACGAAGACCTGGACGGGGCGCTACCTGCGTGAGATCCTGGAGAAGGCCACGTTGGTGGATGACGCCGTGAAGGAGGGCAAGCGGGCCCACTTGGAGTCTCCCGTGGTAGGATGACGAAGAACCCGCGCCGGCCCCGCCCTTCAACCGATCTCGTGCGTCCCGCCGAAGAGCCGGCGTGTGCAGCGGGCGACCGGGCGTGCCTGCTCAAGCGGGTCAAGCGGCTGCCGCGTTCCTGCGGCGTGTATCTGTGGCGCGATGCGGCGAACCGGGTGCTATATGTGGGCAAGGCGGTGGACCTGCGCTCGCGCACCCAGTCGTATCTGAGCGGGCAGCAGGAGGCGCGCACGGCGGCGTTTTTGGAGTTGGCCGCGGACGTGGACTACATCGCCACGCACACGGAGAAAGAGGCCCTGATCCTTGAGCAGACGCTGATCAAGCAGGAGAAGCCGCGCTACAACGTGCGTCTGACGGACGACAAGAAATACCCATACATCAAGGTCACCGATGAAGAGTTCCCGCGCGTGATCTACACACGGGAGCCGTCCAGCGGCGGCGTCCTGTTCGGTCCGTTCCCGGACGCAGGAGCCGCAAAGGCGATCACGCGCCTTTTGAACCGCAGTTTCAAGCTGCGCCAGTGCCGCACGCTCCCGAAGCGCGCGTGCATCTATCATCAGATGGGCCAATGCCTGGCTCCGTGCATCCAGGCGGTCCCGGACGAGGCGTACCAGCAGGCCGCGGACGACGCGCGCAAGTTCCTCTCCGGCGGGGGCCGCGGCCTGGTCAAGGAGTTGGAGCGGCGCATGCGGGACGCCGCGGACGCCCAGCGGTTCGAGGAGGCCGGGCGCCTTCGGGACACAGCGCACGCGGTCTCCAGTGTCCTGGAGCGGCAGCAGGTCTTCGCGCATGACCGCGAGGACCGGGACGTGGTCGCCGTGGCGCGCGGGGAGGGCGTGGAGGCGCGCACGGCCGTGGTCGTGCTCTTTGTGCGCGACGGCAGCCTCGTGGGGCGCGAGTCCTATTTCCTGGCGGCCACCGCCGAACAGCCGGACGGGAGCCTGATTGAGGCGTTCTGCTCGCAATACCACGGTTCGGCGTTGGCCGTGCCGCGGGAACTCGTTGTCCAGGCACAACCCGACGAGAAGGATCTTTTGGAAGCCTGGTTGGGGGAGCGCCGCGGGGGGCGGGTCCGGTTCGTGGTCCCGGAGCGCGGGGAACGCAGGCGGCTCCTGGAGATGGCGAAGCGCAACGCGGAGCTCTTGCTGGCCGAGGACACCTTCAAGCGCGAGCGCGACAAGGGCGGGGGGGTGCCGGAGTTGGCGCATCTTCTCAACCTGTCCGAGCCGCCGCGCACGATCGACGGGTTCGACGTGAGCCATCATGGCGGCGAGCACACCGTGGCGAGCATGGTGCGGTTTCTCGAAGGCCACCCGCACAAGGAGATGTACCGTCACTTCAAGATCCCCGATGTGACGGGGATCGACGACACGAGGGGGATCCATGCCGCCGTGAAGCGTCGGTTCGAGGGGCTCGTCAAGCGCGGCGACGAGCTGCCGGACCTGGTCATGGTGGACGGCGGCAAAGGGCAGTTGAACGCGGCGCGGCGAGCCCTGGAGGAGCTTGGTCTTGGCGAGCAGGCGGTCTGTTCGCTGGCGAAGCGGGAGGAGGAGATCTGGTTGCCGAAGCGGCCGGCCCCGGTCACGGCGCCGGAGGGTCATCCCGGGCGGCGTCTTCTGGAACGCGTGCGCGACGAGGCGCACCGGTTCGCGGTCCGTTATCAGGACACCCTGAAGCGCTCGTCGCTCACCCGGAGCGACCTGCTGGAAGTGCCGGGAATCGGCCCGAAGCGGTTGCAGCAGCTGTTGGTGCGCTACGGCTCCGTGCGGGCGCTCGCCGACGCGAGACCGGAGGACCTGGCCACCATGCCGGGGATCACACTGGAAACGGCGAAGCAGTTGGTGGGGTTGGCTCAGTCCAGGACCCTCCCCCGATGAAGCATCCGTAAGCATGTAACACTTGCAACGCCTATAAGGGCGGAGTTCCTATGGAGTCGCGTGGATAGGACAATCCGGAACCTCGATGAGGAGACCTACCGGCGGTTCAAGGCCTGGGCGGTCCGGCACGGCAAGACCGTCGGCGAGGCCTTGACGGACGCCATGGAGGCGTATCTTCTTCGCAGTGAGCAGCCCCGCAGACGGCGTGACATCTGGGACTTGCCCACGACTCCCGGAGGTCCCGACGCGAGGACGTCGAGCGAGGATGTCGACGAGATCGTCTACGGGTCGTGACGGCGTTGAACCCGGTCCTGGACAGGAGTTTCCTGGTCGCGACGCCGATCGAGAACGACAAGCATCATGAATCGGCACAGCAGATCCTGGGGCTGATCCGCGCGGGGGAATGGGATCACCTGATCCTTTCGGACCATGTGCTTTCTGAGACGATCACCGTGATCCAAGCGAGGGCCGACCACGTGGCCGCGAGCCGGTTCGCCGACGCCCTCCTGGAATCGCAGCAGGTCACGTTCGTGATCGCGGGAGAAGATGTCTTCGAGGCGTTGCGTGTGTTCACAAGCGAGAAGGATTCGGGTCTGAGTTTCGTGGACTGCGTCCTGGTCCACCATGCCCGCGCGTACAGCGGGCCGATCGCTTGCTTTGACGGGGGGCTCCAGAAGATGCGTGGGCTCCAGGTCGTCCCCTGAACGAATCCCTGAACCATCCACCGACCCCGACTGCGATCAAATCGAAGATGCGTTCGCCGGCCCCCGACATCACAACGCTGACGACCAACAAGTGGTCGATTCCTGCGGCAGCGGGCCAAGACCGGACTAGGTAGGGGGCTATGACCCTGAGAGGTTCCCCGCAAGAGCAAATTCTTTCTAACTCAGACGCGTCATCGGGCTCGTTGTGCTGATGCAGCCCGTGGGGGGCGAGCCGCGACAGGACAGGAGGTATGGACTTGCGGACAACAACGATTCTGATCGCATGTGCAGTGGCACTGACCATGATGGCCAGTGGAACGACCGGCGATCCTGAAAAACCGGCAGAGGACCAGCAGGTCGGGACTTCAGGGTCCGGCGGGAACGATTTCGTGGAATCGATCTGTCTCGCGCCGCCCACCGCGCAGGCGCTCGTCGAGGACACCGAGAACGCGATCCCTGCGACCTGTGGAAATGGCGATTGGGTCCGGTCGGGCACTACCCTGGCCACGGGTTTCAGCCGTCTCCCGTTCGTGGAAGACAGTTGGACGGGCCACTACGAATCCGTACTCGAATCGGACTTGGGCGAGTACCGCTTCCGCTGCACCTTCTTCATGGGTTCGATTGATTCCTGCCAGATCCTCTCCAGCGTCTGGCCGGGTCCGGGTGACGGGTTCGAACACTACTGTCTTGCATACGAATCCTACACTGGTCTCGAACTGCCCGTCCAGCTGGAACCCCATGAGTGGGGCTGCTGGGTCGGTGGCGACATCGAAGAACGGTGAGTCTCAGGTGACCACCTCTTCCCCTCCTCCCCCATTTTTTCGCGTCCTGGACACTCGACCAGTGACGCAGAGTAAAAGGACGGGGAAAGAAAGGAAGAATGGAAGGAGAATCGTAGAGGTTCGAAAGACCTGCAGTCTAGAAGTCCACCGTCACCAGCGCCGTGCAAAGGTCCTCCCCGCACACCTCGTAGGTGTAGCTGCCTTTTCCGCGCTGGTTGAGTTCATCGCGGTAGGCCCCATCATTCAGGGTGGTGACGACGACTTGACCATCGCGATGGACCTCGACGGAATCTCCCTCAAGCCCGGTCCATGAGAGGTCCACGATGTGGAAACCACGGTGTTTTGAGCCGGTGGCATCCAATGTGGGGGCGGTCTCGGTCGTAGAATCCTCCTCCGTGGTCGAATCCTCCTCCGTGGTCGAATCCTCCTCCGTGGCCGA
>CAYVRY010000192.1:0-3952 GCA_964452895.1 uncultured Halobacteriales archaeon
ACCAGGCGATCAAGGACGCCCGCGTGAAGAACCCGCTCTACAGCCTCAGCGACGTCACCGCGGCGTGCCAGGCGAACAAATCGAACTCGAAATGGAACGTGATCGCCGCCCTGGAGACCCTGGAGTCCACCGGCCTCTTCGACGAAAGCGGCGTGGAGCCCTCCGGGATCGTCAAAAGCGGCAAAGCGAGCATTATCTCCCTCAAGGGCGTCTCCCCGGACGTGCAGGAGATCATCGTCGCCCGGCTCACCTCGATCCTCTTCGAAGCGCGAAAGGATCAGGAGGTGCCCCCGTTCCTCTTCGTCGTGGAAGAAGCCCACAACTACTGCCCGGAACGCGGGCTCGGCAATGCCCTCTCCGGCGGGATCCTGCGCACCATCGCCAGCGAAGGCCGCAAATTCGGCATGGGGCTCGCCGTGGTCACGCAACGACCCGCCAAGGTGGACAAGAACGTCCTGTCGCAATGCAACACCCAGATCATCCTGAAGGTCACGAACCCGAACGACCTGAAAGCGATCGCGGGCAGCGTGGAAGGGCTCACCAGCGAGACCACCGACGAGATCTCGCGTCTGCCCGTGGGCGTGGCGCTCGTCTCCGGCGGCAGCCTCGGCATGCCCGTCATGGTGGAGGTCCGCACCCGGCAATCCCGGCACGGCGGCGCCGGCGTGGACATCACCGGGACCGACTCCAAACCCAAAGCGCGCATCAAACCGGGACCCGAATACCCCAGCGAACAGGAAGTGGAGGAACTCCGGCGCAAGGAAGAAGCGCAGCGGGCCAAGGAAGCAGAAGAACGGGCCAAGGAGCGTTCAAAGCGCCCCGTCCTGTGGGGGACGCAGACAACAAGCGTCGAAGCCGAGGCCCCTGCCATCCCACAAAACGGACTGCAGGAAAACGCAGAACAAGAACCCCCCCGGCAAGACCGCACCAACACGGAAAACGGCGCCCAACCAGCGGTCCCCCTCGACCCAAGCCCCCCGGAGAGCGAAGCCGAGCTAGAGGCCGAACCGGAAGAAGAACCGATCCCCCGAAGCGACCCATGGCAACAAAAAACCATCACCCCACAAGAGGCAAACGGGTCAAACACCGCACCCACCAACGGGCCGCCGCAGACCCTCCTGGAACCCCGTGACGTGCGGATCCACCGCGTTGCGAACCGCGTCGGCTACGTCACCACGGGCCGTCCCAACGAGACCCTCGACCTGCTGCGTCGCGCCGCCGCGCGTACGAACGTGCCCCCGTCGCGCTACACGGAGGTATTCGCGAAGATCGGACGCACCCACTGCCACCGGGAGACCCCCGACTGCGAACCCTGCCCACTTCGTGCCAAGTGTGCGTATAAGCAGAGAACCGAAGCCAAGACCACGCCGCAGCGCAGCGTGCTTGGGCGGTTTTTTCATCGACGAGGGTGAATCTACGCTTGAGTCAGGTGGTGATCAGAAAGGTGACAATTACTCGCAATGATGCCTGTCGGACAGTCTTTCCGTCACTGATTCGGCCCTCGGTCAACCCAAGAATCGGGAACCGCGTGGTAAGGGCCATCCCTGTTCGATTCGTCCAATTGGCAGCACCATTACACCCATGTACTAACTACCTGACAAAAAATGGTGGTATCGACGATTTTTCCCAGTAAGGGATGGTAACGTTATGTAAGCGGGTCCTTTCTTGTACCATTCGGGGAACAATTCATAGACAATCCAGCGTTGCATACCTCGACAGCGAATGTTTTTGCAACGGATGCCCCTGGCCGGACTGCACTGGGCGCAGGTGTGTGAGTCGCGTCGACAATGACCGCTACTTGCCAAGGTGTGGAGAGAACTCTGTATGGCCCTGAAAAACACAACCACAATCCTGGCCTGCTTGGTCGTCTTGGCGTTCATCGCGCCAGGAGCGACCGTGGCAGAGACGGACACGACAAAGCCGCTCGTAATCAAAACCTACCCGGAAGGGTGCTTCGCGGCGTGCGAACCGCTCGAGCTTGAAACGCCAAAGCCAGGCCAAGAGATCCTCCTCTGGATGGTCTGGTGCAAAACCTCCACAGGCGTGAGCATTCCCATCCTCAACACCTCCGATAGCTGCGGCGGAATCGGAGAGTACAATTGCGATGAGTCGACCCTTTGCAACCCGTTTGTTCAAAGCGTCGATTCGGCGAAAGAACCGGTGAATCTACCCCCTCTATGCAAGGCGGGATTGGAAGTCCTGGTTGCCGGCAATCAAGTCACTGACCCCGATCAGGTCAAAGTGCTTGCGGGCTGCGATGGAGATCCGATCAATTTCAGCCTTTAAGCGGCTGCCAGAACCGCGTTACTCACCCCCCTCTCTTTCCTAATTTCAACCTAAAAGTATAAGAGATGGATTCGTGGTGCTTCAGATATGCGGTATAAGCGTAAGATCTTGTTCTCGCTTTGTGCTGCGTTTTTTCTTGTTGGAGGATCAGCAGCCGCCCTGCTTCAATCGCCCGGTCCACCCATCGCATCAGCCTCAGGAGACGACTCCAAGACCAAGGAAATCTTGCCGCCGGTTCTCTTCGTGAGTGACACGGGAATCAACCCTTATCACATTGATTTCCGCCTTCCTCCCGGATTCAGCCTGGATGACCACCCGGGATATTATCCGGAACAATCGATACCCATCCAGCTCTCGTTGAATGCAAATACTTATGACGAAGCCGTTGATGCCGACTCAGACTTTTGGGACAATATCGAGCAGGGGCAACTCTACGCTTTCATCGGAACCAAGATTGTGGGCGCCCTCGCCCCGATCCTGGATGAAGGCATAACCGGACATGGAACCAAAGTCGTCAGTTCCGCGGTCGGGCAAAAATCAGGCTCCTGCCCTGAATGCCGAATAGTAGTGACGGGAGGATATGGCAATGATGAAGCGTTCGAGTGGGCCTTTGGGCAAGAATGGATTGATGTGATCAGCAGCAGCAGGGGTAATCTATTGATGATAGACCCAACCCTACACACAGAAGCGCTGTCAAAACGATGGACCGAATCCGGACGACTTTGGTTCAGTTCGGCAGGAAACGGCGGCGATGGCCAGATCAACCATTTCGGCGGATACCATGCACCTCCTTGGATTGTTCGTGTGGGAATGGGAAACATGACCGTCTTGCTCTTAGACTTCACCTCTACTCGGACCTTTGACCTCATGGGCGAGCCGATAAAACAACTTGCAATCAAAGAGAGTTTGGATGAATATGCACAGGGCGCCGGGACAAGCATTGCGGCCCCTGACGTTGCCGGCCACGCCCTCAGGTTGCTTTGGGAGGTGCGGGTTCACTTCGACGATGATGCGGGGCTGCGCGAGGGTGTACTCGCTCGCAACACGGATCCGTCCCTTATTCCTGAAGAAGGGCCCCTTTCTGATGGGGAATTCACGGCTCGGGAACTCGAGCGATTGCTCTTTGACACTGCCCAACAACGACCTTACACAATGGATCTGCTTCCGCCTGAATTGAGTTTTTTCTGGGAAGGGTACGGCTTCGTAGGACACGAAGCATTGGATCTGGCGCGAGGGGTCCTGTTCGACGGGGTGGACCCACCCGAAAAACCATGGGCACAATGGTGGTGGGAAGTCGACCAGTATCTGCGGGGGCCCTACGGGGGGACGCTTGCACCCTGCAAAACAGATCCCGTCAGGCTGCTTTCATGCCTGCAAGACAGCGACTGGGATCCTGTCGGTGATGCCCCAGGAGTCCCGCCTGTTTGAGGGGCCAAGATAACAAGCCCCCATCTTCACGGTTGCTGCGGATGGGTTCGCATACTCCGAGTCAAAAAACGAGAAGGAGAAAGGGAAGAGAAACGTCCAGGACCAGCTAGAGTTTTCCGATCACGCCACAAAGCTCCCGGGGCCCGGCGTCCCCGGCGGGCTGGCTTACATGGTCGTCGGCTTCGGCGTGCACGACGATGCTCCGTCCGGAGATGCCGTACTCGGCGCCGTCTTCGAG
>CAYVRY010000193.1:0-3945 GCA_964452895.1 uncultured Halobacteriales archaeon
CTCCAGAAGAAGATCCGCACCGCGAACCCGATGGCCCCCGCGATGGTCGCCGCCGAGGTCACCGCGAGCATGTCCCGATGCCGCACGTGGGAGAGTTCGTGCGCCATCACGCCCTCCAATTCCTCGTCGTCCAGCATCTCCAGGATCCCCACTGTGGCCGCCACCACCGCGTTTTTCGGATTCCGCCCCGTGGCGAACGCGTTCGGCGTGCGCGTGGGGATGATCGCAACCTTCGGCATGGGAAGGTTCCCCTTGAGTGCCAGGCGCTCCACAACCCCATGAAGACGGGGCGCCTCGTCGCGCGTGACCACCTTCGCCTTGTAGGCCTTGAGTACGATCTTGTCGCCCCAAAGGAACGGGATCAGGTTCATCAACGCGGCGATCCCCAAAAAGAGCAAGACGACCGCCACCGGATTCCAGAACCAGTAGGTCCCGAGCACCCAACCCACAGCGACGAGCAGCGCAGTCAAGCCGGCGAACAGGAGCCCCGTGCGAATCATCCCACTCATATTCCCTCTACGCAAAAGAGACCCCCTGGGCGCCATAAGGATTTGGTGCGCGGCAGCCCACGCCCCCCTGGAGCGAGGCCCGGCGCCCGGGATTTATCTAGCCGGCGCCGCGTCGCGTTGCACAGGTTCCGCCGATGTGTCCTGTACTGCGGGGTGAAGTCCCACCCCTCCCCCCGAGAGAACTCGCCGAACTGCGCGACAAGCTGGAGCGCACCTGGGGCCACACCTCGATCCCCACGCCATCGGGCCCCCTGCTCGCCGTGCGGGTGCCCACCGAAGAGCCCGACCTCCTGCAGGACCTGGAAACCGCCACGGACCACCTGCCGCCGCTCGAACTGAGCGGCTACCGCGGAGCGATCCTGGTCGGGGACCGGGCCCACCTCGGCGTGAGCATCGACATGCTCCACTCCCTCGTGGACTCCCGGCGCGAAGTGGAAGCCGGTTGGCTCGCCGGGCATCGCAAACGGCTCATGAGCTGGGAGTTCCAGATCACCCGGCTGCCCAGCGACGCCGAGCGCCGGCTGCGCGCCGTGATCCGCGTCGCCGTCACCCGGGTCGCCGAGATGGGGGAACGGGAATTCGACGAACTCGCGGAGATCCTCCCCCGGGTCAAGGCGGCCAGCCCCGGACAATGCCGACCCGCGTTCGCCTACCTGATCGCCCATGAAGACCACGTGCGCATCGAGGGCGGCCGGTTCTTCAGCGAACTGGAACGTCGCGCCCAACGTATCCAGGAACGCCGAAACAACGCCGCGAAACAGAAACGGGAAGAGTCCTACGAGATCGCCCGCGGACACATCGCGCGCATCGAAGAACAGAACAAACGCTCATCCAGCCGCCCCCACGAGCGTAGAACCAGCGCGCATCGCTACCGCCGGGAACCGCGCGCCGTCGCACCGGAACCCCGGCCCGCGCGCACCGAGCCGCGCTCCACCAGGCACAGGCACGAGGCCCCCGCATCGCAGGAGGTCGCCCGCGAACCCCGTGCCCCGTCGCCGCGGCATGAAACGGGCCCGCGCGGCCCATCGCCACAAGCACCGGCCCCCCCGAGGCGGGCATCGGCCGATTCGCGATTCCTTGCCGCCGAGCGCCACGCGGGACAAGTGGACCACCTCAAGAAACTGCTGCAGGAAGCCGGTTACGAGACGCGCCATCGGCTCGTGGTGGACGAGGTCCCGCTGGCGCTTGCTGCCGCGCGGCCCGAAGGCTACCCTCGCCGCGTGCTCGTGTCGTTCCATCAGCGCCTGGGCCCGGACGAGGCACGACGGATCCTGCGGGTCACGCGCGGGGCGGGCGCCGAACTCGCGGTGGTGGTCGCAGAGCAGATCGAAGAAGGCGTCGACCGGGTCACTCTGGCCACGAACCTCAAAGTGATCGCACCGGAGGCTGTGATGGGCTTGCGCCTCGACTAGGGGCCAGCTCCATGAAAGTCCCCACAGAATGCAGCCCACTCGACACACTCCTCGAAGGCGGGATCGAGCCCGGCGTCGTGACGCTGGTCTATGGCGAGCCGTCCGCCGGAAAGACGAACCTGGCGCTGCAACTGGCCCGCACCGTGGTGCGCCAAGGGCTGCGCGTCGGCTACGTGGACACCGAAGGCGTCTCGTTCGACCGGTTGCGGCAGATCGCCGGCGACCTCTACTCCCAGATGATCAAACGGGTCCTGTTCGCCAATCCCTACGACTTCCAGGAGCAGACCCGCCGCGTCGAGGAAGCCGCCGCGCTGGAGGACATCGGCTTGATCATCGTCGACAGCCTGAACCATCTCTACCGCCTGGAACTCGACCAAGACGCCGCGCTGGCCGGGCGCCGTTTGCAAAGACAACTGGGGGCGTTGCAGCGCGCGGCACGCAAAGGACGGATTCCGGTTCTCGTCACGGCGCAGGTCTACGAGGCCGGTGACGGCACCTTGCCGTTCGGCGGCCGGACCATGGGCCACATCGTCAAGACGGTCCTGGAATTCGGGCGGGAAGAAAGCGGCCTTCGGCACGCCGTGGTGCGCAAACACCGGGCCATCGCGGACGGCAAACGCACCCTTTTCAAGGTGACACCACAGGGCCTGGAATAGACGCCGCCGCGGCGCCCACGACCCCAATCCTGGACAAATGCGCTTTTTTGTACATCCATCCTGTTGCTTGTTTCCTCCACCACGCCATAAGCTTTAAACGTAGGACGAAGACCTTCATCTGGGGAACCCCCCCAGGAGCCGTGAAATGTCGAACCTTGGCAAACTCATCATCCCAATCGCGATCATCGGCCTTCTCTTGGCGTCCCCGGGCGCGCTGGCCAGCGGGTCCGCCGACGACCCCGATCCTCGCGAGATCATTGAAGCGGGAAAATCAAAAACCAAGGACCTGGTGGACGAGGCCTTCCGGTTCGTCGACGAGACCACCCGTCCCGAAGACGATGCCGCAGGCGAGGGCGACGACGGCGAAGACGACCGGGACGCCGGCGCGGGCCCGGGCATCACGAACGGACTCCTAGGAATGGGAAGTTACGGCGGATTCGCCCTGGCGGGCGCGATCGCGATCGGGACGCTCGCCGCCGCCGGTATGCTGCTCACCTCCCGCTACGCCACCGCGAAAGAAGTATTGAAAAAACCCCAACGGGCCATGCTCTTCGGTTGCATCAAAGGGAACCCCGGCGTGAACCTGAAACAACTCTCGGAAGACTTCGACATGAAGACCTCCACCGTGTTGTGGCACATCCGCAAACTGGAAGCCGCCGACCTCGTGCGCTCCCAGAAAGCGAACGGCCTGCGCGTCTTCTACCCCGTAGCCGGCGGGATCGCCGCGAAACGGCTCGGACTCGCCGTGGCCGCGCTTTCCAACCCGAACGCCACCCGAATCCTCGATTACATCGCCGTGAACCCCGGCATCGCGCAGAAGAACCTCGTGAGCAACCTCGGCATCAACGCCGGAACCGTCCGCTGGCACCTGCGCAAACTCAAAGACATGGGCCTCATGGCCGAGCTCTCCCATGGCCGCATGTGCTCCTATTACACCACAGAACTCGGGATCAAGGCGCTCAAACAAGCCCACGGCCTCTCCAGTGAGGTCAAACCGGTGCCCGAATTCGTGAGCGAAGTGGAAGCCACGCGCGCTGCGCCCTCCTAGAAGCAAGCACGGACCGGGCCATGGAGGCGGGACACGCCCACGACAGGCAAAACAAAAAGGACCCCCCTCCTGCCCGAGGTTGATGAGGTCCGAGGAAGAGGCTGAACTGGACCCGGAGCGCACCCGCGCGTTTCTCTTCCAGGCAGCCCGCCGCGTCACCGCGGAAGTACGCCGACAGTGGCGCCAGGACCCGAAAAGACTCGCCGCCGAGATCGGGATCGGCGCCGACGGGACCCCCACGAAACAGATCGACCAGCTCGCCGAAGACGTGATCCTGCGCACCCTGGAAGCCTCCGAGCTGCCGCTCAACGTGGTCTCCG
>CAYVRY010000194.1:0-3943 GCA_964452895.1 uncultured Halobacteriales archaeon
ACAACGGAAGTCGGTGTTTGGTTGAAGGACGGCCAGGGAGTGAATATCACCGAAAACACGGTGACTGGATCGCTGGTCGCCATATATCTGCAGGACAATATCGATCAATGGGTCAACGGAAACGTCCTTTTTAATACGCTTGTGGGCATTGAAATCATCTCTGGACCAGAGATTGGAGGGCCAGTGGTCATCGAGGGAAACACAATCGAATCTGTACCTCCACGAACTGGGCAAGGAATCATCATTGAAGGTGGACAGGCGGAAGTGAGGGGGAACAAGATCTTGAACCATTCCTGGGGGATTCACGTGCGCGATGTCGAAGGAACTTTCCTGCTCGATAATGAAGTGGACGGCTGCAATAATCAGGGCAGGGGAGTCATTGTGTTGTCGAGCACCGATCTGATGGTCGCACGGACGAAGATTCGAGACTGCCAAGGCGGTATCCTCGCGAGGAACATTACGAGTTTACAGATTCTGACTAACGATATCGGGTTGGCCGAAGATCTCGATGTCCCGACCCAGGGCGTCGTCTTGAGGCAGGTCAAGGGAGCGGAACTATCGGGCAATCTCATCCACGATGCGGGTTCCGCGGTGATCATGGAGGAGAGCACGAGGGTCGTTGCCAACCACAACAACCTCTTTGGGGATACTGTGGCTGCATTGATCACTGACACCCAGGAAGTCAGTTTCCTGAGGAACAACATCGTTGGAAACGAGGTCGGCCTCTCGTTTTTGAGGGGGGCGGACCATGTCGTCCACGATAACAACATCCATGGCAATGACGTGGCCGGAGTGGCGGCGGACACCCCGCAGGTGGTGGACGCGCGATTCAATTGGTGGGGCTGTCCCGAGGGCCCCGAGGCTGCGGGATGTGATTCCGTCGAGGGCAACGTGGACCAGTCCGATTGGCGTACCGATCCGGTTCCCGATGCGGGGTCTTAGGGACACGCTGGAAGGGCCAGCCCGGCCGGGGTTCCTAGAACATCAATATCCCCAGCACCATATACAAGACCGCGGCGATCCCGGCCGCGGCAATCGCATAGGGAAGCTGCGAGACCACGTGGTCCATGACATCGCAACCGGTGGCGAGGCTCGATAGGATGGTGGTGTCACTGATCGGACTGGCCTTGTCACCGAAGACGGCGCCGCCGATGATCGCGGCGAAGCTCATGGAAAGGAACGTGGTGTCTCCGCCGCCCACGGCCCATGCAAGCGGCATGGCGACGGGGAAGAGGATGGCGAACGTGCCGAAACTGGTCCCGGTGGAGAAGGCGACGAGCATGGCGGCGACCAACAAGAGCGTGGGCAGCAGGAAGGCAGGCAGGTCTCCCAGCAGGTCGGCGACGTAGAACCCGGTGCCGAGGGCGACGGCGACGCCTTGGATCGTGACGGCGAGTGCGAGGATGATGGCGGCCATGGTGACTCCTTTGGCGCCTTGCACGATGCCGTGTTGGATGCGTTGCCAGGACATGCCCTTGACGAGGGCGACGAAGATGGCGCCCATGAGCGCGAGGAAGAAGGCGAGTTCGATCCAGACTTCGCGTTCGTTCCCGAGCATCCACATGATCATGAAGGGGCCGATGGCGAACGTCAAGAGGATCCCCAGGGGAACCAGGAAATCGGCGAGCCCGGTGTTGTAGTCGGTGGGCACGTCCACTTCGGTGAGTTCCTTCGAGAGCAGGGGTTTGCTGCCCGGGCGAACGATCTCCCCGGTGGCGGCCACGCGGCGGCGGGCCCGTCCCATGGCGAAGACCGCAGGAATCAGGTGCAGGGAGAGAAGCAGCGTGAACAGGACGGCGAAGATGGAGTAGAAGTTGAAGACGATTGACGAGAAGAAGAACGAGATCGCGGCGTTGCGCCCGGCGTCCGTGGCCGGGAACATGTCGATGGTCCCGACGACGGCGGCGGCGACCACCAGCGGGAAGGCGTTGAAGGGCAACAAGGTGGCGACGGGGCTCGCGGTGGAGTCGACGATGAAGCTGGATTCTTCCTTGCTCACCTTGTGGTCGTCGAGGATGGGTCGCAGGGTGGTCCCGGCGATCACGACGCTCACGGTGCCGCCTTGGTGGAAGACGATCCCCAGGAGCCAACCGAAGAACTTGGCGCTGCGGGGGCCGACTACGATGTGCCCGGCGGCCCATTCGGCGAAGCGGACCGCGCCGCCGGTCTGGGTCCAGAGGCCGATCAAGCCGCCCAGGCACCAGAGGTAGACGAAGAGGATCACGGCCCAGGTGTTCGTGGCGAGGCGGTCCAGGATGAAGACGTCCACGATGTTCAGGTTGTTCCAGGGGAACTCGGTGAGGCGTGTGAGCGGGACGCCGGCGCCGAAGGCGAACACGACGCCGCCGGTGACGATCCCGAGAAAGAGCGACAGGATCACCTGTCGGGTCGCGAAGGCGAGGACGATGGCCACCAGTGCCGGCAGGAGGGACAGCCAGCCATAGTGGACTACGGGTCGGCCGTCGTCGACGCGCGGCTGGCCGTCGTCGAACACCTGTTGCGGGGCGGTCTGCGCGGCGATCACGGCGATCAGGACGAACAGCACGAGCATCATGCCGAGCATCAGGAGCTGCTTCGGCGGCGCCCATTGGCGCGGGGTCTGGTGGCCGGTGTGTTGCTCGTTCTCGCCCTGTGCGGTCTCGGGTGCCTGGGGCTCCCCCGGCTGCCGGCCCCGCTTGCCGGGGGCACCCCGTTTCGCCATGGGCGCGCGAACCGGGCGGTTCCACATATCCTTGTCGACGGCGCACGGCTCGGGGGACCCAAGGGCCTAAATCCGCGACTTGCTTTGCTTGGTTTGCCCCCATGCTGGAAGCCGGATCATGATTCTGGAGTACGCGTTCCGCGTTTATTCAACGGACAACCCGGTCATGCGGTTCACGGATCGCCATCCGGGTCATCGGGTGCTGATCACGCTGCTGCGGCGGTCCACGGATGAACCGGAGGAGCGGGCGATCTACACGTTTCTCGGGCCGACCCGGGAGACGAAGCGGTTCCTTCAGGACGAGTTCGCGAAGCGTCATGGCACGTACGAGCCGATCAGCGAGGACGAGGACCACGTGAGCGTCGAGGTCTCCACGCATCTGTTGCCGCGGATCCATGGCCGGCCGCCGAACGAGGTCACGTATGAGGTGCTGGGGCCGGACGCGGTGTTCCTGCCGTTTCTGGTGTTCAAGGGTTGGCTCCATGTGCGGGTGTTGTCGGCGAACGAAGGGGGCGGTAAGCGGTTCCTGCGTTTCCTGGACATGGTCAAGGAGGTGATGCGGCCGCAGGAATACCAGGTGGTCCCGGTGCGGCCGTACCGTCCGGAGTTGCGATTGGAGAACGCGTTCGGGGTGTTGACGGAGCGTCAGTTGGATGTCTTGAAGGTGGCGAACGAGATGGGGTATTGGGACGAGCCGCGGCGCACGAACCTGGAGCAGGTCGCCCAGAAGTTCGAGGTGTCCAAGGCGGCGGTCCACAAGAGCCTCGCCACCGCGGAGCGGCGGGTGATGCGGGTGTTCATCGAGGAGATCGCGGCCACGGAGCGCCAAAACGAGAAGAAGAAGCCCATGGCCAAAGGCAGTGTATAGGCGGGGGCAAAAGAGGGGCAAAAAGTCTTTCACTCGGCGTTTCGATGGCCTGCGTGATGGCACGGCGCGGCTGCGCTGAGGCAAGGGTGCTTCATGGGTCCATGTTCGCCGGGGGCGCGGCCCCGGGTGGGCCCTTGCCGGGGGTCTGGGTCCGCACGCGCACCGATGCGGGCGCGAAACAGTTGGCCGAAGAGCGGCGGCAGGACCAACGACGTCGCCGTCGCGGGACGTGGCGGGACGTGGGGATCTTCGCCATGATCGTCATCGGATTGGGTCTTGCATGGGCCGTCTACCGCATCCTTTCTTGAGGGTCCCCCCTCGCGCCGCGGGGCGAACTGTTTTATGAAATCCCCGGCTAGACGACTGCGTTATGA
>CAYVRY010000195.1:0-3927 GCA_964452895.1 uncultured Halobacteriales archaeon
CCCGCGTGGGCCGGGTGGACCTTGGAGACCAGGAACACTTCGTCCCGTCGGTCCTCCAGGACCGGCGCGATGGTCTCCTCCGATCCCCGGTAGAGCTCCGCCGTGTCGATGTGGGTCATCCCCAGTTCGAGCCCCCGCCGCAGGGCGTCCCGGGCGGCATCCCGGTCGCGGATCTGCCAGGTGCCTTGCCCGATGACCGGGACGTCGTGACCCGTGGGACCGAAAGAGCGGGATTCCATGGTCGTCCACAAAGAGTGACGGGTCAAGGGGTTTTCGGCGGAGGCCCGTCGCGATGAGCGGTTCCACGCGGATTCCGGCGCGAAAATCCGAACGGGTTCTGTAGCACTCTTTTCCTGGCAGCTTGAAAGGGTCCCGGGTAATGGATACTGGGTACTGGGTACCGGGTGCTGGGTCCGTGGGGTGGAGGCAAGGGTTGCACGGGCCCCCGAATCGCTTATCACCTTCCCTCCGGTGGGCCCGTTCAATGCCGGAACCGTGGCGTCTGTTGGTCTCACCGGACGAACTCGTCAAGCGGCTCGAGAAGCCAGCAGAGGACCTGCTCCTTTTGGATTGTCGTCATTCGTTGACGGATCCCGAGACGGGACCAAGGGCCTACGAAGAGGGACACATCCCGGGGGCGGTCCATGCTCATGTGGACCGGGATCTCTCAGGCCCCGTCACGGCCACAACGGGGCGGCATCCGTTGCCATCGCGCGGGTCCCTTGAAGATCGTTTGGCGGCGTGGGGGCTGACGCCGGAGACCCAGGTGGTGGCGTATGACGACATGGGCGGCGCGTTCGCGGCGCGGGCCTGGTGGTTGCTGCGTCATCACGGTCATGACAAGGTCGCGGTCTTGGACGGCGGATTGCCTCTCTTTACCGATGCAGGCGGCAGGCTCACAAAGCAGGTCCCGCAGCGGCGGCATACCGAGGTCCGGCTTCAATCGGGACGCTTGCCCGTGGTGCAGGCGCACCAGCTTGAACAAGAGATGCCGGTGGAGCCGGGGCGTCTCTTGGATGCTCGCGACCCGGAGCGTTACCGGGGTGAAGTGGAACCGATCGACCCGGTGGCCGGGCACATCCCGGGCGCGCTGAACGTACCGTTCAAACAGAACCTGACGAAGGAGGGTCGGTTCCGCGACGCCGTCGCGTTGCGGGCGTTGTACGAGGCCGTGCTGGGCAGCCGGGATCCGCGGGAGACGGCGGTCTATTGCGGCAGCGGGGTCACGGCGGTGCACAACATCCTGGCCATGGAAGTGGCCGGGCTGAAGGGGGCGGCGCTCTATCCGGGGTCGTGGAGCGAATGGGTCACTGGGGAGGACCGGCCCGTGGCCAAGGGTGGCAGGTGACGCCCCCGGGTCCGGCGCGCAACCCGTTATCCAGAATCGTCATGTAGGTGTTCGGGGTCCGAGGCCCTTGATGATGTCCCCTTCCCGCCTCCTTCGTGGCTTTGCCCTCGCCGGAGTCGTCCTGATGGCTGCTCTTTCCGGTTGCATCGAGGGCCCCGATTCGGGTTCATCCGATGGCGATGAGGATTGCCCGCGCGGGGACTTCGAGACGGCGGACATCCGGATCAAGGACACCACCCACGACCCGATCAAGGATCTCTCCATCGAGGACCAATGGTTCCATGAGCACCGCAACGTGCGAACGTGCAGTCTGCCGGCGATCGGCAACCATCCGCTTCGCGACGGGGACCCGCACAACTACATCGGGGAGATCGACATGCGCGGCGACCTGGACCTGGGCGCCGTCGCGGTGCTCGGCAACCAGGAGAAACCCATGGTCTATCTCCTGGACATCGCGAACCGGAGCGACCCGGTGGTCTTGTCGACCATCGAGCAGGACAATACATACATCGTGGATGTGAAGTTCAGCGAGGACGGGGACCTCCTGTTCACGGCGAGCCAGACCCTCCCCACGAGCCCGGAGTTCGACAACCTGCCCATGCTCACCGGTCCGACCGGTTTCACGGTCTACGACATTTCGGATCCTTCGGCTCCCATGCAACTGTTGACTTATCCTGAGGCACAGATCGGTTGCCACATGATGAGCCACAAAATCATCGACGGAACGGACTGGCTGTTCTGCATCACCCAACAACAGATGCGGGCGTACGGCCTGCAACGCGCGGAAGGGCAAGTGGTGGTCACGGGATTCCATGACTACCTGCCCTTGAAGGACGGGGTCCCGACCCCGAGCGACCCGCCGCTTGTGGGCGGTTACGTACCGGACGAGGGGGCTCCGGTCCGTGATGCCCTCTATGATCAACTGACCAATACACCGCACGACATGACCGTGCAAGAGGACCCCGTGACCGGTGACACGTATGCGATTGTGAGCCATTGGAACAGCGGCCTGCGGGTCGTGGACGTCTCGGGCATGCCGGTGATGACGGAAGTGGGGGCCTGGGAGGGCGAGGGGGCGACCCATTACGACGGGAACGTGCACACGGCGATGATGTTCTACGTGGGCGAGGACCGCTTTGTGGCCGCGTCGCCGGAGTACACCTACGGCGGTCAGGTGCCTAGCCTCTGGGTCCTCGATGCGAACGACTTCTCGGACCTCAAGCTGGTGGGCGAATGGTTCCATCCGGACGAGCACGAGTCCCAGGGGCTCTTCATGACCCTGCATCAGTGGCAGGTGGCCCCCGTGGGCCAGAACGTGAGCGACCCTTCGGACGTGCGGATCTACATCACCTACAACCACGCCGGGGTCTGGGTCCTGGACCTGGGGGCGATCCTGGCGGGCGACAACCAGGAGGCGATCCTGGGATACAACCTGGCCCGCAAGGACATCCTGGACGAGGAAGAACACCCGGCCAATGCACCGCTCAACACCTGGGACATCAACGTGGTGGACGGCTACATCTACGGCAGCGACCGGGCCACGGGGCTCTGGGTCTTCCATTACGAGGGGGACACCCTTGGGGACCCGGCGGTCACCGGCTTCGCATAAGGCCGCCTGCCTCGCCGCTTACGCTTGTGTCCGCCCCGGACAAGCATAAGCTCATAAACCGTTGCTGTGCATAATGGGGTATGCCTTCGTCCGGCACTGTGCGTGCCCTACGGTCCTCTTTCTGCCAGCCGGCTCCCGTGCGGTTCCTGCTTCTCGTCGTGCTCCTTGCCCCGGTCCTCTCCGGCTGCCTTGCAACTCCTTTGCAGGAGACTGACCTGAACCGGCAGGCCGGTGCGTCCCTTGAGGCCGGAGAGCCGGGCCCGGTCCCGGCCATTGATTGGCGCTACGTGCCCTCCAACGACCGCCGCGACGGTTCTCCGTACGGTGTCCACCTGAGCTGGCTCGAAGAACCCGAGACGACCCTCACGGTGACCTGGTTCACGGCGGGCCTCGACGACGTGGTACCGGTCGTTCACTGGGGCGCCGAGGCGGACCTGTTGGACTGGACCCGCAAGGCGGCGAGCCACAAGGCCTTCGGTGCGGACGTCTCGGTCCACGTGGCCACCATGCGGGGGCTGGGCCCGGCCTCCTGGGTCCATTACCAGGTGTGCGGCACCACGGGTTGCTCCGAGGTGTTCGACGCGCGCACCGCCCCGCCGCCGGGGTCGGCGTTCCGGTTCGGCCTGATCGCGGACCAGGGTACTACCAATGCGAGCCTGAACGCCACGGGCACCCTGCTCGCCCTGCGCCCGGACCTGGTGGTCTTCGCCGGGGACACCGCGTACGCGGACGGCGACGCGGAGGTCTGGGACGACTACTTCCACATGCACGAGCCGCTTTTCGCGCGGGTGCCGATCATGGCGGCCCCGGGCAACCACGAGTACAAGGACGGGCGGTTCTATGAAGCCTACCGGAGCCGTTTCGCGTTGCCCAACGAGGGCCTCTGGTACGGCCTGACCGTATCCGATGTCCATTTCACGTTCCTGGAGTTCTACCACAAGAGCATCCGGGCGGGGCACTTCAAGGACCA
>CAYVRY010000196.1:0-3925 GCA_964452895.1 uncultured Halobacteriales archaeon
CCGCATCACGCGGTCCGTGATCTCCTGCGGGCTCTGCCGGGCCACCTCGTCGCCGCACTTCGGGCAATGCGGCGTGCCCACGTGGGCGAAGAGAAGACGCAGGTAATCATAGATCTCCGTGACCGTGCCCACCGTGGAGCGCGGGTTGCGATGCACCGTTTTCTGGTCGATGCTGATCGCCGGCGAAAGCCCCTCCACGTGCTCCACTTCCGGCTTCTTCATCTGCCCCAAAAACTGGCGCGCATACGAAGAGAGGCTCTCCACGTAGCGCCGCTGACCTTCTGCGTAGAGCGTATCGAACGCAAGCGAGGACTTGCCGGAACCCGACAGGCCCGTGATCACGATCAGTTTTTCCCGCGGCAGGCGGACATCGATATTCTTCAGATTGTGCTCCCGTGCACCCCGCACGGTGATTTCGGAGAGAGCCATTGGACATCCCGTTTCAGACCTGCCCCGTGCCGACCGGTCGCCTTCCCGGGGGGTCAGGTCGTAGAACGAGCGACCCCGCGAAGCGTGATGAAGGTTTGGGGGGGAGGTGGCCGAGAGTATTCTCGGAGGACCCACCGGCACAGGGATGGTCTGAGACGGTCCAAGGTGGCCCGGCTTTCTTCTTCCCCCTCTTGTTCGCGGCCTGGCTTGCCGTGCCCGCGGAGTGCCCCTCGTTCGCACGATGCGTCCGTTCTTCGCGGTGCCACGGACCGAGGGTCGGCCCCTTTCACGACCGGCGTCTGGACGCGGATTTCGACGGCGTCTTTTTCATCGTCTTCTTGCCCCCGCCCTGCGTCTTCTTGGCCGCTTTCTTCCTGGCCCCCTGTTTTTTGGCGCTTGATTTCTTGAGCCCTTTCTTTCCCGTTTTCCCGCGGGTCTTTTTCACCGCTTCTTTCGCCGCCTTCTTCGTGGTCCCGGAACGCTTGTTCGTGACCTGCTTCTTCGTCGCCTGCTTCCTGCGCTGGGTCATCCCCGTCCCCTTCTTCCCTGCCGCTTTTGAACGCCCACGGCGCCGCTTTTCCACGGCCCCTTTGGTACGCTCCAGTTCCCTCGCCCCGCGCTCGCGCAACCCACCGAGCTGCTCGCGCGCCGCCGCGCCCGCCGAGCGGGCCCGCTGGGCCACCTCCCGGCCCGCCTTCTTCGCCGCCGGACTCCTGGCCGCCCGCTGGAGCGACTCGTGGGTCTGGGTCCACAACCGGGACACGCGGCCCGGCCCATCGGCAGCCAGCTCCTCGTCATCAGGCTCGCCCGGGGGCTCGCGAGGTACCGGCGGCTCGGGCCGCGTACCGACCTCCGGGTCCGCCTTCGAACGGGGCCGAGGCGGCGGCCCGTCATCGTGCGCGTGCTCCGGCTCCGACCCAGGGTCCCTGGGCGCGGCGGCAGTGCGTTCCGGGGGGGCCTGCATCCCTTCCGGCAGACCATGACGCAGTCCCCGCTCCACCGCCTTGGAGATACGCTCCGGGTCGAAAAGCCGCAGACCGATCCGGCGCATGAGCAAAAGCCGCCGCTCGTCATCAGGCAACTGGGCATAGACCTCCAGATCGATTCCCTGCTGCTTCGCCGAGCGGTCCACCCAGAACGCCGCACGCAGCAAGAGAAAACCGAAGAACAGCGCCAACAAGACGACGCCCCCCAACCCCACCCAGGGGACCACCGCCGGGACGAAGACGGCCAGAGTGACCAAGGCGACCACGAAGACCAACAGCGAAACACCGGTCCACAACAAACGCCGTTGCAGATGATGCACCGTAAGCGGTGCCTCCGAGAAGAACCGCATCACGGGCCCCGGTTCCTTCGCCTCACCGAACCACCGCACCGGATCGAAACGTCGGACCTCCTGCGCCACCGCCGCCGGGTCCACCTGCGGCAACGACAACTGCTTGAGCGTATCCAACTCCAACGGGTCCACCGATTCCGGGCCCTCCCCCGCCACGGTAACGGACGGGTCCCTCGCCTCTGATCTCTTGCGCGGGCCCTCCGGCGGAGCCGCGGTCCCCAACACGCGCGCCACCTGTTCCTGCAGCAACCGACGGGTCGCCTGGTCGCCCTCCTGGTACCGCTCCCACAACCGCTTCTGCGACGGCACGTCCAAGACCCCGAGACGGCCCAACCAGGCCAGGCCCTGCGCCACGTAATCGTCGCGATGCGCGAGAACGTGCGCCACCTGCGCCGCGTTCTCCATACGACCGCGCTTCGGCTGACTCCGCCTGGTTTTGCCTTTTTTCACCCGGTCGTTATCCCGCGTTGGAACCATCGGACCTCCTGTCACCCGTCCCACGAAGAGGGACGGTCATCCTCGGCCAAGTCCTTGACCCGGGAACGAAGCGGCCCGGGCAGACCCTGGACCACCTCCTCCACGTCGGCGCCGCGGGACTTGATCCAATCCGCGACCGTGCGCGCCGTCATCTCCAGGTCCACGTCGCTCGCCGTCTCCAGGAACCAAGCCAGCGCATCGCGCACCTCCTCATCATGGTCCTCCAACACGATCACTGCGACCGCCACCATGTCCCCGATCCGGCTGCGCCGGTCCCGCAACACCGTCGTCAACGCGATGAGCGCCCCACGCTTGACCAGCGGCGCCGCCGCGCGCACCCAGGGCGTGACGTTCTCGATCAACTCCGGATGATCCTCCAGCAAGGGCGCCAAGGTCCGCCGGGCGATGGTGTCCGCCGCCGGCTCCTCCGAGGCGCCCTCCAGGAACTCCTCGATCACCTCCAACGCATGCTCCGGGTCCTGATGCAGCGTCGGCCCCAAAAGCAGACCCACGATCGCCTGCTCGCCCGGGTCCCCCTTCCGGTAGACCTCGCGCAGAAGCGGCAGCGCACTGGGCTGATGCGCCAACAACTGACCCACCTGACCCAACAGCGCCCCCACCACCGCCACCACGTCGCCCTTGCGGCTCCGCTTCGTCTCGCCCTCCTTCTTCTTGCGCGGCGCCGTCAGACGACGCACCCCGATCACCGCCGCGATCTTGATCGCCGTGATCGTCAAAGCCAGGATCTCCTCCCGATGACGGGCATAGAAATCCTCCCCCTTGTCCCGTGCCTCGCGCGCCCGCCGGGCAAGCTCTTCCGTACCGTCCGACAACCGCACCAGGAACTCGTCACGCGCATCCCCCAACCGCATCAACGTCCCCACGCTGACCCCGCGCGCCGTCGCCAGGGTATCGCCCGCCGTGCCGTCTTCCCGGGTCCGCTGCAACCGCAACCGCGCCGACGCACCCGCATCATGGATCCTCTGCCGCCCCGTCACCGCCGCCCTGCGCGCCAAAGCCGCGCCCGCGACCACCTCGTCACGCGCCCGGTCGACCCCTTCCCCGACCCGCACCAGCCCCGCCGCCAGGCCATGGATCAGGTCCTGCGAATCGAGGTTGCGCAACCGCCCTCCCGCCCGAGAGGCGGACTTCTTGGCTGCCTTCTTGCCCGTTTTCTTGCTCACCTTCTTGGCGGTCTTTTTCGCCTTTTTCCCCGCCGCTTTCTTGACTGCCTTCTTCGAGGTCTTCTTCACACTCTTCTTGGCCGCCGCCTTCTTGGACTTCTTGGCAGCAGGGGACTTCGCCGGGCGCTTCCCGGGGGCTTTGCGGGCGCTCTTCTTCGCGGCGCCTTTGCGCCCGCTGGATTTCTTGGCCGGGGTCATGCAGTCTCCTCCAACCGGATCGCTCTCCACAGGGGTGAGGGGCCCGGCAGGGACAGGCTCAACCCCGGCGTCGGGCGCCGGGGTCCTCCGCCTGCTCCTTTCCGGCTCGATGAGCTTGTCCCTTAAAAGGGCGGCTTTTTCGAACTCCTGGGCGGGGCCCTACACCAGCCCCTCCCGCCCCGTTCGGACCGCCTGGGCTCAATCAAAGAACCGTTTCAAGATCACCTGGACGTTGTGCTCGTAGTTTTCACGCTTCCCCACATAGGTGACCTGGCTGGCGCGTGCGGAGATCTGGTGTCCC
>CAYVRY010000197.1:0-3887 GCA_964452895.1 uncultured Halobacteriales archaeon
CCCGGCATGAGCCCGGACTGCATCTTCTGCAAGATCGCCAAAGGCGAGATCCCCGCAAAGATCCTCCACCAGGACGAACACGCCACCGCTTTTCTCGACCAGAACCCCCTGCGCAAGGGGCACACCCTGGTGATCCCGAACCGGCACTACGACCGCCTCGAACAGCTCACCGGCGAAGGGGCCGCCGCGTACCTGGGTTCGATCCCCGCCATCGTGCAAGCGGTGACGCAAGCCGCCGACGCCGACGGGGCCACCGTCGCATGGAACAACGCACCCGCCGCCGGGCAGGAGGTCCCGCACGTGCACGCGCACATCGTCCCGCGCATGGAAGGAGACGGCGCCGGGCCGATCCATGGCCTCTTCAAAGAAAAGCAGAAGGTCAGCGAAGCGGAGAACGACGAACTCGTCGAACGGGCCCAGTCGTTCATTCGGGCATGACGCCGCGGTGAAACCGGTACGGAGAATACCGATGCGACGGCGCGCAGGAGAAGGATGGGAGGAGAAAACGGCAACGCCGTCTAAGGCAGGAGTCCGCCGTACGGGAACTCTTCCGGCGTGGGCGGCCGCGGCGGCGGGCCGAGCGGGCAGCCGAGATCCTCGGTTTCGCTCCCGATGCGCAGCGTCGTGCTGCACTCCGTCGGCCCTGTACCGGAGGCGCACGGCGTCTCGGTGGCCTCGGCCCAACGGAGTTCAAAATCGTCTGCGCGCACCAGGATGTCGCCGCGCTCCAGATGCGTCGCGCCGTAGTCGCACTGCGGGTTCGCCTCGCGCTCGTACGTGCGCCAGAGGACGAGGATGTCTGTGCCTGCGACGGAACCCGATGCCCGGAAGCCGTACTCATGGTTCGTCGACAAGAACCAATAGGCGCACTGCTCGTAGGCTCGGATCCATAGGTCGTTTACGTAGACCCCGTTCTGGGCGAGCACGGGACCATAGGATGCCAAGTAACCCGCGTTACACGTCGGGTCGTTCGGGGCGCCGTCCTCCTGCACGAAGCAGACCGTACCGGTGACGTCGCACACCTCGTAGTTCGACAACGGGATCGCGACAGGCGGCGCCGAGAGCCCATCCAGGGAGCACACGAGCTCCAGGCTCGCATGCCAAGGCGTTTTGTCCCCCGCGTCGGCGCAGTCCGAAAGCCCCGGGGTCCCCGGGAGGCCGGCGGGTGTGGCGTGCATGGCCCAGCTCGCCTTGAGCGCCTCAAGGGAAGCGACCAGCGTCTGCGCGCGGTCGGACGCCAACTCGTCGTGTTGCGCGACTCCCACGTCGGCAAGATCCGCACTCAGTCCATTGTCCGTACCGCCGGCCGGTGCGCCGGCGAAGACCAGCATCGTCGCCAGCGCGATGATCACGCCAACCGACATCGTCGTCCGTTTGTTGTTTGTCTTCATTGTGTCGTCTCCCAGGCGGTGCCTTGCCAGGAGCCCGCCTCACGGAAGACGACCCGGGTCCACCACACACCCACGACCATCACACACACTGAGTGTGATAAGCGTTCGCACCAGCCAATCGGCAGAACGGCGAGTGGTCCATACCATCCATGTGATCCATGCCATCCATCAAACGATCGCGGCATCTGGGTTGCGTCAGGCGGGGCCGGTCCGTCGAAAAAAATCCGCTTTGCGACCCCGCATCCCTTGTGGTAGTTTCAAGGCGATGCACGGGGCTCGACCCCCAGGGGCGGCCACACGGTGGACCGCACCCGGTGGGACCCATGAACCGCGCGGTGTCGACCGGCCTACTCGCCATGCTCCTTTTCGCGGGGCTCGTCCAGGCCGGCCTCCTGCTCGAGACCGCCCACGCCGATGAAGAACCGGACCCCTATGACGGCGACCCGGATGAGTGGGAAAAGCAGGTGGCACAAGACGCACGGGGCGACGTCCAGGTGGAGTGGCCCGGCAGCATCGACCTCTTGTACATGACCATGGGGAACCTCCATTCACTGGGCCGGGACGAGACGTTCCTCCTCGTCCGCATCGGTTACAACATCACGGCGCCCGATGAAGCCACCGTTCAGCTGCCGGACGAGAGCCCGCAGGACCCGATCCCGGCGCCGCCGCAGACGGTGGACCAGGCCCCCGTCGCGATGATCAACCTCACGTTCAACATCACGCGCGATGGCGCCGACGAACGCACCCAGCGGATCACCTTCATCACCGCAGACTACGGTGAGAGCTGGGCCACCGATCAAGGATTTCTTGTGAGCGACAACCCCCGCGAAGACCGCGAAGACAAGGAACTGATCTACGCCGCCCCGCTGCGCCGGTTCGACCTGGAAGAAGACGACGTGCTGAGTGGATACAACGTCTCCTCATACCGCAACGAACGTCTCGTGGACACCCTGCACGGGTTCGACCCGGCCAACGACTACCTGCCCGCCTACGTCCCGCTGCACCCGCTCCTCTCGGACCCCACCCGCCTCGTCTATCCGCTTCTTCCCCCCGGGGTCCCGCGCCCGGACCTGCCGGACCCCTACGACCCGCCGGAACCCGTTCCTGCGCCGCCCGAAGACGTGCCCCGCCCCACCGACGTCGTCCCGGACGAACCCTACCCCGAGCCACCGGGCTCGGGGGACCAGGGACTGCCCAAGGGGAGCCCGCACCCGGACGACCTGGAAGATTGGGACCCGGACCACGATGGGCCCACCCCCTGGGACCCCGAAGCGCTGATCGCTGGATTGACGGACCCGGAAAGCGGCGCTGCATGGAGTTCGGATTTCACCATCGAGACCGGCCGCTCCCGATTCGTCGCCCGCAGTCACCAGGAAGTGATCCACGCGGGGATCAACGAAGTCGGATTCGGCAACTTCACCATCGACAACCTGATGACCGAGACCGAACAGACCGTCGGCCTGTTCTGGAGCGGCCCCCCGAACATGGGCTGGCTCATGCGCTACGGGCTCGACATGCCCACCGGGATCAAGACGCTGCCCGCCGACGGCAGCGTGGAGATGAGCCTGATCGTCGCCCCGGAATCCCTGTTCGCCCGCCCCACCTGGGCCGGGGCCGCCGTGTTCATCTCCGACTGGGGCGGCATCGAGGTGGTCCCCGTGCTGCTCGAATCCACCACACAAGGGATGAAAGACCCCCGACGGCACGCCGATCAGGGCCTGATCCTGCCGGAGAACCCGGAGATCACGATCCTGAACGCCGACTCCACGTTCCAGGTGAACCAACGCCGCAACCTGATCATCCAGGTGCGTGACAAGGACACCGGCCAATACGTCTCGGGGCTCAGCGGCGTGCGCGCGTTCATCTATCCGGAAGGGGCGGTCCCGAACAACCTGCCCTACCAACTGCGGGAAAAACCCTGGATGGACGGCGTCTACGAGGTCGCCTTCGTCTTCGACCGACCCGGTGCCTGGCACGTTCAGGTCTACCTGTTCGACTATCCACCGGACGCCGACGGCGAAGGCTGGCCGCACGACACCTTCACCGTGCGGGTGGACTACGCCAGCCAGACCCCGCCCTTGATGCCCTTGTCGCTGGCGCTACTTAGCGTCGGCCTGATCGTCACCGCCGTCTGGGCCCGGGAACGGATCGGCAAAAGCCGCTGAACGGGCCGCCCGCGGCGCCGGCCCCCCTCCCCGGACGGGTCCCCGACGGCCCCGGCAGGCCGCGCCCGAGCGCAATACGGAGCCCGGTCCACCGCTGCCAATGCACGACACGACCGGCCGCCCAAAGGAGAAAAAACGGATGCGCGTCAACACCATTATATACCCGCTCCCTTACCCGGCCTTCTGCCGCCTCGGCGGGTGTATTTATGAGCCAGCTTGTCGACCTTGAACGGAAGCGCGAGGAGCTTCAGAAAAAAGCGAACATCGCCCGCGCGAACCGGGACAAGCTGAACAACGAAGCCCGCAGCTGGGCCCAGAAACGGGACGAACT
>CAYVRY010000198.1:0-3862 GCA_964452895.1 uncultured Halobacteriales archaeon
AAGGACATGGCCACGAACAAGAGCCAGCACATCACGATCCAGGGCTCCACGAAGCTCGACGACACCGAGATCGAGCGCATGAAGAAGGAGGCCGAGGAGCACAAGGCCGACGACGAAGCACGGCGCCAACGCGTCGAGACCCGCAACCAGGCGGACAGCGCGGTCTTCCAGGCCGAGAAGTTCCTCGAAGAGCACTCCGAGATGCTCGAAGAAGAGGAGAAGACGAAGGTCGAGGCCGCCAAGGGCGAACTCCAGGAAGCCTTGACGGGCGACGACCTGGAAGTGATCGAGCAGAAATCCGAAGCCCTCACCGCCGCGATGCAGGAACCCGCGACCCGGATGTACCAGAAGGCCGCCGAGGAAGCCGCCAAGAAAGCGCAGGAAGAAGGCGAAGGTGCTCCTGGGCCTGGAACCGGGCCCGGCGATGCCGGCGACGACGACACCGTGGACGTGGACTACGAGAAGAAGGAGTGACCGGCGCTACCGCTTCACTGCGTCACCGGTCCTTGCCGGAGTCGTTGCCGGGGCCCTTGCCGCCTTCTTGTGAGCCCGGGTCCCAGCGCTCGGACGGCTTCTTGGGCGCGGACCGCAGCGTCTCGGTGTGCGAGTGCGGGTTCTGGGCGGAAGCCTGCTCCCAGGAGACCACCGCGGACTCGGGCGTCTTCATTAACACCTCCGCGGTCCCACGGATCCCGTACTCGATCTGGTACGCCTCCCATTTGCGGCGTCTTGCGCGCCGGCCGTAGAGCAGGATCGGGAAACCGATGATGATGCTCAATATGGCGACCCCGGTCAGGAAGGACTCGGCGTCCCAGTTGATCTGCTCCATCAGGAGCGGCAGGTCCATCCCCGTGTACGCGAGGGCCCGGTAGACGAGGGTCACGTCCACGAGCGTCACAACGAGAAGCGCGAGCCCGCCCCAGACGGCGATCCGTTCCGCGACCCAGCCGATCTTCGACGGCGACGCCCACTCCGGGTCCTTGATCGCGCCGCGCGAAGCATAGAGCGAGTAGAGGAGCCCGAGCGCGAGAATGGCCAGGCCCGTGACCACCTGGTTCGCCTGCACGAACTGCCAGGCCGGGCTCCCGATGGCCGCCTGGAGGTCCGTGCCGCCGCCCTCGGCGCCGAAACGCGAAGCGAGCATCACCAAGACGACGTGATAGATCAGCATCCCCACGAACGTAAGGAGCATGAACGTGCCCGCGCGCATGCGCGCGATCCCTGCCGGGATGCTCACAAGCACCCGCGTCAGCGGGAACAGACGCAGGAAGAAGACCAGGCTCTTGCCCACCGGATGACCGAAGACGCGCTCAAGACGCGCCAGGCGTCTCGGGTTCATCATGAACAGCTTCGGATGCTTCTCCACGAGCGGCCGCCCGCCCTTGTAGCAGATCCCGTAAAGGATCAGGCTGCCGACGAGCGCGGCCCCCGTCGCGACGGCGATCAGGTAGACCAGGCTCAGGAAGTCCGTGACATAGAGGCCCACCGCCATGATCAGGACCAGTTCCGTGGGGAACGGGATCCCTGCGTTGTCCAGTACCAGCAGGACGAAGAGGACGATCAGGCCGTAGACCGCGAACAGGTCCGCTGCCGTGGTGACAAGGTCTGTGGCCACAAACCATCATGGTCAACCTGGGCTTTTAAATTGGTGGCCTGGCCGGTCGCGGGCGCCCCCAGGACGGTCGATGGGACCGTGCCAGCAGAAGGGGTGGTTGCTGGGTCCCAAGGTGAGCAAACAGACCCCCAAACCACTCGACATCTGGCCAAAAACGATGGGACCTTGGATGTTTTTGGCCGCGCGCCCCGGATAAACAGATATGCCAAAAGGCGCTTGCCAAGCCCGTGGTGTACCCAATGAACCGATTCCTCACATTGACCCTGGTCCTCGTCGTGGCGGCCACGGCCCTGCCCGCGACCCCCCTGACCGACGACGTTGCAGCAAGCAGCCATGCCGTTCGACCCGGCGACCAGATGGAGACCAGCGTCGGCTTTTGCACCGTGAACTTCGTCTTCGACGGCGTCGGCGCACAAGCCGGCGAAGTCTACTTCGGAACCGCCGCCCACTGCGTCTCCCAGGTCGGCCAAAGCGTCACGGTCGCCGGCAACAGCGGCTTCGCCACCGTGGCCTACATCCACTCCGGGCCCGAGCTGGCCGACGACTTCGCCTTCATGCGCGTCGATTCCGCACAGGTCCACCGCGTGCAAGCCGACGTCAAGGGACACGACGGTTCACCCACCGGCGTCGCCACCCCCGGCGACACCTCCCTGGGGGACGTCGTCCAAATGAGCGGATACGGCACCGTCTTCAACATCCATCAGATCACCCGCGAGAACCGCGTCGGCGTCCTCTGGAGCCACAGCACGGACCACTACATCATCGACGCCCCCATCATTTTCGGAGACTCCGGCGGACCGCTCCTGCACGAACCCACCGGCAAAGCCCTCGGCATCGTCTCCGCGATCGTCGCCGGCTGCTGCTCCGGGCCCGGCGCCTGGAACGAAGGCCCCACCGTGCAGGGCATGCAGGACTCCGCCGCCGCGAACGGGTTCACCGTACAACTGCGCACCGCGTGATCAACGAAGCGGCTGACCCGTCGTCGCCTGCGAAGTGGCGCCCTCCGGAGCACCCGGACCGCCAGGCGCCTTGCCCGCCGGAGCTTGGGCGCCCTCGTCCGCCGAGGTCTGCATGAGCCGGTCCAGACCCGGCGGCACCCCCATGATGTGGTACCCCGCATCCACATGGAGCACCTCCCCCGTCACGCCGCCGGCGAGATCCGAAGCGAAAAAGAGCGCAGCCCCCGCCACGTCCTCCTGGGTTACATTGCGCCGAAGCGGCGCACAATGCGCCATCCAGCCCAGGATCCGGTCGAAACCGGGCACGCCGCTTGCCGCCAACGTGCGGATCGGACCCGCGCTGATCGCGTTCACGCGCACGCCGCGCTGGCCCACCAGTGCGGCCAGCTCCCGGGTGAGCGACTCCAAGGCCGCCTTCGCGGTCCCCATGATCCGGTAGCCCGGCACCACGCGCTCGGAGCCCAGATAGGTGAGCGTCAAGACGGACGAGCCCGGGTTCAACCGCGGCACCGCCTGACGGACCAGACGCACCAGGCTGTACGCCGAGACCGTCATGGTGGTCTCGTAATCCTCCTGCGAAGTATGGATGATCGGACGCGCAAGCGCCTCCGCCGGCGCGAAACCGATCGCATGCACCAACACGTCGAACTGCCCCTCGGTCTGCTCGAAGAACCGGGCCACACTCTCCTCGGAGGCCACGTCGCACTCGAACTTGCCCTCGATCCAATCCACGTCCTTCGTCAGCTGCATGATGCGCGACAAGAACCGCTTCTGGTAGCCCAACGTGACCTTCGCGCCCGCCTGGGCGTACTTCTCGGCGATCGTCCAGGCAATGGACGTCTCCGATGCCACGCCGAATACCAGCACTCGTTTCCCGCTCAGGTCGATCATGGGTCTTCATCGACCCCCAAGACAGCTTGGATAAAGGCGTTTTGGTGCATAGGAATTCCAGTTGTGAACCAGCGCATGAGGTCTGGGTGCCCCGGCCCGCCAGGTATGGGTGTCCGTCATGCCAGGCCCTGTCGACCTTCCTGCCGAGGCGTCGCAGGGGCGACCCAAACGAGGCATCCTCCCTGAGGAGGCAGAAAACGCCACCAAAACCCATATCAAGGCGCAGCCCACTGGAAACTTCGTGATGCAACGCAGCGCGCTCACCGGCCCCATCGGCATCGGCCATCATCGCTTGTAGCGCTGCAACCGCCCGCCGCGCAAGCGGCCTTTTCTCGGTGCAACCCCCCTTGGCACCCCAGTGACAGGGGGAGGCCCCGCAGGTCCCTTTAAGGGAAGC
>CAYVRY010000199.1:0-3842 GCA_964452895.1 uncultured Halobacteriales archaeon
TGAGAGTGGCTTCGGGGTCCACCGATGCGGGGCGGTCGTAGGAGAGATACCATGTGCCCCGGATCGGCTCGGTTGGATGGAGGGTGAGTTCTGGAAGATAGCCGTCTGTGAAGAGGTCGTCGTTGCAATCCGGCGCCGATTGGCGGTACCATGGATGAAGCGCCGGGGAGAAGAGCACCTGGTTCGAACCGCTCCAGGGGACAAGAGGGGACGCAATCTTGTCGCGACCCGGGCTACAATCCGTCGGCCGGATCAGGTCCATGGGTTGCGCCTGATTGAAGCCGTCCGGGTGGCCGTAGAGAACCGTGCAGGAAAGGTCGGCGAGTCCGGCTGCGGATTCCAGGCACTGCGCGGCGTCCCCCTTGACCAGGGGGTCCCCGGCCTTGCCCCACTTGTACTCGTGGGTTTCCTCCTCCTCCCAGTGCCACGCCGACGCGCTCGGCACCAGCAAGCAGAACGCCAAAAGCGATGCGAGTGCGACCGGGACCACTTGGTTCGCCCGCTTCATCAAAGTCCCCTGCAGCATGGGCCCGGTGTGCCGCTATAAAAGTGCTTTTGGCATGATGCGAAGTCCTGGAAGACGGCACCGGGGCTTTCTGCATCGGCGGTCACGTCCCCAAGGTTTTTTTCTGCCGCTCGTGCGACGCCGTAGAGAAGAACACGCTTTTATATTCCATATCCGTCATCGGGTCCATGAGTGTTGAAACCAGCGCCCAGACCCAGGCAGCATCTCAGGATGCAAAAACCCATGTGGGGATTGTATTGACGATGCTCGGTCTGGTATTGTTCTCGTTGGTTTTCCTGGCCACAGTCTGGTTCTTCATCATGACCAAGGATATTACAATCCTCCTGTTCGGAGCAACGTTCAGTTTTATGCCGGCGCTGATCCTTGCGGTCGTTTTGTATTTCGTGTTGCGGGGTCGTAAAGGGACCGGCGGCGTGACGTCGCGGTAGAAGGGATACCCGGGTTAGTCGAAGCCCAGGCTACCCATCATACAGAAGCCCGGACATGGCCGTTTGCCTTCCTGCTTGCGGCGCTCGTAGACCGTCAGGTCGCCATTGCCGGCGCTGCGGTTTCCTCCGGATTCAGTTCACGTCGGCTCGCCGGCGACCATCCCTTTTGCGCCATGGCGTGCTTCAGCGCGGCCAACGCCCATTCCAGTTCGCCTTCGTCGTCGCGGCCATAGAAAAAGAGCTGCTCCCGTTTCGTCGGTTCGACCACCGTGATGGTCCCCCTCTCAATGACCAATTTCTGGATCACATCGAAAGAATGCCGTCGCCGCACCTTGCCGGTGTGGTCCAAAACCTGGAGTTCCCCCTCATTGATCCGATGGGTCACCGGGCGGAGCAGGATCCACCCCTGGGAAGCGCTGCTTACGCCCACGAGAAGGATAATCGCGAAGGCGATCGCTGCGACGACATGGATAAACTCGCCCGGGATCAACGTACCGAAATGCCAAGTCAACGCCGCAAGGCTTGCTCCGCCGACCACCGCCAAGACCGCGCCCAGAAGGATGGAACGGCGCGCCGCCCGTCGCGGGGGCTCCTGAAGCGCGATGTCCGTGGAGCCGCCCGTCTCCTGCACCCGGATGGACGGATGGTTCGGATAACCTCCCGGGATCGGAGGCGGCCAGCTCTCCGGACCGCGCGGGGTCACACCGACCGGCGCCTGCACCACCGGAAGCCTTTCGCGCACGGCCTGCGCGGAGATCCTCTCCAAAGCCCGTACCAGTCGTTCGGCGCTCCGGCGGCCTTGCGCACGCCACAGACCGACCACGGTGCCGTCGTCCAACTGGCAACCCACATGCCATGTCCAACTGCTGCGCGCCGGGCCCAATTGCACGCCACCGCTGCTTCGGCCCCCCGTCCCCATTTGTCCATCCTGGACCGCCATGTCGATGATTCGTTTCACCCTCGTCCATCCTACATGCCCCTGGATCGGGGAGACCTTCCCCCGCAACTCCAGCCCGGTCCGATCGAGGTGTGCCCGAAGGGTCACCCACGGGGCCAAGCCACCGAACACCGCGACCAAGGAGAGAAACCCTCCCAGAAGACCCACGAACACTGAGGTGGCCGTGAGCCCCTCTTCGATGACCAGGTTTGCGAGTCCCCAGATCCCTACTCCACCAAAACCGAGCAGAATCAACCGGATCGGCATCATGCGGAAGAACCCCGGCTTGATGCTTATATGGTCATCCTCGAGGTGCAGCCGGTGGAAATTCGAAGCCGCAGCCCTGAACCCGCGTTCGCCCATGAACGATACCAAAGGCTCTTCGGTTAACTTTTTTTCGAGAACGCCGAGCGGGAGATCACTTGGTCGTCAGGGGAGTGATGGAGTCCGAGACCGGCAGCACCTTGTCCCGCCCGTGCGGCTCGTCCAGGTCGAGCTCGGGCCCCACGGGCACGATCCCCAACGGGTTCAACGACTCATGACTGCCGTAGTAGTGTTTCTTCGTCTCCGCCATGTTCACCGTGTCCCGTACGCCCGGGTATTGATAGAGTTCCCGCGTGTACGCCCACAGGTTCGGATGGTCCCGCAGCCGCTTGATGTTGCATTTGAAATGGTAATGGTAGACCGGGTCGAAGCGCAGCAGCGTGGTGAACATGCACCAGTCCGCCTCGGTGATCACGTCGCCGGCCAGATAGCGCTGGCGCGAGAGGACCTCCTCCCAGTGAGCCAGCGCATCGAAGAGTTGCGTCACCGCCTCCTCGTAGGCCTGCTGGGTGCGCGCGAACCCGGAGCGATAAACGCCGTTGTTGATCGGTTCATAGATCTTATCCAGGGCCTTGTCCACGTTCTTCTCCATTCCGGCAGGCAGGAAGGTCACGTCCTTCTGCTGCAGCGCCTTGAACTGGGTGTCGAACATCCGGATGATCTCGCGCGACTCGTTGTTCACGATCGTGCTCTTTTTCTTGTCCCACAAGGTGGGCACGGTCCCGACCCCGGTGAACGCCGGGTCCGCCATCTTGTACAGGTCCTGCAGGCTTCCGGCCCCGTTGATCGGGTCTTCATAACCCTCCCCTGCGTCGAACAACCAGGCCCCCTGGTCATCCATCAGGGGATGCACGACGGAATAGGAGACCATGTCCTCGAGCCCCAACAGCTTTCGCATCAAGAGCGTGCGGTGGGCCCACGGACAAGCCCAGGCCACGTAGAGATGATAACGGTCCGGTTCCGCCTTGAACCCCGATGAGCCGTCCGCCGTGATCTGGTCGCGGAACTCGGACTCCTTGCGCTTGAATCGCCCCTTCGTGTCGGTGACCATCTTCTTCTCGAAGCCCATGGCAAAAGGCTAGGCTCGGCGCGGTATAAATCGTACGGTGGGGGTGAGATTGTCGCTCAGATAGAGAGCGGGCTCCCAGGTTTCGTCAAGGTTATCAGGCTGAAAGTCGTTGCAGCGAGCATGAGTGGGACAACGGACATTCAAGGAGCGCCGATTGACCGTGAAACCGTGGTGCGCCGCATCGAGAAACAAGTGGTCGAGCGGAAAAAGATCCACATTGCCACGGCGATCTTTCTCGGGCTTCTCTGGGCCTACATCCTTATTCTCGTTTTGGCCCTTGCCTTCGGGCGATTGGAGTCCATGCATTATGCAACTGGTTTCATGATCGTGGGGTTTGCCGGTGAGATGCTGCGCCAAAGCCAGGGCCACACCATCAAGGAGTTGGAGATTCTGTGTGCCTACTTCCGGCCCCCGGCAGAGCGTGCCGCATGATCGTACCCGGTAGGGTCCACCTTTCCAGACCGGCACCGCTCAAACCTTCGACCACAACAGATATAGCCCGCCTCGCCTCGCCTGGTCCCATGCGCAGTGTGGTCCTTGTCGGTCTGTTGGTCTTGA
>CAYVRY010000200.1:0-3797 GCA_964452895.1 uncultured Halobacteriales archaeon
CTCTTCATCAGCGTGCGCCCGGAGAACGTGACCGAGGTGGACGAAGCGACCCGGGACCAGTGGATCGTCAGTGCGGCCGAGCACACCCACGCCCGGCTGCGCGCCATGGAAGCGATCCGCTCCGGCGCGGCCACCAGCCCGGAAGCCCTCGTCGACGGCGGCATCCCCGGCGTGATCGCGGAAGGCGCCTTCCTGGCGCACGAGAAATACGACGAGACGGACCTGGCGAGCTACCGCGGCATGCTCCTGGACACCCTGGCCCTGCTGGAGGACGGACAAGCGATCCCCGTGCACGAAGCCGTCGGGACCGACACCCCCACCACGGGCGTCTCACAAGGGCCGGGCGCGGACAGCGAAGGCGACGAAGAGCTCATGAAGCTCGTCGTCGGCATCGTGGAAGACCTGCTCAAGCAGCATGACGACGGTGCGCCCTGGGACGGCATCCTGGAGACCGCGAAGAAGCAGAACCACACGGAAGACGCCGTGGAGGAAGCGATCAACATGCTCATCGACCGGGGTGTACTGTACGAACCGATCCTGAGCAAACTGAAGCTCGCGTGAGTCCGCGCTTTCGACCCGTTCCTTTTCCCTTTTTCTTTTCCGCAGGGCGCCGTTGAAACGCCATGTTTAATTGAGCCCGACGCGCCCCGGGCGTGATTCACGGCTTCAACAGATCGTCCACACTGGGCATACCGTCGTCATCGCCGTCCCCGTCCGAGCCTTCCCCTTCATCCCCTTCGTCCACCAGGTCCTCCACGTCGATGAAGGTCATCCCGGTCTTGAGGTGACTCGCCTCTTCCTCCGTGAGCGCCGTCTGCACCGCATCGGGATGCGCGATCACGCTGTTGCCCAGCGGGTCCTCCAGGACCAGGGTGAAAACCAGCTCGCCGCGGCGTCCCTTCTCGAGATCCTTGATCAGCTCCTCGGCACGCTTTGCCTGCTCCGGGTTCCCGGAGCGCGACAACTGGCCCAACACCGCCTCCACCCGACCCAGGACCCCCTCCACATTGGACACGAAACTCTCCGCCAACGGCCCCGGTTCCACGAGCACCCCGAACTCCGGGATCCGGATCGTCCCCGACGTGCTCCGGACCACGCGCGCGAACAGGTGCGCCTCATCACCCACCTCCAAGGTGAAGCGCACCGGGTCCTTCTGGCCCAGGACCAGGAAATCCGTGTGCTTGAACCCACATTGGTCACAACGGATCAAGGTCTCCGTGCACTCCCCGAAATAGGGGATGTCCGTGGTGGCCGTGGACATCTTGATGCCGTCAAAACCACACGCGGGGCAAGGCGTGTCCAGACGCATCAGGCACCACGCCCCCAAGCAAGCGGCACAGGGGTCTGCCAAAGAGCCAAGGCAAAAATCCAGTTGGGCACACCCGTCTTGAGCCGAGGCCATTATTTGAGCATTAGGGGCGCGGTCCAAGCGGAATCCCACAAGCCTCCACCTCCTTTGCGGCCCGGGCCAGACCGGCTCTCCAGCGCGCCGAAGACGGGAAAAACTCTTCGAATGGTGCCTGCCAACCGGGTAAACAAACGGCGAAAGCTTACTTATAGGCGCCAGGGAATGGTCGCTTGCGCTGCAGCCGAGGGGTTAGAGCCGATGGGTCTCTTTCCCGAAGCCTCCCGCCGGGCCACGGATCCGGGCCCACGGGTTGCAGCCCAGAGTGAAGCAAGAGCCGGAGTGAGACGCCATGGATTATGAAAAATTCCTCTCGGAGGGCGCCCGTAAGCTGAAGGCGTCCGAAATCCGGGAACTGTTGAAACTGACACAACGCAGCGACATCATCTCGTTCGCTGGCGGACTCCCCAACCCGGTCACGTTCCCCCTCGAGGAGGTCCGCGCGGCCACCGAGCGGGTGCTCAAGAGCGACCCGGAACTCGCGCTGCAATACGGTCCCACGGAAGGCTACACGCCCCTTCGCGACGAAGTCACCCGGTTGCTGAACAAGGACGGCTTCGAGATCGGCCGCGAGAACGTCGTCATCACGAACGGCTCCCAGCAGGGACTCGACCTGTTGGGCCGCGTCTTCATCAACCCCGGCGACCGGATCCTCGTCGGCAACCCCACCTACCTGGGCGCCCTCTCCGCGTTCAGCACGTACAAACCGGAATACATCGCCACGGACGAGGACGACGAGGGGATGATCATGGCGGGCGTCGAAGAAAACCTGGAACGGTGCCGCAAGGACGGCAACCCGGTGAAGTTGATCTACACCGTTCCCACGTTCCAGAACCCCGCCGGGACCGTCCTCAGCGAACCGCGTCGGCGCAAACTGCTCGAGCTGGCGCATGAATACGACTGCATGATCATCGAAGACGACCCGTACGGGAAACTGCGCTACACGGGCGAAGAGATCCCCACCCTCTACGCCATGGACCAGGAAGACCGCGTGATCTACCTCGGGACCTTCTCCAAGATCCTCGTGCCCGGCTTCCGGCTCGCATGGACCGCCGCACCGGAACCGATCATGCGCAAGATGGTGATCAGCAAGCAAGCCACGGACCTGTGCACGAACAGCTTCACCCAGTTCATCGCCGCCGACCTCATGGCGAACGACATCGTCGAACGGCACCTCCCGAAGATCATCGAGATCTACGCCGCGAAACGCAAGATCATGCTCGACACCATGGACGAGACCTTCCCCAAGGAGCACGTCCACTGGACCAAGAGCGAAGGCGGGCTCTTCACCTGGGCGCAACTGCCGCGCGAAGTGAACACCACGGACCTCCTGAAGAAAGCCGTCGAGAAGAAAGTCGCCTTCGTGCCCGGGCACGCCTTCTTCGTGAACCCCGAAGACGGCACGCACACCATGCGGATCAACTTCAGCCACCCCACCGACGAACTCGTGGAGAAAGGCACGCGCCTCTTGGCCGAGGTCATCATGGAAGAGATCAAGGCCACCGTGGCGACGACGTGATCGACCCGGAACGGACCACAAATTAGAAAAAGTGGACCACAGTTATGGGGCATAGATGCAGAAGTCCGTCATGAAGAAGGTCCGTCTGAACGAGACGGAAGCGCGGCAGTTGTCACGAATCGCACAACGCCACAAAACCACCGAGAGCGACGTGCTCCGCGAAGGCCTGCGCAGCCTCATGATCATCGAAGACCGCAAACGAAACGTCGGCCGCCTACGGGAATTCCTCACCGGCCACGAACCCGAAGAGGAGCCGTGGGAATGGCCGGACCGCGAATCGTAATCGACACCGGGGTCCTCTGGCGCACCGAGGCTATGGAGCGACTTGCACATACATACCTCCCGCTCGTCCTTCCTTCTGTGGCGTACATGGAACGAGCCCGACAGATACGACGTGACGGCGGCGACGTCAAACGTTTCCGTCGGTGGCTCTCAACCATGCACATCGAAATCGAACCCTTCACAGAGGACGAAGCCGACCGATTACCGATCCGAATCGAGAACGATCGACTATGGAAACGACTTGTCAGGGACGCCATGATTGCGGGGCACGTCGAACAGATGGACCTTCTCTGGACCACAAACCCGAAGGATTTCCTGGCAGTCGGCATGGATCCTGATCGAATCGTCGGCGTGTAAAACCAAGAGGGAGAAAATTTGGAAAAAGAGCGGGGGAAGATTGCGGGGGCTTGCCGCCCCGACGTGCCGAAGACCCGTGGATAGACACCCAGTGACCGAGGCAGAAGGCGCCGCCGGGGCAGCCCCGCCTTGATCAGTCGTCGAAGATGCCGCCCGCGGCGCTGCCGTCGGCGTTCGAGACGGACTCCAACCACGAATCATAGTACGTGACCAGACCCGCGACCACGTCCGCGG
>CAYVRY010000201.1:0-3767 GCA_964452895.1 uncultured Halobacteriales archaeon
GTGGTGCCTGCCACTTCGGCGAGCAGGCTGCCTTCTGCGAGTTCCAGGATCCCGGCCCCGGCGTGAATGTTCGGCGAGGTGTAGTCCGCCCACCACATGGTGAGTCCGTCGTCGCCGGCCATGAAGTCGGCGTATCGGAACCCTTTGCTGAACTCTTCGTCGGGGGCGGGGGCCGTTCCCATGAACCGGTACTCGTCGTCGCCCAGGCGCAATCCGACGTCGAACGCGAAGCCGGCGGGGGTCGCCGTGAATCCAGTGAGATCGGATTCTCCGTCCACGATGGGCAATCCTTGCCCCTGCATGATCGCGCGGGCCGTGGCGTTTTGCGACAGCGAATCCCAGGCGACGAAATGGAAGTCAACGTCCTGTTTGAGCTCTGCAGGGGGATGCACGGGGGCGTAAGACGATGCGTACTGGACGGTCCCGCCGTTGTCGTAGACCCCTTGCCCGGAGTCGCATTCCAGCGCCTTGATGCCGATCAATGCGTCCCCGCGCGGGTCCGGCGGCAGGCCGAACTCTTCCGGCGTCAGGGGCGTAAATCCCTCCGGCAGGTGGGGGGCGAGTGCGTCCGCGTCAACCGGGAAGATCGAGATCACCGCGGTGCAATCCACCACACCCCAGTCGTATACGGTAGAGCCCGCTTCGTTCATTTTGTCCCCGCCGTCTTGGTCGTTGTCCTCCGCCTCGATGCAACCTGCCAGGGTGATGCCCGCGATGAGCAACGTCGTCAAATAAATGGTCCATTGGTTTTTCATGTTCTTTGTCTCCTTGTGTTTGTGATCTGTTCGACTGGCGTGATCATACGTTGGCGGCCTCGTCCGAGAGCTGCCATCGCCCGAGTCGGGCCAGTACCCGGTTCCGGTCCTCCATGGGGAGGTCCTCCTGCTCGAGGAGGTTCTCGACCATTTTCATCTCATCCGGGTCGATCCGGCCGTCGTCGAGCACACCTTGGAGCGTTTCGACAATGTGGAAGGGAAGTTCCTGGAAGGTCTGCTCGATACTCTCGATCCGGGTGTATTTGATCGCTTCGTCCAAGTGTCCCATGGCCACCAGGTAGTGACCATCGGAGATCTCGCCCTTGACCAGGTCGGCCCGGAGCGCGGACCGGATCTCGCCGAGCCCGGTCTCGCGGGCGTTCAGGTCCTTGATCTGTACGGCATGGTGGAGCCGGTCCAGGTAATCCCGGAGCCTGCGTCGACCCGGCCAAGCGAGGATGCCTGCGCCTTTCGGAAGCCAGCGGTCGGTTCGGTCCTCATCAGTCACGTCTTCGCCACCTCGTCCACGAGCTGCCATCGTTCCAGGCGCGAGAGAACCTTCTGTTTGTCCTTGTCTGCGATCTCGGCGCGCGCGACGAGATCCACGACCATCTCCCGTTCGTCCTGTGTGATCACGCCGTCGGCCAGGACGGCGCGCAGTTTGCTCACGATGTGGAACGGGAGCTCCCGGAAGGTCTCTTCGATGCTCTTGACCCGGACGTCCTTCATGGCGTCCTCGATGTGCCGCAGGACGATCGTGTAGTGTCCTTCGGCGATCTTGCCCGCGACGAGGTCGGCCCGGAGGGCTTCGCGCAGTTCGCCCAGTCCGGTCTCGCGGGCCGTGAGGTCCTTGATCTTCGCGGTGTGGCTCACGCGGTTGAGGTAGCGGCGGAGTTTGCGGCGTCGTTGGTAGACGACGAAGGCGCCGCCCGTGGCCAAGAGGATCGCGATCGCGACGCCCAGGACGTCCCAGTCCTGGCCGTTGAGGCCTAATGGGGCAGCATACCAGGCGGGCGTTGCCGGGTCGGTGGGGGTTTCGGCGATTCCCAGAGAAACGGGCAGTTCAGCCGGGCTCGACGCCGCGGCGTCCACCGTGTGGACCTCTGCCAATTGAGGGAGCCCCACTGGGTCTTCCAACAGGTACGTCCCCGAGGCCAGATCGTGTACCTCGAAAGGTTGGCCGTCTTCCACACCCAGGCATTCGTGGGGTACGTCGAAGGAGATCGCACCGCTCGCCAGGCCGACACCACCTGGGGCCCGCCCGCCATTTGACAGCAGGCCTGGCACCTGGGTCCAGACCACTCCGTTCGGGTCGCTTGGTTCGTCGGTCAGGACCAACGAGTCGGTTGCGCAATAATAGCCCTGCTGATCGGCATCCTTGTAATAGAAGACCTTGAATTTCCCGGCGTCGGTGTGGAGGCCGATGGCATAAACAATCGCCTCGTAACCCATCGGTACTTCCACGTTTGAAAGGTCTTGCACACCGAGCGAGACTTTCACGGTTGCAGGGTCCAAACCTTTCGTCTCGACATAAGTGATGTCGTACTGGTTTTCATTGACTTCGTCCAAGGAGACAGTGTCCGGGATCCGGGTGTCGCCGACATCGTCCTGGATCAAGCTCCCGACGGATTCGTTGCCTATGGAGGTAGTGTCCGATTCGAACCAGTAGGGGAGCCCCCACTCCACCCAGTCCCCTCCATTCCCTCCATCCATGTTCCTGGTGTACTCCATGCCCAATGGGCCATATTGTTCATCCGCGTCTGCGGGGTACATGCCGGTTTCGAGCCACGCCAGGTTCACCCGCTCGCCGGCCGCCGGGGACCCCAGATCATCGCGGCCCCAGGTGAAATGAAGCCAGCCGGGTGAACCGGTTTCGACCTCAAAGGCCACGGCATCGGCGTCCCATCGCCAGTCCTCGTCCGGTACGTCGTGACCGGCATACACGTCCCGTTGGCCTTCGACCATATCGTAGCCCGCTTGGTGGACACGACCCGAAGGCATGCCAAGTGCCAGCCATAACCAGTGGTCCTTCGGGTCTTCTTCGATCTGTGCGAGTTCGATGGAAAGTGCGAGTTCGGTGGCGGTCTCCTCTAAGTTGTACGACAGGATGTCGATGTCAGGCCTGTACTGACCCGTCTCGTCAAAAGTGACACCTTCTGTGTGGTTGTGGTGATTTACGGTCAATTCGGCAGGGTCCACAGGGTACCTGGGGGTCTGGAAGACGAACGGCTCATCACTTGAACCCGTATCGATATTCTCGACTCCGCGCATGGGTTCGATGGTGTTCCACCCTTGCTCATCGATGGGCCCTTCCCGGACCGACCATCCCACGTAGGTGGCCCGGCTATGGAGCCGGTCGGTGCCGAAGGTGATCTCGGTGAGTGGGTCGCCTTGTTCCCCGTTGGGCAGGAGCAGCCGGGGAATCGTCAGTTGGATGGTCCCTGGTTCTCCGTACTTGATTTCGTACGGGATCTCTACCGGGCACCAACCCCAGTCGTTGCATCCGCCGACTTCACCGTAGAGTGAAGTGAACAGAAGTTCACCGCTGGGTTTCCGAACCGCAAAAACCGAGCATCCCCGGGTTTCCATATCATCCTCGTCGTGAACCTCTTCCCAGCAGAACCCATAACGGATCATTGTATTGTCGTCCGGCGCGTCGAGGGCGCTCCACTGTTCATCCAGTTCGGCGATCTCCATGGTGATGATGAGATCGGTGGAAGTCTCGGCGAATGCCAACTTGGTGAAGTCAAGGGTCGGCGCCGGCACGGTGTCGACGTGGGGTACGGCGTCCATGATCGGGTACTTCTCCCGACACGTGTCGGCCAGGGTCGGTCCGACGATGGCGCACCGTTTGTTCTGCCCAAGGATGTACGATGAGTCCTTCTCATAAGCCGTCCCTTCCTCATGTTCGATCACAAGCCCGACCAGGGGCTCGTCCACGTACTCCCCGTCAAACCCTGATTCCAGCGATTCGTCGTCCCCCAGGCACCCCGCCAGCAGCCCCGCCAGCAG
>CAYVRY010000202.1:0-3726 GCA_964452895.1 uncultured Halobacteriales archaeon
GATCAAGTCGACTACGTATCCAATTGGCAGGAACTGCACAAACTGTTCGGACTCGCACTCAACGACCGGGTGTACGCGGACTGGAAACAAAGGGCACGAAGGGATCAATAGTGAGGCGCGGGGTGCATCAGCACAACCGGGCAAATTCTTCCATCCAGGAATCGGCGGCCATGATTGAGATACTTGGCCAGGGACCAGTCCCTTCATCAAACCGGATTTCGGTTATGTGAAGAACGAAACCGCCGTACTGGGACAATACGTGGAACCGGTTCTCGCTTTCCAACCAGGCGGAGGACTGCTGACCTACTCCTGGATCCCACAGGACCTCCGAGGTTCCATGAATCCAGGACTCATAGAAATCCTTGCCCATTTCTTCGGAGGAGAACGTGAATCCATGGAACACGATTGCCCTATCATCCGCGGGATAGATGATTCTGTAATCTGCCAAAAAATGGTCCCAATCGTCCACCAATGCGGGATTCGTGTACCAATCGACGACCATTTTCGCCCACTCCCCAGGCAACTCCTCTGGTATGCCCCGCTCCGGGAGAACGTCGGACGGGTGGGGGACATTCCCGTCGCAAAACGTCGATGTGGCTGACTTTGCGGGCATAGACTCCAAATCTTGCGCAACAGGGGCCTCAGCGAACGCCAACAGGGCAAGGGTGAGAAATAGTGAGACTCCTGTCCTTAATGCCGGCATTAACGGGCCATCCCTGCCCATGTATTTAGACGTTTTCAGTCCAGCGAATCGACAACCGACGGAACACGGCCTTGACCCGCCACTCAACCACGCTTCCCCTTGGCCTTCCCGGGTAGCAGCCGGATCGTGTGGCGACACCGGTCGTCCCCTTTTGCCAGTGTGCTTTGCAGTTCGATGCGCGCTTCCGGAATGGCGGCCTTCATGAGCCCCTCGTCAAGACATTCACAAAGCGCGGCGGGGTCGTCGCGGGCCGTCCTGAGAAAGGGGCAGTTGCGCTGCACGATGGCGAGCTGGGAGCCTTGTCGTTCGATGGAGGCTTCGAATCCCAACCGGTTATACAAGCCGACCAGTTTGTCGAGGCGTTGGGAAGGGTCGCCATTGCCGGCGAGGGGTCCTGCAAGGTGCGCGGCGATCCCGTCGAGATTGGCGAGCACCGCAGCCCGGCCGCCTTGCTTTTCGAGCTGATCCAGGACGGCCGAGAGGAGAAACGCGTAGTCCCGGGGGAAGGCCTCCTGCCCGTGCGGGGTCAACCGGAAGACCTTCTTCGGTCGTCCGGGTCCGTCAACGATCTTTTCTGCGGCCACCAGGCCTTCGGCGCGCAGTGTCTCCAGGTGGCGATAGACCGAGCTCATGTCGGCGCCGAACTCTGCGGCGATGTCCTGGGACTGCCGCGGGCCTTCCCGCAGGCTCCGGAGAATCCGCATTTGCGTGTCACTCGGGCCCATAGCCGGCAAATAGACCGCCTCCTCTATTTATTGGTTTTGTTGGCAATAAACACTATATACTGCTGAAGGTTCGCATCGGTTGATGTGCGCCGACGGTCCCACCGACCCGAGCAGCGGGCCTCCCCGGCTCGTCGTACCCGAGACCATGACCAATGGCCACGGCGGCCCGAGCCCCATTCAGGGCGAAACCTCCGTGGCCGACCTTCTCACCCTGATCGGTGAGGACCCCTCCCGGGAAGGACTTCGAGACACGCCCCGTCGCGTCGTGCAGGCCCTCCAGGAACTCACCAGTGGCTATCAACAAGATCCCGAAACGATCCTGGCGCGCGACTTCCAGGACACACACGACGAAATGGTGGTGGTGCACGGGGTCGAATTCTGGAGCCTGTGCGAACATCACCTTCTTCCCTTCCACGGGACCGCCTCCGTCGGATACCTGCCCAACGGCCGGATCGTGGGCCTGAGCAAACTGGCCCGGCTCGTGAACGCCTACGCCCGGCGCCTCCAGGTCCAGGAACGACTCACCGACCAGATCGCGGACGCAATCGACCAGCATCTCGATGCCCGCGGAGCCGCCGTACACATCGAGGCCACGCACACCTGCATGGCGATGCGTGGCGTGCGCTCCCCCGCGACGACCGTGACCCGTGCGTTCCGCGGCGTGCTGCGGGAAGCCGAGCCGCGCCGGGAGTTCCTGCAACTCGTCCAGCAAAGGACTAGCGAGCCGTGACCGATGTGAACGATCGCGCATTCAACGAACCCATCGGGCGGAAAGCCGCATCGACGAGCATGCATGCACAAGGAGAAAATAAGGTGGGCCCGCCGGGCTCCCTTGGGGGCTGCCATGATGATCGATTCCCCCCGCTCCGGCGGGCAATTTTTTAAGGCACCGGCCTTGCGGCGCCCCGTATGGTGTGGGACCGGATTGGGATCCACGACGTCCCGTTCCTGCTCACAGCCATCGTTTTTCTTGCCCTGGCCGTGGGACTCATGGTGCTTGATCCCGGCAAACGCCTGAACCAGTCCTTCGCCCTGTTTCTTACCGCGCGCGGGATGCTGAACGGGCTTCTCGCGCTCCAAACCGGGGATCCTTCGGACCTCTTTTTGCGCGTCGCGGTCTACTTCGAGATCCTGCTCCCCTTCGCGACATTGTATTTCGTCTATGTCTGTCTCCGCGAGTACGGCAGGCTTCGTACCGTTCGATGGGTGCCACCGGCGCTGCTTCTCGGCGCGCTGGTCGCCGAAGGGGTGTATCTCTGGGACCCCGGCCTCCGGTTCGTGGATGCAACGGTGGGCCCGCTGGCGCTTTTTAACGGGATCAAATACTTCGCGTACGCTTCCGCTGCCCTGGCGCTCGGGGTTGCCTACCTCCGTTCGCCCGAATCGACGCGCGGAGAGTCCCTCTTCCTGCTCGCGCTCGGGTTCGCGCTCGACCCGCTGTGGATCGCCCTGTTTTGGGGCGTCCAAATCGTGGCCCCCGTTGGATTGTACAGCAATGCACCCCTTACCACGTATGAGTGGGGCTATGGATTGGTCGGGGCGCTGTCGCTTCTCCCCGTTGGACTCCTCGCCGGGTTCATGGCGCGGCGCGCAAAGCGCAGCGGCGACAAGGCACTGCGACAAGAGGCGAGGCGTTTTCTCTGGATCTTGACCTTGCCGATGGCCGCCGCGGTTTTCACGCTCACGATCCTCCCGTTGAATCCTGGCCTGGGTACGCGATTCGAGATCGCGTTCCATGGCATCTGGCCATTGGTCCTCGGCGTGCTGGCGATCGCCGCGATCACGCGCCATCAGCTTCTCGGCGCCGACCTGCAGCTGAAGTGGACGCTGAGCCGGGGTACCCTCGCGGCGGTCTTCGTGTTCCTGTTCTTCATCCTGAGCGAGGGCGCGCAGGTCATCCTCGAGGACAGGACGGGAAGCGCGTTGGTCGGCGTCTTCGGAGCGGGGCTCCTCGTCTTCACCCTCGTCCCGCTCCAACGCTTGGGGGACCGCCTTGCCGATGCAGCGATGCCAGGGGTGGTTCCAATCGACGAGATGGGCCCACGCAAACGCGCTGCCCTGTACCAGGAATGGGTACGCCTCGCCTGGAGTGACGGTTCGCTGAACAAGAAGGAGCGACGCATGCTGGATCACGCGCGCGAACGCTTCGGCCTGACCCACGAGGAGGCGGCCCGGTACGAGAAGGAAGCCGTCGTCGGCTGATCCGGGAGCCTGCGAACCGCTGAACTAGAACGATTGATGAAGTGGGCCCGCCCGGATTTGAACCGGAGTCTATAGCTCCCAAAGCTACAAGTATAC
>CAYVRY010000203.1:0-3613 GCA_964452895.1 uncultured Halobacteriales archaeon
TTGATCGACCACAAATCGACAAAAACATAAGGAATAAAGCCCCGATGGAACTGGGCATGATTGCGGCTTCATTCTTAAGATGCTTCGGCGATGGCATGGAACCCATATTGGATGTGCCGATCATGAAATTCCACTCTGCGATGAGGGTCTTGGCCAGGCAGGAGGTGGCCTGAGCGTTTGTGATCACGTCGGGTGCAACGATCTGGTTGGCCTCTGCCGTGGGCTTCATCGGGGTGGCGGCTCTTGTCTTCCTGGCCCGGCCAGATCGTTCGCAGAACCGTCTGCTTGCGCTGGCGCTTTTCCTGGACGGGCTCAATTGGACGATGCTCGCGGTCCGCGTGGCCGCGACGAGCCCCGAGATCGCCACCGCCGCCATCATCACTCAGATCACGTTCCTGATGGCATCGGTCTTCGCGTACCTCGCCTTCCTTGGCACGCTCGAAACGCCCCTTACACGCGTGCTTCGCGGGCCGCGGGCACCCGTGGTCTTGGCCGTCTGCGCCGTGCTCTTCGCCGGCACCAGCGTGTTCCAACCGACCTGGTATTACCCCGTCCCGCTCGTTCCAGGGCCCGGCCCTTGGCGCTGGGACGTCCCGTTGGTGGGGGGTGCACTGCTCGGCCTGCATCTGTTCCACAGCCTGGTCCTGGTTTTCGCGTTGGTCGCTGCCATCCATACGTGGGCGAGGACGAGGCCGGGGACGGCGGCGCGGTCGCGTGCAGGCTGGTACGCCATTGCCTTCGGATTGCGCGACCTTGTGCTGCTTGTCGACTGGGTCGTGAACATGCTCCACGGCCTTGCCGGCACCACGCCCCTCCACACGGCATGGGGATCTGTCGAAATGACCCTTTTACCGGTGAGTTTCATCGCATTTTGCGCTTTGGTTGCGTACGCTGTCCTCCGCCACCAGCTCTTTGACATCGACCTGAAGATCAAATGGACGCTCCGGCGGGGCACCGTGGTGGGGGCTCTGGCCGCCGTGTTTTTCCTGGTGAAGGAGGCGGTAGAGGCGTTCGTTCCCGGTGAAGGGGCACTGGCCGGCATCTTCGGTGCCGCCGTGGTCGCGGCCCTCCTGTATCCGGCGTGGACGGGCTCATCCCGGCTCGTGGAGCGTCTGATGCCCGGCGTGGCGGATACGAACGAGTACCGCACCGTGCGCAAGCGCGAAGTCTACCGAGCTGCGCTCGATGAGGTAATGGCGGACGGGGACCTTTCCGAGAAGGACCGCAACGTGCTCACAGGCCTGGCTGACCGCTTGGGCCTCTCCAATGAGGATGCGCAGAGCCTCAAGCGGTGAGTGCCTGTGGCGCACGCGGGGAGGGTGGGGACCGGCAGCTGGGTTCCACCGTGACCCCTTGAAGCGACGGGGCCCCGCGCGCTCCGGTCGCTCGAATGAAGGCGCAGCTCGCGGCCCCGCTCAACCAGGAACGCGGTGGGTCTGCAGAATTTTGGCAGAGCGACCATTTATTAGCGTTGACTGGGTTTGCGCCGTCCGGAAGGACGTGCGGAACATGCTGATCAAGAAGCAGAATCAGGGTGCAGGAGTGTTTGGCATCGCTCACACCGCCTTGTACGCGAAGGCCCGGATCGGAGCATCTTTCGCCCGGCGGACCGGCTCGGCCCGGCCGTCCCGCCTCCTCGTCGTCGCCGTGTTGCTGGCGGTTGCGCTCTTGCTGGTGGACCCGGTGATTGCCGGCTCGCCCGATGACCCGGAGATCGTGGATCCGACTGGCGATACACAGGATGTGACCGCGGACATCCGCAAGGTGTGGTTCCAGACCAACATGGAAAACGGGCCTGGTTTCTTGGACATCCACATGGAGCTGGGCGCTGCTCTTCCAGAGATCGACCTGGGGACCTGTGGTGTTCCCCCCAACGTGGGCAGGCTCGATTACGGTGTGTACTTTGATCTGCTCGCGCCGGATGGAAACCGACTTTTCCCGCATTCGAATTATGCCGAGCTTTTGATCTATCAGGCCTGCGTCTATCCCCGCTTCGGTTTGGTGGGCGGGGAATTCCAATCGGTGGATTACGAAGTCTATTCGAACCCGGACGACGCTTCCGCGGTCATCGTTTGGTCCGTTCCTCTTGACAGTCCTCATATGGGATTGCCCGAGGGAGCGCCGGCTGGCTACGTGGTCGCTCGGCCATATGCGACGTCCTCCGGCCTTTTCGGGGGAAACGATCGAGCGCCGGATACGGGCTACGGACGTGACTTCATCCTGGATGGCCCCCAGGAGAAGCCTCTGGAAGTGCGGATCCATGCGGACCCGTCGGAGTCTGAGGCCGTACCGGGATCGACGGCCGAGTTCGACTTGCAGGTGATCAATGATTCGGACGTGAACGCGACCTTGGCACTGGAGGGAGCAGCCGATGAAGGGCTTGAAGTATCCCTTCGCGATGGGCCGGACGTTGTGCTCACCGCTGGGGCCACTCTGCACACGCAGGCGATGGTCCACGTGAACGCCACCCTCCGCGCGAACACGACACACAATTTCACGCTGTTCGCGTATGCGGATGGGGCTGGCGTCGCAGACACCACATTCACGGTCCACGTGGTCGAGGCGGACGATGTGTCGCTGGACAACGACACAAGCCTACCGGACGGCGCCGAGCGTGGCTCCGTGCCGGGTGTCGGATTCACCTTGGTGGGCGCGCTCGCAATCGTTTTCGCATCCTTCAACCGGTTCCGGTCTCCCGACACGGCGTCCAAGCGTCCTCGCGTGAAGAAAGCCATCATCGTGGCGGTGTGTTTCATGCTGGCGGTTCCCGTCGCCGGATATGTGGCGGCCAGCGGGCCGGAAGCTGGAATGGAGGGCGCCAGTGACGGTGCGCAACCGCCGCAGGAGATCGCGATCAACGCTACCTTCCTGCTCGCAAATTTCGTGTCGACGGATTGGGCTCAGGCAGCAGAGTTCCTTCCTGAGGGTTTCACACCACGTTCACCACCGGACATTCCCGTCAATGGGAATTGCTTCGGTCTCGCCGACCAGGCGGTCGCAATCGTCCTCGTGTGGGTTTTCGAGTACGATAGCGCATCGGTGGATGGGCAGCCGCTGCCGGGAGGGCTTTTGGCCGTCGCGTACGTCCCAACGGAACCGCCGGAGCAATGGGATTACCGTCCGTATCCGGGTCAGCTCTGCAATGGCCAATCGGGCAGGGTGTGGATCGGCGCCGTGGCGACCGAGCCCGGCATGGCAGCGGCGCTTTCCTCATGGGGGATCGATGCGGGCGTCGGGGAGGTCACCATGGATCATATCGATGCAGGTGCGTATGTCGCCACGGTGGCGAGTTCTGAGGGCGGTCCCCTGGAGTTCACCACGATCGTGCAAACCACGGCCGTGGCTCTCACGAACGACCACAACTCCGTCGTCGCTTACTACTTGGAGAGAGACAACCAGGTCTTCCCGATGTTCGACCATCAGCCACGCTACAAGTACGCGGCCGGCGCGAACCTTTTCACCGGGGAACTGGGCGACTTCGGGTCGCTTACGGGGGTCCCTTCGGTGGCCTCCAGGATCTGGTTCGGCCTCGGCAACAGCGCGCCGGCCGGGGATGTGGGGGTCTGGCGATATTATCTCGTGGATCCACCGGCGGGTCCATGAACCCTCCAGA
>CAYVRY010000204.1:0-3597 GCA_964452895.1 uncultured Halobacteriales archaeon
GGGCGTCGACGCACCACTGCGCGACCTTGTTGTTGCGCACCCACAGGGCCCGTTTCAGGAATTCCACGGCGCCGTCGCCCCGCAGGGTTACCTTGCAGCCGATGGGGGTGTCCTTGCGCACGTTCCACTCCCGCACAGCGTCCTTTGCGATGGTCCGCACGGGCTTCTGGCCCGTGAGCTGTTCCATGACGTGCTCGGCTTTCTGGAGCTTCTCGGCCCCTTCGCCGACGCCCATGTTCACCACCACCTTCGTGAGGCGTGGCTTCATCATGGTGTTCTGCGCCACGGCGGCGCCTTCTGATTCGGCTATTTCCTCACCCCCTCAGGCAGTGTGATCTCGCTCTTTTTCGTCCCGATGGGGAACACGTAGTTGTTCACCGTGCGCACGGTGCGATCCTGCTCCTTGAGGGTCACCATGTTCTCACCGCTGATCCGCTTCACTTCGACGCTCTCCAGCACGGCCACTTCACCGGCGTGGCGCCCACCGGTCACGAGGCAGGTGCCGCCTTCCTTGAAGGGGATCGTACCCTGGATGTCCAGGCCCGGCAGACCGAGTTTCAGGGTGTCTCCCGTCTTGTAGGCGTCCTTGACGACGGTGAGGTTCTTGCCGTCGTGGAAATGCAGTTGGGTCAGACCCCCTTTGATCGTGGTCTTGCCCGTGATCTTCGCGAGCTTCCACGCGGCCTCTTTCTCGTCGATCTTGTCCAGCGCGATCCGGCCGCGGTGGTCCACGAACACCCGGTGGTGCTGTTTCATCTTCGGGATCGATATGATGTCGAAGTAGGAGACGGGGAACTTGGAGTTCTTCACCATGCGTCCGTCGACCAGCACGTCACCGACCCCGATCACGCGGTCGGCTTCACGGTGTGTGTCCACGAGCTTGAGGTAGTCCCGGAGCACCACGCCCAGCGGGAGGCTGCGCGCCACGGGGTGCGGGCCCGGCGACGGTTTGCTCACCCATTTGTGCGCTTTGCGCGGAACGCGCCACGGTTTGGGTGCTGAGAGGCGTTTCTGGTGATGACTCATCTATGCGGAACCTCCTTTGGGTTCGGACTCCTCCCCGGAGCCGGTCTTTTCAGCCGGTTCCTCCTGGGAGGGCTCTTCTTCCTTTTCAGCGGGGGGCTCTTCCTCCGCCTCGATCTCGGCGGTCTCACGGGGCCGCTCTTCTTCCTCTTCTCCCTCTTCTTCCGCGGCCTCTTCGGCTTCGCGTTCGGCGCGTTTCTTCTCGCGCTCTTCCTCTTCACGCCGACGGAGTTCTTCCATCTCCTTGGCGCTCTCCTCCCCGGCCTTCTCCAGCTCCGCGCGGGCCTTGGCGCGTTCCCCCTCGGAGACGCTTTCGAGCAGTTTCTCGCGGCGCAGCGGGTCCGCCAGGTTCAGTCTCGTGATGATGATCTTGGAGGCGTCCAACGGGCGGGGCACCTTCGTGCCGTCGGCCTGCAGGAGCGTGACGCCCTCCACCTTGACCCGGCGCTTCTTGACGTCCACTTCGATCACTTTGTCGGAGTGGCCCCGGAAGCTGCCGCGCATGACCTTCACCGTGTCCCCCAGGACCACGGGCATGCTGCGACGGTTGTACTTCACAAGCAGATCGCCGCCCAGGTGGGACGAGACGAGTTTGCGGGCGCGGTGGTCCGCGGCACGGGCGGCCGCTTTCCTTTGTTTGCGCGCTTGTGTGGAACTCTTGAGCGTCATGAAACATCCTCCTATACGATCGTCCCTGCTGTGGCACTGACCCGTGCCCATCGTTCCGCGGCCTCGCGTGCAACGGGCCCCTTGATCTGTGACCCTTTGACCTCACCCGTGGGGGTGGCGATCACGCAGGCGTTGTCTTCGAATTGGACCATGGTCCCGTCACTCCGGCGGAACGGCCGCCGCTGGCGTACGATGATCGCCGGCATGAGCTGACGGCGCATCTCCGGGGTCCCCTTCTTCACGGTGACCGTGATCATGTCCGCCACTCCGGCGGAGGGGTAGCGCCTGTGCACCGTGTGCGTCTTGGGCACGTCCACGATCTCCACGACCTTCGCCCCCGTGTTGTCCACGCAGGCGAGACGGGCGCCCTTGGGCAGGCCCCTTTGCTGGCGTCCTGCGATGCCCTTCATGTTTCTTCCCTCCGGTCGATCACGACGAACTTCTTCGTCTTCGAGATGGGGCGGCATTCCATGATCTTCACTTCCTGGCCTTCGTGCAGTTTGCCGTACATCCAGGCGGGCACGTGGGCGGTGATCTTCGAGGTGCGGGTCTCGTACCGTTCATACTTCGGGATGAAGACCGTGTATTGCCTGGAGACCACGGCGGCCTGCTGCATCTTCAGCGTCGCGATCTTGCCCGTGATGATCTGTCCCCGGACCCTGAGACTGCCGAAGAAGGGGCAGTGTTCGTCCGGTGTGTATTCATCCGCGGCGGGCGGGTTTTGCACGTCCACCCCGATGTCCCGCGGGGCTCTCGTTTCAGCCATTTGTTCACCTCGATTCCTTGCGAGCGCCTGCTCGCCGTACTTTCTTGATCCGGTCTTCCGGCCGGAACAGGAGCGCCCGGCCGTCCACTTCGACCCGGTGCCCTTCCAACAGGAACGCGATCGTTACTGCGTTCTTCGCCACGACGACCCTGCTGCCCGTCTCGTTTCGCAGGGTCAGGGTCTTCATCGTCTCGTCCAACACTTCCCCGGTGAGCCCCACCAGGGTGGGGTCCGTGGCGCTTTCCACGGTGATCCGCCGTCCGATGAGCTCCTCCCTGCCCGGCTCTTGCGACGCCTTGGTCTGCATCAGACCACCTCCGCCGGGAAACCCATCTTCTGGAGGACCTCATAGACCCGTTTCTTGTGTTCGCCCTGCAGCTCGATCTTCCCCTCTTTCAGGGTGCCGCCGCATGCGCAGGCGGCCTTGAGCTTCTTCACCAGCACGTCGGTGTCGATGTCTGCAGAGTCGATGCCCGAAACGATCGTCATGGTCTTTCCATACCTTCTTTTGTCTGTACTGATGATGATGTGTTGTTGCTCTCGCGCTATTTCCTCACAGACACAGATCTCCTCAGGGAGTCCGCAACTTGAGCACACGGAACTCATGATCGCTCGCGTTCCTCCTGCCGCTGTATCGTCAGGATGCGGGCGATATCGGTCCTCAGCTTGCGGATCTTGCCTGGACTGGGAGGGGAACCGCCCATCGCGGAGACTCCGCGCTCATGCATGAGCTCTTCCCGCAGTTTTCTAAGCTGCTCGACCCGTTCGTCGGCTCGCATCTCCCAGACTTCCCTCTTGGTCGGCATCAGGACTCATCCTCCTGCTTCTCTTCTTTCCCGGATGCCGATTCCGCGCCCTCTTCCTTCTCGGCGGGCGCTTGCTCTTTTTTGGATTCGGACTCGGTGGGCTCCTTCGCGGATTTCTTGGCGGCCTTCTTGGCCGGCTCAGCGGGTTTCTCCACAGGCTCGGCCGGCTTTTCCGGCTCAGCGGGCTTCTGTGCAGGCTCGGCCTGTTTTGGCGCTTCAGCGGGTTTCTGTGCAGGTTTTTCCGGCTCAGCGGGTTTCTCTGCAGGTTTTTCCGGCTTAGCGGGTTTCTCTGCAGGTTTTTCCGGCTTAGCGGGTTTCTCTGCAGGTTTTTCC
>CAYVRY010000205.1:0-3592 GCA_964452895.1 uncultured Halobacteriales archaeon
GCGAGGTTCGTGTAATACGGGGCGTGCACGTGCAGATCCACGTCCGCGGCCTCCGCCACCTCGCGCACCTCCCGCGCATCCTCCACCGTCATGCGGATGCCCCGCACGAACTGGACCTCCAGGGCGTCCAACTCGAGACTTTTCGTGTAAATGATGCCGTCTTTTAGCGTCCGGCCCTTACACGAAAGCGGGATACCGGCTGGACCAATACGTATCATGACCTGTTCCTTCCCTGCCGGCGAAGATTGCAGCATTTAAGCCTTTTCTGCCGGGCGGGGGGCGACCGGAGAAAAAAGTGGTCCCATCCCCCCGCTGGTTGTCGTATCGTGTCACGACCCACGCAGCCGGCGCCCCGGACCGCGTTCATTGAACCGCGTCCCAGCAGGCCCGCCCCGGATACACCTGGACCCCCGGCTCTCCGGCTGCCCGGCTGCCCGGCTCGGCGGCCCCCTTCACGCCGGAACCGTTTGAGGACTCCTTCAAACCCGGACACGACAAGGCCCTGAAGGCCCGACCGACGACCGGCTGCCGCGAAGCGGATCGAGACCGGGGGCGACCCACCAAGAGCGACCCACCAAGAGGGGCATGAGCGACCTTCGCTCCCTCCGGCCCCGCCTATCCCGGCGCCCGCGTGCCGAAAACGCGCACCACCATATCTTCTTGAACCGGCATCACCTGGAATCACTGCCCGTGGCGCCATGAAGTTCGTGATCCTGTCGCGAAACCCCACCCTCTACACCACCTCGCACCTGGTTGCGGCCGCCGAGGCGCGCGGCGTCGGTGCCCACGTAGTGGACCCCATGACCTGCAACCTCCTCATGGGCCGCAATGAACCCCGGATCCACCAGGACGGCGTCTACCTGGACGACGTGGACGCCGTGATCCCCCGCATCGGGACCTCAATCACCACGTACGGCCTCGCGGTCGTGAACCATTTCGACATGATGGGCGTGCCCGTGTTGAACCCGTCCGCCGCGATCTTCCGCGCCCGCGACAAACTGCGCAGCATGCAACTGCTCTCCCGCATGGACGTGGACATCCCGCGCACGTTCATCTGCCGTCACCCCGAAGAACTACGCCACGCGGTGAAGTACTGCGGCGGCTTCCCGATCATCCTGAAGCTCCAACAAGGCACCCAAGGGATCGGCGTGATGATCGCCGACAGCTTCAGCTCCTGCGAGAGCATCCTGGACACCTTCTACGGCATGGGACAAGTGATCTTGATCCAGGAGTTCATCAAGGAATCCCGCGGCAAGGACATCCGGGCCTTCGTGATCGGCGACCAGGTCGTCGCCGCCATGCGCCGACAAGCGAAAATGGGCGAGTTCCGGTCGAACATCCACCGCGGCGGCACCGGTACCCACGTCACGCTCACCCCGGAACAGGAAGACGTGGCGCTGCGCGCCGCGGACGCCCACGGCCTCCAGGTGGCCGGCGTGGACATGCTGCTCGGCAAAGGCGGACCCAAGGTGATCGAGGTGAACGCGAGCCCCGGGTTCGAAGGGCTGGAAGCGACCACGGAACTGGACATCGCGGGCAGGATCATCGACTACACCCTGGATTTCGTCCAGCGGCACAAACACGGCCAGACGCAGCAACCGCCCCAGATCGGATGACGGGTGCGGGCCTAGACCGTGGCCAGCTCCAAGTCGAAACCGTGTGTCGCCAGTTCCTGCAGGACCCATTCCATGAGCGGACCCACGTCCGTGGTCGGCACCTGCTGTTCCAGGACGTCCATGATCCCGAACCGGCTCACCATACCCAACGCCTGACCCGTCTGCAGGTGCAAAACCGGCGCCCCCGAATCCCCCGAAGTGGCCGGCATGTCCGCACGATATTCCTGTTCATCCACCGACACGACCACCCCCGTGCGGTCGCGCGTCGCCTCCTCGTCACCAAAGACCTGCCCATGACCGTAGAACCCCACCGCGTCCCCCGCCATGATCCCGGAAGACGAGACCACGCCACCGGGCCCGTCAAAGCCCAGCATCGCCGGATGGGAAAGCCGCACGGCGGACCGGTCCAGCTCGATCAAACTGAAATCCAGGCGCGGGTCCGCCCGGTCGACATCCTCCGAATCGAAGACCACGGTGCCCACGACCTCCCCGGACTCCCCCGCCCGCACGCGCGCCAGGAGATCCGTGCAATGCGCCGCCGTGCCCACGTACGCGCCCCCGTTTTCATCCGTGAACAACCAGTTGAAGACACAACCCCCCTCGATCGGGGCCCCCGGTCGGACCACCGCCCCTTCACGGTCGCCCCAGACCACGGTATCGTTGCCGCCGCCCGGAAACGGAGGAAAACCCGGGTCGGGGTCGTCCTCCTCGTCCTGCTCCCCGTCCTGCAGGCACCCGGCAAGCCCGCCCAGCAAGAGAAGAGAGACCAGCCAGAGCGCGCCCCGGTGCATACACGCAGTGTCCGCCAAGCTCAAGATAAGTTTTATGGCAAGGACGGGGCACACGAAAACGCAGCAGGCCCCGGGGCGGGCAAGTGAAAAAGGCCGCACCCCTTGGCGAACCGGCGCCCCACGCGCCGAGGCCCCATGACCCGGAAACGAAAAACGGCGGACCGCCCGAAAAGACAACCACCGAGCCGGCCCACGCGCGAAAAAGGCGCCGGCAAGACCGCCAAACCGCCGAGGAAAACACCCGGGAAACGACCACCGCGCAAGGTGGCTGAAAAAAGCGACGAAGAGGCGTTCCCGCGCGTGGCCTCCGAACACCTGCCCCATTCCTCCCTGGAAGCCCCACGCGTGACCCCCGGCGCAAAAACGGGGGCGCAAAAACGCTCCGCGAAACGGGGCCCCATACGGATCGGCGGCCACCCCGTCCCCAAAGGCAGCGCGGAGAACATCCTGCTCAAACTCTCCGAACACTACACCCACCAAGGCGTCTACGTCCCCGTCACGGTGATCCGCGGCAACCGGCCCGGGCCCCGCCTCTTCCTCACCGCCGCGCTGCACGGTGACGAGGTCAACGGCGTCCAGATCGTGCGCGAAGCCACCGACCTCATCGAACCCAAAGACCTCAAAGGCACCGTCGTGGCCGTGCCCGTGGTGAACCGCTTCGGGTTCACCTCCCACACACGCTACATGCCCGACCGCCGTGACCTGAACCGCTCCTTCCCCGGGGACCCGGAAGGTTCCACCAGCGCCCGCGTCGCGCACATCGTCTTCGACGAGATCGTCAAGAAATGCGACTACGGGATCGACCTGCACACCGCCGGCTACCAACGCACGAACCTGCCGCAGGTGCGCGGCCAGATGGAGAACGACGACGTGCGCAAGATCGCCAAGGCCTTCGGAGCGGAAGTGATCATCGACACGAAAGGCCTGCGCGGGACCCTGCGCCGCTCCGCCACGAAACACGGCGTGCCCACGATCATCTACGAAGCCGGCGAGACCTTCCGGTTCCAACGCCCCATGATCACCAAAGGCGTCACCGGGATCCTGAACGTGATGCGCAGCCTGAACATGCTGCCCGGGAAACCGATCCCCCCCGAATACCAGATCACCGTGCGCACCAGCGAATGGGTGCGCGCCGACCACGGCGGCATCCTGGAGACCCTGATCACCGCCGGCCACCTCGTCTAC
>CAYVRY010000206.1:0-3588 GCA_964452895.1 uncultured Halobacteriales archaeon
TGGAAGAGCGGGGCGTCGTGGCTGTCGCCCACGGTGTTGTAGATCGAGCCGCCGACCCGGTAGCCGTGGTCGACGAAGTGTTCCAGGAGTTCCAGGGTGGCTTCGATGGTGGAGTCGAACGTGTTCTCCAGGGTATTGCCCACTTCCATGTGCTGTGCGGCGTCGATCAGGAACCAGACGCTTTTTTTGCCTTCCACGTCGTATTCGTTGACCATGAGGTTCAACTGTTCGTCGTGGCTGTGTTTCGCGGTGGCGCGCCAGTTCACGTTCTTCAGGGGGTCGCCTTGTTGATATTCCCTCAGCTCCATGAAGTCGGTGGTCCGGATGCCGCTTTTTGCCGTGTCGCCGGCAGGGTACACGGTGGCGGCTTTGCCGCGCAGGTCGCGCACCCGCCGGACCTTCAGCACGCGCGGGTCCACGGTGAGTTCCAGGTCGTTGCCGTTGGCCACTTCCAGGGCCTCCACGAGGCTCAGGCTGTGGATTGCGATGGCCTGCGTGCCGGGGAGCTCATAACCGCCTCGGCGGGTGCATCGGAATTCGTATTCGTAGCTGAACCGTGTGGGTCCGCTGCCTTTGTGGAGCAGGTGGGTGTTGTTCCCGTCGGTGAGGCTGAAGACGTCGGGCAGCCGGTCGTGGAGTTGCAGGAACCCGCGCCCTTTGGCCACCACGACGGTGACCTTCACGCGCACGGTGGAGCCGGCGGTGATCCGGCGGGCACTGAGGGTCCGTTCGATGGTGATCCCGGCGGGGAGCCCCGTGCGGATGCCGAGGACGAGGAACCCCAGCAGCATGAGGCCGATGAGCAGGTAGGCGAAGTTGCCCATCAGCAGGCCGAAGAGGAAGAAGGCGCCGAAGGCGATCAGGTAATACCGCGCGCTCCGGGTGATGGCTGGCAATGGATCCCCTACTCTTCCGCCTTGAACCGCGTCGGCGGCGGGATGCTTTCGACGACTTCCTGCACCACGTGTTGTGACGTGGCCCCTTCGAGGACATGCTCGACTTTCAGGATCGTGCGGTGGGAGAGTGCGTCGGACGTGAACATCTTCACGTCGTCGGGGATCACGTAGTCGCGTCCGGTCATCAGGGCGACGGCCCGCGAGACCTTCAACAGGGCGAGCGTGCCGCGCGGGGACGGCCCCACTTCCACCATGGCGTGCTCCCGCAGCCCGCGCACGATCCGTGCGATGTAGAAGATGATCTCTTCATGGATGAAGACCTCGGTCTCCACGGCGCCCATGAGCCCCCGGAACTGGGTGAGGTTCATCACGGGTTTCAGGTTCTCCGTGGGGTCGTCCTTCTTCCAGTATACGCGGCGCGCGAGGATCTCCCCTTCGTGCTGCAGGGTGTCCGGGTAGCCGGTGGTAAGCCGCAAGATGAACCGGTCCATCTGCGCCTCTGGGAGCGGGTAGGTGCCTTCCTGCTCGATGGGGTTCTGCGTGGCCAGGACAAAAAACGGCTTCGGCAGCGGGAGCGTGTCGCCGTCGATGGTGCAGTGGCGTTCTTCCATGGCTTCCAGGAGGGCGCTCTGGGTCTTGGGCGGTGAGCGGTTGATCTCGTCGGCCAGCAGAAGGTTCGTGAAGATGGGCCCCTTGGTGAGTTGGAACGTCTTCGTGGATTGGTCCCAGATCTTCGTCCCGAGGATGTCGGAGGGGAGGATGTCCGGTGTGAACTGGACGCGTCGATGGTCCGCGCCGATGGCCTTGCCGAACGCTTTGACCAGCAGTGTCTTGCCGAGCCCGGGATAATCCTCGAACAGGACGTGGCCGCCGGAGAGGGACCCGGCGAGGAGCTTCTTCACGACGGCGCGTTTGCCCACGAAGCATTGTCCCACCCGGTCCACGATGGAGTTGCAGGAGGCGGCGTGGCTTGCCAGCGGTTTCGTGGTCGTTGTGGCCGTGGAGGCGCGGGCGCGTGCACGGGGGGTGGGAGCGGGTTCAGGCATGGGTTTTTCCTCGGGTCAGGTCATGATGGGGACAGGGGTGCGTTCTTCGCGGGTCCGTCGAAACCGGATTGCGTTTTCAGGCTGTCGGTGCCGGTGGCGTGGCCGTTGGTGTCGTCCATGAGCCGTGTCAACCGGAGGATCCGGTTGCGTCGTTCGGATTCGTTGCTCTTTCGTTTTCCCAGCCCGGTGATCGCCTCTTCCGCCTGGTCCGAAGGGACCCCGGAGGCGGCCAGTAGCGTGCGGTAGTACGTGCGTACCCAATCCGTGTCTTTGTTGTCGTGGATGTAGGCGGCCAGGTGCTTTTCCACTTCCGAGATGTGCTGGTCGGGCAGGGACCAGACCCGCTGTTGATGGGTGCGAACATGCGCAGGGGGGAGGCTGCGTGTGGTGGGGACGGTCCCGATGCGTGCAGCCGCCACGATCGCGAAGAAGAGGGCGGCCAGGGAGATGATGAACCATTCCACGATGGCCCCGTACGGGATGTGGGCGGCCACGAAGAAACGGAAGAACAGGTAGCCGATGATCACGCCGATCAGCAGTTGTTTTGTGCTGGAGCCTCGGGTCTGCGCGGCTGCGGGCATGACTCGGGTCACGGGGTGTCGCGCGGAGGCGGCCTGCGCGGTCTGCCGGCTCTCGCGCAGCATGAGGAACACGAACGTGAACGCGGCCGCCGCGGAGATCGGGTCGAACAAGGGCCACGCGCCGATGAGGCTGAACAGGACGAGCCAGCCGGCGTATGCAGCAAGCGGGATCAGGGTGAGCCGGAGCCCGGGACCGAAGCCGTTGTGCCCGGCGCGTCGCAGGCGGTCGTGCGTGGCGTAGAGCTGGAACGCGATGACCGCGAAGGCGACGCCGACGGCGAGTTGCCAGACCGTGGTGAACGTGTAAAAGGTCCAAAATATCCCGACGGCCCATCCCGCCGCGCGGGGCAAGGCGGCGGTGGCCTGTGCGAGCGTGGTGTCGCCGATGCCGTTTCGAAGCACGCGGGCGATCCCGGCCAGCAGGATGGTGACGAGTGCCGGGATGCCCAGTTCACTGGCCAGGAAGAGCCCGGGGATCGTGAAGGTGTAGTACGCGGTGAGCGCGCCCATGAGGAACATGAGCCCGCCCACCACGGCGAGCATGACGCCGCTTTTTCGCACCGCGCGTCGTCGCTTCGCGTCGATCTTGTGGCGTTGGGCCGCTTCTTCTTTCTCCGGGTCGCTGCGCGGCGGCCCGAAATCCGTGCCGCGGGGTTTCCATGCGGACGCGGCCACCGGCTCCGTTGCACCGGGGTCCGGGTCGTCCCCGCGCTCTTGGTCCACGCCCGCGCCCCGGGCGCCGACCGAGGGGTCTTTTCGCGGCGGGGGGAGTCCCATCTCAGGCGGCCTCCGCCGCGGGGCCTTCCAGGGCGCCCGCGTCCTCCAGTTCCAGGAACGCATCGACCAGTTGCAGGTAGAGGCTGCGGTCCACGCCGTGGTCCGAGAAGTTCGCGAGTTCGTAGATGTCCACGATCAACTCGAGCGGCGGGGTCGGTGTGCCGGGGACCAGGTCGGCGTAGCGGTCCGTGAACTCCCGCGCGGTGAGGGAGCGGTTCGGGAAGGGATAATGCGTGCGTGCCCATTTTTCGAAGTCTTCGAAGGTCTCCACGATCTCGCTGCGGTAAT
>CAYVRY010000207.1:0-3572 GCA_964452895.1 uncultured Halobacteriales archaeon
TGCTCGTGGAGGCGGTCGAGATGTACCTGCAGCGGCGGTTGGACGTGCATTGGGGTCGGGTGTGGACGGCGTAAGGAGATATTTGATTTGGGCCGGCGTCAAAAATCCATGGCCGCGACGTCGACGATCTGACGAGAAGGAACACCCACTTTGATGAAGTCCTTGGGGTTCGCGGTCCAAAGCTCGTCGTCTTTTTGCACATGGCTTGCGATCATCGCGTCGCGCGCCAGTTTTTTCCATGAGCCGTCATTCAGGAGATGCGCAGGGGACTGTACCGCTTCGTCGGCTCCGAATGGTTCAATCCCCCAACCCTGTTTTTCGATGAGCCTGCGATAATCCAGTGGCTTCATGCGGTCTTGACGCGCGAGTTGACGGGCGCGTTCCAAGAACGCCACCGCGGGCAGCACGACCTGTTGTATGGCGGCCAGGGATTCCAATGCTTTCGGATAGAAGAGGGCACTTGTGTCCAGGACGATGCGCAAGAGATCACCGCAACTCGAATTTCGTGCTTGGCGGTCTGCGCCCTTTCAGCCGCCGCTGGTCTTCTTCGGCCTGCGCGATCAACTCGCGGGTGGCATCTTGCCGGTCCTGTTCACGCTCGGAGATCTCGATCGCTTCGCGCAACGCGGCGCTTTTGGTCACGCCTTTTTTCTTCGCCAGACGGGCGAGACGTGCCGCCAGTCGAGCACTGAGGCGGACCTTGACGGTGACCTCCTTCGTGGTCATGTCGAATCCATTTGTAGGCCATATTCATAATCTTTGTGGCCACAGAGTGGACATCCAGGCGGCCACGCGCCCCGAGGCACTCGTGGAGGCCGTCGAGATGTACCTGCAGCGCCGGCTGGACATGCATTGGGGGCGGGTGTGGACGGCGTGAGGGGATTCAACGCGGCGGTTCAGGGTTTGCGACCTCTGTCGTTGAGATGGTCCGGATTCCACTTATTCGCCCGAAGTCGTCGTCATACGTCCAGAGGGGCGCATCCAGGGCGAGGGCCAAGGCCACGTAGTGTTCGTCGCCGAGGGCATCAGCTTTCTTTGTCCGTTTGGTGGCTTCTGCAAGGAACGGGGCAATGAGTGCCGGGGGGACGACTTCGATCCGTGTAAAGAGGTCCTCGATCACGGCTTTGATGGATTGCTGGGGGAGGCCTGCGCGTTTGGCGATTTTTGGGAGATGCTTGTTCGTCTCTTCCAATATCCGTGGTGGAACGTAGAACGAGCATGGGGCGTGCACGAGAACGCGACGTGCGGTTCCATCGGCCATGAGCGCGGCGATCAATACGCTTGCATCGACCACGACGGGCCTCATGTTCGTGTTGCCTTGTGCCGGATCTGTCGACCGAGTTCGACGGCATCCTTCTCGGTGAGCGCCGAACCCTCCAGCAGTTTGTCATGGATATGCAACCGCTCAATCTCTTTGCGGATCGCCTCCCGGGCGACCTCGGCCCATTTGATCTGGGGATGCGACCGCATTTCGCGGTGCAGGTCGTCGGACAGGGAGAAGGTCATGTTCGGCATCAACGGGAAGATGGTATCTACGTATATAAGTAGTTTACCTTAACTGAGGCCATGGCAGGACCCGGTCGTTCAAGAGGCCCAAATTTACATGCAGAACATAGCACCCTATGCACCTGCGTGAAGCGAACGTCCGTCGCAGTTCCACCCACAGTCCGGGACCGGCTCCGCGATTACCGGACAAAAGGAATGAGCTATGCGGATATCCTGACGCGTCTGATGGACCAGGTGGAGCGCGAACGGTTCATCGCTGAAATGCGCCGTCTGGCAGACGAGGGGGAATTCGTCTCTTTGGAATCTGTTTGAACTCACCGCGTGGACCTGGATTGAGGCCCATCGCGTCCATCGGCACCATCAAGACCTTCCCTTCCATGCCGGGATGCATGACCCAGCAGACTGTCCCGGCCTTCGTCCAGCACACCGCAGACCTGGAACTATCCACCGGCGGGGAAGTGGAGATTGTGGACCTCACTGACCGTGTGCGCGAGGTGGTGCGCGAGAGTGGCGTGAAAACGGGCCAATGCCTCGTCTTCTCGGTGTCCTCGACGAGCGCGGTTACAATCATCGAGTATGAGCCCGGCTTGCTGCGTGACCTGCCGGAGGCGCTTGACCGGTTGTTCCCGCGCCACGGCGAGGGCGTGGTTTACGGCCACGAGGAGGCGTGGCACGACGGCAACGGCCACAGCCACATCCGGGCGTCGTTCCTGCAGCCGGATCTCACGGTGCCCGTGCGCGCAGGCGAACCGCTCTTGGGGACGTGGCAGCAGGTGGTGTTCGTGGAGATGGACAACAAGGCCCGTAAGCGCAAGCTCGCGGTGCACGTTTGGGGAAGCGGTTAGGCCCGGTGTGCGCTGCGACACCGCAGGTGCTTTTATGCACGAGCGGCGATTCGCCGGGGTTGTGCCTTCGGATGCCGATCGGCCCCAGCGCCTGAGTGGACAGGATCAGCCGTTTCCGGACGTGGTGCGGATCGCGACCCGGGTGCCGTTCCCGGTGCCGCCGGCCAACGTGTACCTGTTCCTGGGGGGTGAGCCCACGGTGGTGGACACGGGGACGGGGACCGACGAGGGTTGGCAGGACCTGGTCGCCGGTTTGCAGGCGCACGGTTTGACACCGGGTGACGTCAGGCGCGTCTTGGTCTCGCATCACCACATCGATCATGCCGGGAACGCGAAGCATCTCCGGGATGAAGGTGCAGAAGTCTGTGTCCACAAAGCGGATGCACCCCCGGTCGCGAAGTGGCAGGAGGTGGCCCCGGAGCGCAACCGCGCCTACGGCCGGGGCCTTCGTCGTGCGGGTGTGCCGAAAGAGATCCTCAAGAAGATCGACCGGCGGGGCCAGGAGGTGGACGCTTACATGAAGAGTTGTCCGGTGGACCGCGAGCTCGAGGAGGGCGACAGGGTGCAAGCGGGGGACCGGACGTTGACCGTCTACCACACGCCGGGTCACACGGCGGGGAGTGCTTTGTACGTGGACGAGAAGGAGCCCCTGGCGACCACGGGGGATACCTTGTTGGAGCGGATCACGCCGAACGCGCTCACCGTGCGCCGTGAGGACGCCGGGGCGTTGGGGACCTATCTTGAGACCTTGAAGCGGCTGCGAAGGGAAGAGCTGGGCGTGGTGCTGCCGGGCCATGGGGTGCCGTTTACCGGGGCCGACGGCGTGATCGATCGCGCGTTCGTCCTGTATGAAGAGCGGCGCAAGAAGATCCTGGGGATCCTGCAGGATGAACCAGACGGCCTGTCGGTTTGGGGTTTGGTGGAGCGTTTGTGGTCGGATACGTCGCGGGGGTCTGCGTTCTTGATGGTGAGTGAGGTTCTGGGGCATCTGGAGTTGTTGGTGGATGCCGATGAAGCGGCCATCGACCAACAAGAGGACACACCGGTCTTGGTCTATAGGGCCGCGTGAAAAAGGAGCCTCGATTGCTTTGGTTCACGCCAGGTGGTCACCCGAGTCGCCAACGAGGCCGGTTTCAAGCAGGAGGAACGAGCACCCTACCAGCCTCCTTGAAAACAGCCATTCTTCGTGGGTTACCGGATAAACGCGGATGACGATACGTT
>CAYVRY010000208.1:0-3545 GCA_964452895.1 uncultured Halobacteriales archaeon
CGGGGTGATCGGGGTCGCTGTCGGCGAACCGCTTGGTGTCCCAATGGGCCCCGATGAGGATCCCCAGGTCGCTGCTGTTCGTCCGGGCGACGATGTTCTTGAACTCGAGCCCGCGGACCCGCGTTTCGGCGTCATCGTCGCATCCGACGGCATAGTTCTTCACGGGTTCCAGGTCCAACTCAAAGTATTCGTCGCCACTGAATTCGTGGAACGAGACCTCGCCCCCGACCTCTTCCATGGGACCTTCGAGCAGCGCGAACAGCTCCTCGGCCACATCCGCGTGCGTTTCGGTCCCGGGGATCCGGTAGCGCGGGCCTTCAAGGTTCTCGGGGTCCTCGTAGATCTGCGCCAACAGATCCGCGTAGGCCCGCTCCCCGTCGAAATGGAGTTCAAAGGAGTACGGGTTCGACCAAAGGGGGTCCTCACCGGGCGTGGGCGACGGGGTCTCGGTCGCCCCATTGTCGTTTGCGGGGCTCGTGCAGCCGGCGACGGCGATGCCGAGAAGGAGTAGGACCAGGGGCAAAGCGGGCCAAAAGCGGCGCTGCATCGGGCGCGGCGAGCCACTGGGTCTCAATAGCCGTTGCGCAACGGACCCCGAGCAGGGTCGGTGCCCTGGGTCCGGGTCGGCAATGGGGATAGGGTCCCGGCTCGATTTTTCCCCCGTGTTTCGAGGAGTCCACCATAATGTTTTTATGAATAGACTTGGGGTGCTCCTTTCAGACAGGGGCTTTCTCGATTGGGTCCTTGATGGAGTCACGCTCATGAAACGAACCCTACTTCTTGCGGCTGCGCTGGTGGCCTTGCTCGCTCCGGCGGGCTCGGTGCTTGCGGGGTCCGGGACGACGCATGACACGAATGAATGGGAACAGCTCTTTGACGGAGCGCCCGGCCACATGGACATCATCGTGGGCCCGGACGCGGTGCGGTTCCAAGTGGAGCAGATCACCATCGACGGCGAGCAGGCGGCCCAGCTGCGCCAGTTCATCGACTCCAGCCCCGCCGTGGGCGACGGGGACCACGAGGTCTCCCAGGGTGAGTCTGACACGTTCGAGGCTTTCGTGACCGCCGCGGTGAACGCCCGGCTCCCCGACTCGTTCGACCTGGACATGGTGACCATGGACGGCCGCACGCCGTACCGTGAAGAGGGGCCCGAGGTCCACATCGAGACGCTGAAGATCCACGATGCCGCGGGGGAGATCACGGACACTTCACCAATCACCGCAGACCTCTCGGTCCTGCTGCGCTTCGAGACGGTGACCCAGGGCAAGACCACGCATCACCTGCGCCTGGAGAACCTCTGGGGCGACCTGACCGGCTACGACCTGGATGAGGCGCCGGACATGGAGATCCGCGTGCAGGGTTACAGGTCCTGGACGATCCAGGAGGATTCCATCCGACCGACCCAGGTGCAGGAGCGATATCACGACGGGGTCTTGGTCTTCACGGGTGAAGATGCCTCCGAGTTCAAGGAGCAAGGCCAAGGACTTGAGTTCGAGATCGAAGGCGACCCGAGCCATCAGATCCTGGGCGAGTCCGAGGAATCGCCGGTGGTCGCACCGCTCATCTTCATCGGGGTCGCGCTCGTGGGTTTGATCGCGCTGCGCCGCCGCCAGTGATCTGTCCTGGAAGGCTTTCTTTCTCTTCTCTTTCTCTTCTTCCGGTTTTTGTTTCCTGCCGGGCTTTTGATGAGTGCTGCACGTCACCCGTCGCTTATCGGGTCTTCTCGATCGCTTCCTTGAGAAGCCGCGAGACGAGCGCCCCGTCTGCTTTCCCGCGCAGTTCCTTCATGGCGGTGCCCATGAGGGGGCCCACGGCGCCTTCGCCGCGGTCCTTGACGAATTCCTTCTGGTCGGCCACGATCCTCTCGATGACCGCACGCACGTCTTGTTCGCCCATGCTGGAGGCGCCGGCGGCTTCCACGGCCTGTTCGACGCCTTGTTCGGGGGCTTTGGCGAGCGCCCGGGCCACGTCGGGCAAGGCCTCCTTGGCGAAGCGGCCGGCATCCAGCGCCCCGATCAGTCCGGTTACGTGATCGATTCCCAGTAGGTCCGTCTCGAGCCCCTCCGCGTTGAGTTCGGGGATCACCTGCAGCAGGAACCGCGCGACCTCGTTGGGCCGGCCGACCCTTTCGACCACGCCGTCGAAGATTCCCAGGTGGCCTTCAGACACGATCTGTTTTGCGACTTCCCCGGAGAATCCATGCTGCCTGGTCAACCGGGCGGTGCTCTCTTCGGGCCTTTCGGGCAGGTTCGCATGGACCGCTTGCCACCGCTGGGCGGTGACGGGGATCGGTCGGGTGTCCGTCTCCGGGTACATGCGGGCGGCCCCCGGGAGCGGACGCAGATAGGTGGTCGAATCATCCGGCTTGGCGAAGCGCACTTCGCGGGGCACGCGGTCGAGAGCGATGATGGCTCGTTCGCGCACGGCTTCAAGGGCGCGGACCGCTGTCTTCATCGGCGCGGCGACGAGTGCGAAGGCGTCGTTTTCGCCCAGTTTGAGGAGATCTTGGACGGTACCGACCTCCTCATCGGTGATGCCGTAGGCGGGCAGTTCGTCGCTGTGGAAGATCCCTTTCACGCCGGCGCGCCGGATCGCACGGTCGGCCAGCTCGCGCCCAAGGCGCGGACCGTCCTTCGTCTCGGCCTTCAACAAGCCGGCGTAACCGGGCAACGCGAGCGCATGCACTCCGCCTTTCTTGAGCGCCCCTTGGAGCATCTTGCTCGTGGTCTTCTCGAAGGCCCGGCTCACGTCGACGGGGCTGTGTTGCTCAAGGTGGGCGGGTTCCACGTCGCGCTTTGTCAGTTCCTCCTTGATCTTCGCGAGGTGGAGTTGGCGTTCCACCTCCCGGTCCAGAACGCGCGGGATCGCGCGCAGGTCCTGGGCGCCTTTGATCTCCACCCGGTCGCCGGCGGCGATGGAGACGTTGAGGTCCTGGCGGATCGTCCCGAGGCCCCGGCGGACTTTCCCGGTGGCTCGAAGCAGCGAGCCGAGCCGGGCGGCGGTCTGTTTCGCGTGTTGGGGGTCGCGGATGTCCGGGGCGGTGGCGATCTCCACCAGGGGGATCCCGAGGCGGTCGAGGGTGTAGTGCACCATGCCGTCGTCGTCGGTCTCCAGTTTGCGGCAGGAGTCTTCCTCCACGGCGATGGTCCAGATGCCGACGTCGTCCACATGGCCGCCCAGTGAGACGAGGGCGGTGCGTTGGAACCCGGTGGTGTTCGACCCGTCGATCACGATCTTGCGCATGGTCTGCACTTCGTCCACGACTCGGGATTCCAGCAGGGCGGCGATGGTCAAGGTGGCATCCAGCGCCTCGGGGTCCAGTTCGTGCGGGGGTTCCTCGTCTGCGTCCACAAGGCAGCTGTGCCCGCTGATCCCGTGGTAGATGAAGGTGAGTCCGCGTTCGGCTTCCGCACGCGCGGCCGGGTCGAGTTGCCCGAGTTCGCTCTGTGTGGGCCAGAGGCGGCGTTTGAGCAGGAATTCGGTGCGTGCCGGGACCTCGTCCACGTCGGTCACGGTGCCCGGGCAGCGGCAGAAGAGTTTCCCGG
>CAYVRY010000209.1:0-3526 GCA_964452895.1 uncultured Halobacteriales archaeon
ATCCTCCGCGGCGCGGGAACGCACAGCCTGGTGCTGGACGGGTTCCTGCACCCGCCCCTCACGCTCCTTCGACTGCCCCGGGTCGCGCCCGTTGGGAGACGAATCCAGCGCGGTGGCGGCCGGCGTCGTAGACGGTCGCTCCTCTTCCCGCTCGGCCTCTTCGCTCTTCGCCCGTTCCTCCTCCTTTTCGGCGGGCGCAGACGACGCCTCGCCCCGGCCGGACGATTTTTGCAACTGATTCTCGTCCTCCTGCGCGATCAGACGAAGCGCCGTCTTGACCACACTGCGGCCTGCCGGGGAATCCCCGCCGCGCAACCAATACGCCGGCCATTCCCACGGTTTGACCGGCACCGTGCCGCCCGCCGCGTTGGGATGACCGCCGCCCGAGTACGCCTGGCCCAGAAGATGCGCCACGTCCGTTCCCGGCGCGCTTCGTACACTGAACCGGCCCTCCGGCTTCATCGCGATCTCCAAACGCGTGCCACGGCGCGAGCGCAGCGTGTGCAGCACCGCGTTCGTGGGCACCTCGCCGCCGTAGACCACCCCCACTTCGCCATTGTCACCGAACATGGTCGCGGACAGGACCGCCTCCTCGACCTTCTCGTTGCGCTCACGCATCGCGTCATCGGCCGCCGCCTGGATCCACGGGGCGTCCACGTCCCGCGTCGCCAGGAACCGCTCGACGAACCGGTCCGCGCCCAAGGCCGCCACGGCCATCTCGTAGGTCTCACTGCGCGGGTCCTTGTTGATCCACAGATCCCGGTCCCGCACGACGGCCGCGAGCTCGCGCAGGAAACCGTCCTCCGGTGCCAGGTCCTTGTGGGCCAGACTCGTGCCGCACTCCTTGGCCTCCCGGTCCAACCGGAACGTCTCCATGTGGGACGTCAACCGCTCGGTGTCCACGCCTTCCCATTGCTTGTGATGATGATCGCGCCACACGATCTTCCAGCCGCGGCCCTTCGCCTCCTGGAGCGACCGCTCCAAGGCATTGAACCGGTCCCGGTCGAACGAAAGATCGTTGATGCTCAACGTGCGACCCTCCCCCGCATGGCGCGCCACATCGGCGACCACATGATGGACCTCCCCCGGGTACGCCCACACGACGGGAGGCGGGTTCTGCGCGACCAGGGCGTGGATCAAATAGCTGCCCACCCCGTCGGGGCAATCCCGATGACTCACCACCAAGGTCTCTTTCGCGCGCTCGACGGCCTGGTCCACCGCGGTCTGGAGTCGCCGGCGCTCAACGGCTTCAGGACGGAAGAACTTCGTGGATGGGAGGCGACGCATGGTGAGTCCATCCCGCTTCCCGACTTGAGTGCTTCGCCGACAAATCTCGTATCGCCGAGCCTACGCCACGCCACGCCCGCCGTCCACCGGAACCACCGCCCCGGTCACATAAGGTGACGCCACCAGGAAGGAGACCGCCCGCGCCACGTCCTGCGGGTCCCCCCAACGTTTGAGCAGCGTCGCCGCCTGCGCACGCTCCTTCTGCTCCTTGGAATAATCCGCCGGCGCCAGGATCGGTCCCGGTGCCACCCCGTTGACCCGCACACGCGGGGCGAACGCGCGAGCCAGGCCCAACGTGACCGACTCCAAGGCCGCCTTGCTCGCGCAGTAGGGCAGATAGCCGGGCCAGGGCCGCGTCGTGCTCGTATCCAGGATGTTCACGATGCACGGGTCGTCATACTTCAGATAAGGCACCGCCGACTGGGCGATCATGAACGGGGCCCGGGCGTTCACCGCGAACAACCGGTCCCACTCCTCCACGGTGACCCCGCCCACCGGGGACCGATGGAACCCGCTGGCGTTGTTCACCACCACATCCAGACGGGACAAGACCTCCGCCGCGCGCGCCGGAAGCATCGCCACCGCGTCCGGATCCTCAAGATCCACCGCGAGCATGGCACCCCGGCGGCCCAAGTCCTCGATCTCAGCCAGAAGCCGCTTCGCCTCTTCATCCGAGCGACGATAGGTCACCACCACGTCGAAGCCGTCGCGCGCCAATTGCAGCGCGATGGCGCGGCCCACGCGCACCGCACCCCCGGTGACCAACGCCACCCGGGTCGGGCTCTTGTCCACGTGCGCATCCGGGTCCGCCATGAATCTCACCCCCGCTTTCCCTGCGCGGGGCTCCGGTGCGCGGCGCTCCGGGGAGACGCACCGCACACCCCGGCATGAAGATCGACAAGGCCCGACGGCTCGCTCTCGGCAGCCAACACAGCCCGCGGCGAGCACATCGCGCTATAAGAGACACGCGACCCCCTGGCGAGGCGAGCGGGCCGCCGGGGGCCAAACGGGTCAGAGGGATTCCGGAACGACAAGAATCCGCCCATCGCATGGGCTGCATGGGACGCACCCGCCCCATGCGCCCCGGTGGGCGAAGACGCAGAAAACAGCCCCTCCATCGCAAACATTTTGAGGGAAGCCCATGTCGAACGCATTACCGGCCTTGAAAGGGCTGGCAAGGCGGTTTCTCATTTGACTCAGGAGGCCCGAATGACCCCACAGGCGCAGGCACGACCCACCACACTGGACGGCACCCCCCTACCGGGCCGGGACCTCGAGCGACTGCGCGCCACGGCACGCCGACTCCGCCGCGACGTACTCGAATGCATCTACCGCGCCGGCTCGGGCCACCCCGGCGGCTCGTTCAGCGAGATGGACCTCCTCGTCAGCCTCTACCAGGGCGGCATCCTCCGCCACACCCCCGAGAAACCCCACCACCCGGACCGGGACTACTTCGTGCTCTCCAAAGGGCACGCCTCCCCCGGCCTCTATTCCGTTCTTGCTGAAGCCGGCTTCTTCGCGCGCGAGGAACTCTGGAGCTTCCGCCAGTTCGGCGCCCTCCTGCAGGGCCACGTGGACCGCAAGATCCCCGGCGTGGAGATGAGCGCCGGCAGCCTCGGCATGGGGCTCGGCTACGCGAACGGGATCGCGCTCGCCATGCGCCTCAACGACCAGGACAACCGGGTCTACGTGATGCTCGGTGACGGCGAATGCCAGGAAGGCAACATCTGGGAATCCGTGATGTCCGCCGCGCACCGCGGGCTGGACAACGTCACCGCGATCCTGGACGCGAACCGGGTCCAGATCGACGGCTTCGTGGAGGACGTCAAAGGCCTCGACCCGTTGGCCGACAAATGGCGCGCCTTCGGATGGCGCGTGATCGAAATCGACGGCCACGACTACGAAGACATCTTCCACGCCTTCGACACGGCACGGGCCACCCGCGGACGCCCCACCGTGATCATCGCCCACACCGTGAAAGGAAAAGGCGTCTCCTTCATGGAGAACAAGGCGGAATACCACGGCCGGGCGCTCAAGGCGGACGAAATGACGCAGGCCATGATCGACCTGGGCGCCCAATGGGACGAAAAAGACGGCTGGAAAGAGGTGACCGCCTGATGACCCAGGCACAGCAAGTGCGCGAAGAAGCGATCCGGGACGGCTACGGCCGCGGGCTCATCAAGGTCGCCGAAGCGCACGACGACGTCGTCGCCCTGGACGCCGACCTGGCCGATTCCAC
>CAYVRY010000210.1:0-3514 GCA_964452895.1 uncultured Halobacteriales archaeon
CCGCAGCGACGGTCTGTCCCATGTCCCGGATCGCGAAGCGGCCCAGTTGCGGGATTTCCTTTCCTTTCTCGATGACCATGGGGCGCGTCGGGCGGATCTTCACGATCGCGGCGTCTCCGGTCTTCAGGAACTGCGGGTTCTCTTCCTTGACCTGACCCGACTTCGGGTCCAGTTTCTTCTGCAGCTCCTCGAAGGTGCATGCGACCTGGGCGGTGTAGGCGTGGAACACGGGGGTGTATCCGGGTGCGATCACGCTGGGGTGGTTCAGCACCATGACCTGCGCCGTGAAGGAGCGGGCCACCGTGGGAGGGTTGTCCACGGGGCCGCCGACGTCACCGCGGCGGATGTCGTTCTTGCCGATGCCGCGCACGTTGAATCCGACGTTGTCGCCGGGTCCGGCTTCTGCGACCTCTTCGTGGTGCATCTCGATGCTCTTGATCTCGCCGGTCTTGTCGGAGGGTTGGAAGTTCACCTTCATCCCGGGCTTCAGGAGCCCGGTCTCCACGCGTCCCACGGGGACGGTCCCGATCCCGGTGATCGAGTAGACGTCCTGCAGCGGCAGGCGCAGCGGGAGTTGGGTCGGCTTTTTCGGTTCGGTGAAGTTATCCAGTGCCTCGAGCAGGGTAGGGCCCTTGAACCAGTCCAGCTTGCCCTTGTCCTTGCAGTTGTCGCCCACGAAGGCGCTGATGGGCACGATCTGGACCTTGTCCAGTTGGTAACCCACCGATTTCAGGAGCTTCTCGACCTCCGTCTTGACCGCGTTGAACTTCTCTTCGCTGTATTCCGCAGCGTCCATCTTGTTCACCGCGACGATCAGTTGGGAGACACCGAGCGTCCGGGCCAGGAAGACGTGTTCCTTGGTCTGGGCTTGGATGCCGTCGGGTCCCGAGACCATGAGCACGGCGGCGTCCGCTTGGGATGCGCCGGTGATCATGTTCTTCACGAAGTCACGGTGGCCCGGGGCGTCGATGATCGTGAAATAATACTTGTCCGTGTCGAACTTCTTGTGGGCGACATCGATCGTGATCCCACGTTCGCGCTCTTCCTTCAAGCCGTCCATGATCCAAGCGAGGGCGAAGGAGCCTTTGCCCTTTCCTTCCGCCTCTTTCTTGTATTGCTCAACCACATGTGCTGGGAACTGGCCGGTATCCAGAAGGAGCCGCCCGACACAGGTGGACTTGCCGTGGTCGACGTGGCCGATCACGACCATGTTCATATGGGGTTTTTTTGCCATCTTTGATCCTCCTGCAAACGCCCGCGTTCCCCGGCTCCGGGCGGTGCGCAGGCCGCTCCGGGGATAGCCCCAGGGCTGGCCCACGACCACGGACAGCGCGGTCTACGGTTATGGCGAGGCAGGCCCGTCAAAACCGCACGAAAGGCGGACAGGAGCGCGCAAAAGGGGTGTCCTTTTTGAAGCTTTCTCTGCCGCAGGCGGTTTTCTTCCCTTTTGGGAGGTGCATTGCGTCTATCTGTGGCATGGAAAGACTCTTAAGGCGCCTCGGCTGCATGAAGGCTGCGGGTCTCGAAGTGGCGAACCATCGGATTCTTCTCAATCCATTCGTGCTCTTGGCGGGCATCGCGGCGGCGCCGCTCATTGCCACGTTGCTCATGGGCTGGTCGCTGATCACCTGGATCCAGGTCTTCGTGGTGGGCCTCACGGTGTTCGCGGTCTGGGTGGGGCTCGCCTCCTCCGGCGAGTAGCGCAGGGGCGAACGGGAGGGGCACCGGGGAGCCTGACCCGCACGAAACGTTCATGGCGGGGCCGCGTGTCGCCCCGTTTTGAGGATTTGTGATGGAAGAGGAATCTGAGCGGGTGGATACGAAGGATGCACCCGAGGACCCGTTTGTCGCCGGCAGTCATTATCGTGTGCGCTCTTTGGGGACCCATGAGGCTCCCGTGGTCACCGAGGGGGAGTTCCTGGGTTTCACGTCGTTCGGCATGGGCGGTCAGGGGATGCGGATCCGCATGGGGGATACCCATGAGGAGGATGCAGGCAGAGTGCGGGTGATCCCGCTCCATATGGTGTTGCACGTGGACGTGCTCACGCAGAAAGCGGCTCCGGACAAGAAGAAGGACGAGAGCCACCCGGTGTTCTATACTTGAACCGGGCGAATGTGGACGGTTTGAAAACGGGCTAGGGGGGATTCGAACCCACGACCTACGGATTAAGAGTCCGTCGCTCTACCTAGCTAAGCTACTAGCCCAGGATGCGGGAGCCTCGTACTCGGGTCCGGTATTTGACCGTAACGCATTCGAGGGATGCGCATGCGGGTGATGGGTGCGCGCAGGGTACCGGTGCTGTCTGGAAAGCGCGACGATTGCAATCAAATCCCAACGCTTAAAGAGCCTCGTTCGCCTCGATGGAGCCATGAGTGGTAGTGTGTCTTCGGTACACGGGCCTGCGCGGACCATGCTCGCGTTGGGGTGCATCCTGATTCTGGTTTCAGCGGGTACGCCGGCCCATTCGGGCGGCGATCTCGACAGCGCGGTCTGCGGCGTGCTCCCGGTGGATCCCTTGGGCGGTTGCCTGGAATGGGAGGCGCGTCATGACGGGTCGAGCCTGGGTGATGATGGCCCCGTGGATGTGGTGGTCAGCCCGGACGGTTCGACGGTGTTCGTCGCCGGCTTCAGCTTCACCCGGCCGCCGGAGGACACGGGGTATGATTACACCATTCTTGCATACGATGCGCAGACGGGGGATGAGTTGTGGTATGAGCTGTACCAGGGGCCGGACGAGACCGGGGCGCCCGGCGGCGGGGACGATTTTGCCATGGCGATCACGATCTCGCCGGATGGCACCACGGTCTTCGTCACGGGCATGAGCCACGGGTACATGCCGGAGCACGGTGTGAGCGCGACGGGGGTCGCGACGCTGGCCTACGTTGCTCAGACCGGCGACCTGCTTTGGGAGGCCCGGGAGATCGGCCCGGGGCTGGGCACGGATATCGGACGCGACGTGGCGGTCACGCCGGATGGGTCCACGGTGCTCGTGTCGGCTACGATCCAGGGGGACGGGAACCAGGATGTGGCGGTCTACGCGTATGATGCGCCCACCGGGGCGTTGTCGTGGAGCCGGGCCTACAACGGCCCCGCCGACCGCCATGACAACACGCATTTCGAGTCCCTGGGGATCTCGCCGGACGGCGAGAGTGTCTATGTGACCATGCAGAGTTACACGGGGGCGGAGATGGGGTACGATTACGCGGTCGTGGCTTATGCGGCGGCGGACGGTTCCAGGTTGTGGGAAGGCCGCTGGGACGGCGGTGAGGGGAACGTGGACCGTGCCTTCGCCCTGGACGTGGCACCCGACGGTTCGCAGGTCTATGTCACCGGACGCAGCCGGTTGGCGGATTCGGACTACGACTACGCCACGGTGGCCTTCGACGCCGCAACCGGGGCGCATGTGTGGGATGCACGGTATGACGGAGCGGGCCTGCGCGACGACGCCTTCTCGGTCAAGGCGAACCCGGACGGGTCCTTGGTGTTCGTCACGGGGCAAAGCGACGGCGGGGA
>CAYVRY010000211.1:0-3505 GCA_964452895.1 uncultured Halobacteriales archaeon
TGCATGACGTTCTTGCCGCCTGAGGCTGCCGCCGCCCAACCCTTGGAATCGATGCCCGCCTCGCGGGCCGTGACCTCGTCGACGTCCACCGCATCCGTCTCCCGCACACCGGGCCCGAAATGCCCCGAGCGGCCCGGCAGCACGTAGACCGCGTCGCCGTCGCCCACCGAAGCGTCGTTCTCCTCCTCATGGAGCTTCGCCGTGTTCACCACGACGTCGTCCCATCCGTCCCCCGTGAGGTCCGCCACGGACAGATGCAGCGCGCGCTCCGGGAGTTGCGTGATCCAGTGCAGTTCGAGATCGGGGAGTGAATAGACGGCCACGGTCTTGTTCATGGACGCCACCGCCAGGTACTGCTCGGGATCGCCACGGCCGGTGTCGTGTTCCACGCGCGCCAGACTGTCGATCACCGTGTTCGAATCGTTCGGATTTGCACTCTCGATGACGTCCCCGGCGACGAGCTCACCGTCGTCGTCCGTCTTCACGAGCGCCACGTACGCCCCTCCCGCCTTCGAGGAGACCGCCACGGCGAGCACGTTGTCGCCCACGGAACCGTCCTCGTTTGAGAGGTCCAGCATGGCCGTGATCTCCATGCCGCTTGGGTCCAGGAAGAGATCGCCCAGGCTCAGGCCACTGGGTCCCACATGGAAAGGACCGGACACCAAGCGCTCCTCCTCGGACAGGTCCAAGGCGAGATCGTAAACAGAGAGCCGGTTCGACGTGGAACCCAGAACGAGTTGCTTCTCGTTGCCCCCCGTCACGTCGGAAAGCACCGCATCGGCGACGTCCTGGTGCGTCTCCAACTGCCACAGTTTCGAACCGTCGCGGCCATCCAGGGCATAGACCAGACCGGCACTGTCCACCGCGATCACGTCCAGGATCCCGTTGCCCGTGAGATCACAAGTAAGGAGCCACATGAACGACCCCGTCGTGATGTCCACAGCGGCGTTTTCCTGATAGACCTCCGTCGGGACCCCGGTCCAAGCCTTCTCCGGGGTGAAGATCGAGGATTTGATCTCGATGTTGTCCACGTCGACGTCCACGTCGGTGTCCAAGGTCGAAAGCTGCCCGAAGATCGCCGAGAAGTCGTTCTTGATGTGGACGCGGTCCCCCACCGTGAACCTGCGCTCCCGTTCGCCCTCCGGGTTCTCCAGATGGACCGTGGAGAACACATGGCTGCCCTGATAATCGCCGAAGGTCTGAGAGAACAACTCAGAAGACCGCACATCGTAACTGGAGTTGCCCACCGCCTGCCGGTTCTGCTGCTGACTCTGTGCCCGGAACCAATAACTGGACTCCTGGTCCGGCCAACCCGGCCAACAACAATCGGTCGGATCCCCCTCCATGGGAGGCACAAGCTGACGATAGACGTATTCCGCCCCCATCTGATGGGCCCGTTGCTGATGGGTCCAGTCCTCCACGCCGCCGACTGTGGTGTAGTCCGTGTCGTAATGGAACGAAAGATCCTGGTAATCGTGATTGCGGTAGTGATTGTCCCGCGTGGGTCCACCTTGGACCTTCATGGACAACCAGGCCGCGTCGCCCGCCGCCACCGTGGCGCCGCCGTCGTCGTCAGGCGACCAGGTGTAATGACCGGGCCCGGACGTTTCCCACTCCCCGCCGGCCCATCCGCCTTCATGGGTCACGTTGTCCATCAGGGGGATCCCGCTGGGCTGGCGCAGTTCGATCTTGTCGATCTGGATGTCGCCCCCGATGCCCTCTCCCATGTTCCCAAGGTTCATCCCCCACGTGGAGTTCTCACCGGAGATCATGGGCTTGGCCAGCGACAAGGAAAGATCACGCCGGAACCCTCCCGCATCGACGGCCTGGGGTGTATGCACCAGGATCGTCGACTTGCCCTGCGTTCCGCCTCCCATCCAGGCCACGATGGGCTGGAAATGCGGATAGGCCGTGTCAGCGAGCATCACGTATTCTCCCGTGATGTTGAAATGCGCCCGGCCGCTCTTGAGCGGGTCCGCCAAACGGGCCGAGATGTTCCAACCTCCCCCGACGTCCCCTTCCCACTCGAAATCCTTCCAATCCTCCGACGTATCCTCCACCCAACTGCGCAGGCCATCGCTGAAATCCCAACCCCGCGGGAACTCCACGGAAAGCTTCGCCCCACGCTGGATCGGATGGCCCGCCGACTCCTCGACCACGAGCGGCACCGAGATGTTGTACGCCTCGCTCAATGTGATGCCCGAGACGTCCAGGTCCGTGTCCAGGCCGTAAAGCGGAACATCGGAGGCATCGACATAATAGCTGGGCGTGCTCCCGTCCATGCTGAAGATCGACGTGGACGCCCAGGACCGGTTCTGCGGGTCGTTGAAGCGCAGCGCAGTCTCGGAGAACGCCCGCTGGGTCACCGTGTCGCCCGTATCCGGGTTCGTGAAGGTCACCGCCAACTCCACGGACTCCCCCTCGTCCTTTTGCAGGATGCTGTTGTGCATGGGAATCGCCAGCACGTTCATGTGGAAGTCCTGCTGGTAACGCTGGAACTCGGGAACCATGAACACATAGGACATCTTCGGCACGAAACTGCGCGCCCCGGTCATGGACTCCCCGGGAGCCGAACCGCCGTCCACCACGGAGACCGGGCTGCCGAACCCCGTGTCGAGGAACACGTCGTACTGGGCCCCCGCCGGGAGCGTCCGGTTCAGATAATCCATCAGCGGGCCCTTTTGGCCCGCCACCGCCTTCATCACGTATTCTTCCAGGAGTGAATCAAAGATCACTTCCGTGCTGTCGCGACTGGGCTGGGCCGCCATGTTGTCCAGGGCGTCCTGCACCAGCCGTTCCTGCGACGTCTTGAACCCCTCCGTGTTGGACACCGGGGCGTTCATGGTCGAGACCGCGACCACCGCGCCCACCACCATGATCGCGACGATCATCGTCTCCAGGATGTGCACGCTGCCGCCGGTGTCCCGGCTGAAAAGGGGACGACCCGAAAGAATGCGACGCCAGAGACGACTTGAGAGTATTATGTCCATGGGAACACGAACCGATTGCCCATCCTGGGGATGGGGACCGCCGTGATGGCTGTCGTTCCCAACACTCCTTAAACCCTTCGTCCAGGGACCTGTCAGGGCGCGTAAAGCGGCCGCTTGCGGGGACGAATCCCTTTATCATTCCCGAGGGGAAGACCGGCCGGCCGGCCAAGGGCCGTGGCAGTTTTAAAAAGGGGTCCAAGGTCCTTTGGGTCCTGCCTCACCCGCGTCCGACCCGGATTCCAAACCCAATGGATCCGGCTTCACATGATGAAGAAACGGAACACGACGTAGGCCACCATCGTCATGATCACGCTGTGGCGCAGGCCGCTGAACGGGTGCCCGTCCGTCATCACACCGGAAACCATGCCGCCGCCGATCCCCTGGACCAACGCCGCATGGAAAAAGATCCGTTGATAGGTCCCCACGTCGATGTTGCCGAACGTGATCCCGCCCACCTGTTCGCCGGCCGCCTCACCGGCCGCCGCCGCCAACTCCGGAATGAACTGGCTGTTGAG
>CAYVRY010000212.1:0-3491 GCA_964452895.1 uncultured Halobacteriales archaeon
CTGTGTAGGTGATGCAATGGCTTATGGAGATGCCAGCCGCGGCCAAGGTCGCGGAGACGGGGTGGAGCGCGAACTCCACCCAGCAACGTGTAGTTCTTGTGGAAAAGATACCGAAGTGCCCTTCCGACCGACGGAAGGACGCCCGGTCTACTGCCAGGACTGCTTTCAGAACCAGCGAGGAGGCGGCGGCGGAGCCCGTCGCGGTGGCGGCGGAGGCGGGGGCGGCAATCGCCCCATGCACGACGCCACCTGTGCGAAATGCGGAGTCGAGACCCAGGTCCCGTTCCGTCCGACTGAAGGCCGCCCGGTCTACTGCCGGGATTGCTTCCAGCCGGATCGCGGACGATAGATGAGAGCGCGTCGCGGTTTCGACCGCGGCCGAGTTCATGATCGCTGTCTTTGAGCGTGGACGCCACCGGCGTTCCCTCTTTCTGACTTTTTTCCCTTTCTTTCCCTTTTTCCGAGACTCGTTTTTTTGGTTGATTGACTATACTGTATCAAGTCGCCCCTTTTTTTGCGGACGGTCCACTTCGCAGGGCCCATCGTGAAGCAGGATCACAGCGGCGCGGCGGGGTGGGCCGTGGATGCGCGCGGGGCGCGTTCACCACCCGGATCGGCGACCCTGGGTGCGAGGGATACAAAGCGGGTCCCGACTGGCTCAGGTTTGATCATCATGGCACGGGCGACGTGCGCATCGAGGCGAAGACAGGAAACCCGGACAGGGCCCACCACCAGTTGCTGTGGATCTCCGACCTGCCGTTGGACCCGCCGGAGCCCTTCTGCCGCAGCGACTGACCCGGTGTGCCTTCGCAACCCGGAGAGTCCCTTGTGCTCCCGCACGGGAGCCTGTACGGGCTCGACCGGGGCGTGTATAAAAGAGGCGGAGGAGGATGGAGGTGGGAAGAAGGACGGACCGCGGGCCTACAGAAAGGTGAGAGTCGCGGAGCCGCTGTGGAACTCGTAGTTGTTCACGTAGTCGTACTCCACGATGCCGGGGGCGACGTCGTCCGGATTGCTCAGGCACAGCAGGTTCGCAGGTTCGAGGCAACCACCCGCCTCGGGATCCCAGGAGCCGCTTAAGCTGCCGGAGCTCATGTAGCCGTCGCAGGCGCTGTTCAGGTTGTAGCTGAACGTCCACTGGCCGTCGGAACCGGAGCCGGTGAGCAGCACGATGTCGCTGCCCGCGGGGCAACCCGGATAGGTGGCCGTGGCCACGCCAGTGGAGTCGCCTCCCCCGCCGGTCGCGACATGCGGAAGTCCCATCGGTTGCGTCGATCGGTCGGTCGCCTGCGCAACAACCGCCGTGGCCATGAGCACCAAGGCGGCCGCCAACACGAGCACGCCGGTGCGTTTCAGTCCTGATTGTTTCGGTTTTCTCTTCATTTGATGCCTCCATAGACCAGTTCGGCCCACGAACCTGAGGGGAAGGGGCCACATACCATCCCGGTCAAAAGTGGACCCGGCTTTGTGCCCCTGAACCTTCCGATGAAGGGCGAACCACCATGTTCATAACCACCACCATCCGCAGCAGAAGGGCGGATCAGGAATCGGCCACTCTTTGAGGCCGGTCAAAAAAAGTAGCGGTCCCCTGGGACCTGGGACTCAGCGGGGTGAAGGGAAGGAAAGAGGGATTGGAGAAGCTCGTCTGGTGCTCAGAAGAAGACGAGTGCGACGGTGCCGGCGTTGGCGTCGAAGCTGTTCGAGTAGTCGTACACCGCGGCGACTCCGGGCTCGCCGACGGGATCCGGCAGCCGGGGGAGAAGTCGTTTTCCGTAGCTGTCGCATGTCGAAGGTCCTCCTTCGATGGACCGGTCTTCACCATCCCGCGATGTGATGCCGGGCGGTCTTTTCCGCTTCCGCGGCGCGGGCGGCTTCTTCGTCCAAAAACCGCACGACGTAGACGCAGTCCGGGTCGTTTTTCCCGGTGCAGGAGACTTCACGCACGCGGCAGTCCACGCCGAGCAGGGTCTCGATGACGCCCTGGATGATCCCTTCGTCGACGGCGCAGATCGGGTGCCCCACGGCGGGCATGCCGCGGCAGGAGAAGCATTGTTCGACGCGCAACGAGGTCCCGGGTTCTTCGATGCCGTCGGCTTGGGCTTCGTCGCGGTGGAGGCGGGTCATGCCGCCGAGCCCGAGGTGGTCCCACAACTCGACGAGTTCGGGCCAGAGTTCCTTGCGGGTCTTCGCGTTCATCTCGTGGGCAATTTCTTGCCCGATCCGGTGGCCGATCAGGTTGAAGATGTGGGCAGGTTCGATGCCGAACTGCCGCAGGCCATACGTCGTGCCTTGTTTGAGCAGATGGGCGTTGACTTCGGTGAGCCCTTCCGGGTTCGCCTCCAGGATCCTGCGGAAGCGTTCGTACATGGAGCCTTCGCCGATGTACGCCTTGATCGGTTCCACCACGCGGCCCGTGCGGATCTCGGTCTGGCGTTCCTCCAGGTGCACGCTTTCCTCCCAGGCCTCTTCGAAGAAGGCTTTCTGGGCGCGCACGAAGTCCGCGCTGTCGGTCCACAATGCGACGTCTTCTTTCCCTTTCGAGCCGTGGGTGTCGTCGAAGACGAGGCTGTTGAGGATCTCTTTGCCGTCGATGATGAGCAGGTTGCTGCCCACGCGGTCGCTGTGGCGGATGGGGTATTTCCCGGATTCGGAGGCCTCCAACACGGCGTCCAGGTTCAATTCCCCGATCTGGGTCAACACGCGCACGCGCGCGCCTTGGGTCCGGGTCTTTCCCAGGTCCTGCAGCAGTCCGGCGGACGCGTAGCGCCCGAGGCTTCGTTTCGTGGCGGCGATGAGGACCTCTTCGCGTGCTTCCCGGATCATCTTGTGGATCTGGCTGTAGATCGTGCGGCGGTCCTGGTGCAGCCGGAACGTGGCGTCGATGACGCGGGAGTCGGTCTCGGGGAGTGGCTTGATGGCGTCCTTGAGCACTTCCCGTTGTCCCTTGATGCGTTGGATCGTCTCTTCGCGTTCCCGGATCAAGAGGTCCAATGCGTCGTCCACCGGGAGCGGGACGAACCGCATGGGGCGTTCCACGGTGGCGCGCACGAGTCCGCGGTCCGCGAGGCGTTTGAGCTGGTTGTAGCTGTCCATGCGGGAGAGGTTCGCGCGGCGGGCCACTTCCGAGGCCTTCCCCGGCCCGGACAGGGAGAGCTCCAGGAAGATCTGGGCTTCCTTTTCGGTGAGGCCGCAGTTGACCAGGCGTTCCGTGAGGGAGGCGCGTTCCATCGCTGTGCGGGGATTCCGACGGCGAGGGTATAAGAGTGAGGGTGGAGGTGAGGAGCCGCCCGGCCGGCGCTCCCGATGTTTGTGCCGCCCAATGCCACGATGTGCACGAAACTGCCCCCACCCCTCACCCATACTTTGAAGTAGCCAGACCCATGAGTGGTAGATTGGCGTCTTTATGACGGAAACCCAGGAACAGCAGGAAGTCCCGTTCGAATTCTCCGTGACGGACAAGGCCGTAGAGGCACTTAAAAAGGCCTTGGAGG
>CAYVRY010000213.1:0-3491 GCA_964452895.1 uncultured Halobacteriales archaeon
CTTCGACCGTGAGGCCCCGGACGTTCGATGCGTAGCCGGTATGACGTGCCTGGATGACGTATTCGCCGGGTTCCACGTCCCCCATGGCGAATTCGCCTTGCTTGTCCGCGTTCGTCTCGCGCAGGACCTCGTCACGGTCTTTGTCGTAAAGACGGATCATGGCGTCCAGGGGTTCGAAGAGTTCCGACGAGACCGTGCCTTCGATGGCGCCGGTGGACGGCGTGGTGGTCGCATCTTCTTGATCTTCGGGGGGAGCACTGACTTCGTCGCCGCCCAGGCAACCGGAAAGAGCCAGAGACAAAACGACAGCGACCGCGATCGATACCGGGACCCGGCTGGGACTCATACGCACCAAGGCGACAAAGTCGACATTCGCCTTTTAATCTTTTGGTCCGCTGGCACCCGGGGTCGGGTCCTGATTTCCGGGAGTGTGCTTTGTGGCACGGGGCGGGGACGCAAGGCACGCGTCACTGGTCCGGGATCGTGGAGTAGCCGTCGGGGGCCGGGTCCCAGTAATGCAGGGTCCACCAGATCGTGAACCGTTGGCCGTACAACACGTCCGTGCCTGCCGCCTGCACGTCGAACACGACGGTCCACGTGTCATCGTCGACTTTTTCCTCCGCGAGCATCGCCTGGTCCAGAACGATCTGGAAACCGGGGCCCCCGGTCTCTTCCATGATGACCTCGTCGTTGCCGCCGTTGAGGACCCGGAGCCGCAACTCTTGGGCGCCCAGGAGCGCATTGGGTTCCCAGTCCAGCCCCACGGTGACGGTCCGTGCGCCGGGTTCCACCACCTGGCCCTGTCTGCGCTCGTTGTTCTGGCACACGTTCACGGTCCCGGCGACGCACTCGAAGTTCCCGTTCCACTCATGGGCGCCGTCGACCCAGGGATCCCTGCGTTCTTCCTGCGTCCTCAGGTTCAGCATGAAATCCTTCGTGGTGGGCTCCCCGGCGACGATGTCGAGGTTCTCCACGGCCTCGTGGCAACAGGCCGAGGAGACCTGGGCCCGGTAGCTGCCGGGGGGGATCTGGTTGATCGCGTACTTGCCGGCCTGATCAGCGGTCTTGTCCATGATGTGGGCTTCGGCTTCTTCCACTTGGAGTTGCACCAACGTGACGAGCGCCCCGTTCAAGGGGTTCAGGTTCTCGTCGAAAACGGTCCCGGACAAGGAACCGGTATCCTCCGTGAACGCGGCACCGTTCCCGTCCTCTTCCACTTCGTCGTTCCCGAGACAACCGGTGAAAACCACCAGAACAAACAGGGACACGAAGAGCGAGACCACAGCACCTTGCCTACGCATACAACCGATTGGACAGGCAGGATGGTAGTTTAAAAACATTCTTGTCGTTTTCTGGCAATGGGTCCGGGGCCCGTCCGCGAAGCCCGTCAAGCCATCGGCCGACACACTGTGAACACCCAAACAGGCAATTGGCGGAAAATAATCGGGGGGAGGATGATGGAAAAAGGAGGGAAGGAGGATGATCCGTTCCGATTCAGGCGTGCTCGAGCGTGATGGTCCCGAGTGTGCCTTGACCCGATTGGCCTTCGCCGCACGGCTGGCCAAGGGCCCACCAGACCAGGCCATCGATCCAGACGGTGAGAACGCCGTCATCCGGCACTTCGGAGGATCTCGGCACGTCGTAGCACGTGTCGAAGTTGTCTTCGTGGACCTCCCCGTCCGGGAAGTGGCTCCGGTGGGCGCCGCTGGGTCCGCCAAGGGAGTTGTCATCGTCGACGGAGATGATCCAGTTTCCGAAGTTGCTTCCGTCCGCGTCCAGGTCGCCGAAGGAATACCCACCGATGCACCAGCCCAATTCGTCCTCGAAACTGAAGTCGGTCCCCGTCGGGTCGGGGTCTTCTTCCAAGGGGATCCCTGCCGTCCCGGCCACTGTGAAAATCACACCTTTCACCGAGCAGTTCGCCGCATAGTCGCCGTAGGCACCGGCGGTGAAGTAATCTCCGTCACGGGCGTCGTGCCCTGCTTGCACTGCCATGGAAGTCATGACCAGCGCGGTGGCTACGGCCACCAGCAGGATGTTTCTTTTGTATGTCATAGTGTTCGCACCTTTTACCCAAGCTCTTGTGCGTCAGGACAGGGTTGAACCACCATCCGCCACGCACGCGGCAGAGTACGTAACAGGAATGGGTATTCAAATGTTTTTATCCTCCACGCACCAGACGATATTTAACGCAGCCCCTTGGCAGCGCTTTGAACAGGAAGGCCCCCGGCCCCCGAACGGATCCGCCGGCCACCGGCTCAGAAACCCATTACCGGCAGGTTGTCGGTAGGTATCGGTCCGGCTTGGGGGAAATCCCCCGGGAGCCGCGGCGGCCCGTGTCGGGCGGCTCTCTTGGCCAGACCCGCGACCGGATTCCGGAACCACTGGGAGAGTACCAGGGCCCGCGGGCTCACCGCGGGAGCAGCGACCGCCTGGCCCAGGCGTTTTTCCGCACAAGCAGGCCCCATCGATCTCGAAACGATCTGGCATGGCTTTTTATCCTGGGAGCTTTGCTTGCAGTATTGATGCGTAGTGGGTTCGGTCTGGTTTGTCTGTTGCTCCTGGCGGGGGCTTTGTTGGCCGGCTGTCTGGACGCCGGCGAGAGCAGTAAAGGAAACGGCGTGGGGACGACTGACGGCGCCCGGGAGGAACTTCCCTGTCATGAGCGCACGCCGCCGGTGGCGACACCGGATGAGCAGGAGGTGGATTCCGAGGCGGACATCCGCTGCCTGGCCCACTTCGCGATACTGGACGAAGGTTCCGGGCCGACGGCGCAGGTACCCACATGGACTGAAGGAGATTGGTGGCGCTACCGCGGCGAGATCCTCCAGGGTGTGGGTGAGACGCCGGATTGCGGGGAAAAACAATGGAACGTGACGGGCGAGACGAACCGGCACGAAACGGGACTCTATGTGACCCGTGTGGCGGCCTATGATTGCGACGGCCAGCAGCAGGGCGACGCCCGCCAGCGTTGGTACACCCAGGATTCGTTGGCGTGGATGCAGCAGGACATCGAGCCGTTCATCCGTCATGAACTGAAGTTCCCGCTTGCCGACGGCAAAGAGTGGGCCTACCTGGACCGGGGACAGGACAACGTGGTCCATGCCGAGGTCGAGCACCAGGAATCGTTCCGGTTCGACGGCGAGGACCGGGAGGTCTGGCAGATAAAACGTTCCGGCACGAGCCCGGACGGCAGCAGCTGGGAGACGCGGATCTACTTCGACCCGGACGCCCGCAACGCGCTGCAGGAAGAGTTCTACAGCGACGGGATCCGGCAGTACACCTGGACCTTGATCGATTCGGTGGACGGTCACGGCGAAGGCGGCCTCGTGACCGGCCTCATGCCATGACGGGGCCCGCTGCGTCGACCCGCAATTGGCCGACCCCTCTTGGAGGCGGACTCCCTACAAGCGACGCGGCCGCTCGATGGAGAGAGTGCAGGAGGCAGGATTCGAACCTGCGAACCACTAAGGACTAGACCCTGAATCTAG
>CAYVRY010000214.1:0-3482 GCA_964452895.1 uncultured Halobacteriales archaeon
TGACCCAGGTGTTGCGCGAGGAGTGGGGCGAGTACCGCGAACCGATCATGTTCTAAGCGGAGCGATGCGTCGCCGCGACGGAGACCAACCGAAAAGAAGAAGCGGGTTTCCCGGGTCGTCCTTTTGGATGCAAGCCGCGGCTCGCCTCATGGACCGTCCCAGCCCGGGTGCGCTGGCCCGGGCTCTGGTGGTGCTGCTTGGAGCGGCCCTGTTCGCGGGTTGTACGGATTCCAGCGAGCCCACCGGACCGCTCTTGCAGGAGACCGTCGAAGCAGGCGAAACGCTTTTTGGTTTCCAGGAGGCGGATCATTTCGGCCCCCATCCCACCTCCATGGAGCGATGCATCAACGGATCGTTCGAGGTGCCGCCGGAGATCACGTCGTTCGGTGTGGGTTTCCAGGGCGTGTTCGATTGGCCCAACTCCACGGCGTCGTTGCAGGTCCGAGACCCGGACGAGGAGGTCGTGCTCGAATTGTTCGCCGAAAGGGGAGGCGAGGACGATGAGGGTGTGATCGCCTCGCTCTTCGAGTTCCATCGTCTCTCGACCGCTCAGACGCCGGGCAAATGGCGCATACTCGCGGTGGGGACGGGGAACATCTCTTCGTTGGAGTTCCGCGTTCATGGTCTTCATGCGCACGAGGACGTCTTCGAGCACACGTTCGAGGTCCCCTCGGGCGACATGGAGTTGCGGCTTCGCGTCGAAGCGGCGGGATGGGGGGAGACGCCCCGTGTCCAGCGGATCGGACCCGACGGGGCGGTCGCCGAACTGGATCTGCCCGGCCCACGCGACCGGTTGGTCGTCCAGTGGCGCGCGGCGGCGGGTGAACACGTCCTCTTGGTCGACCCGTCCGGCTGGGGTGGCCGCCTCAGCATGCAGGTGACCCCGGTCTAAGCTCCTTGCGGGTGCGCGACACGACACGCTTTAGAGGACCGGCGGGCTCGGCAGGCCGACCCCTCATGCCTGCGATCACCCGCATCCTTGCACGCGAGATTCTTGATTCCCGGGGCAACCCGACCCTGGAGGTCGACGTGGAGCTCGCCGGCGGGGCCATGGGCCGTTCTGCGGTGCCCAGCGGGGCGTCCACGGGTTCCCGCGAGGCCGTGGAGATGCGCGACGGCGACGACCGTTATCGAGGGAAAGGCGTGCGCAAGGCGGCGCGCAACGTGGAGCAGGTGATCGCGCCGGGGCTGGTGGGCATGGACGGGGGCGACCAGGGGGCGGTGGACGCGGAGCTTTTGCGCATGGACGGGACCCCGAACAAGGCGGGCCTCGGCGCGAACGCGATCCTGGGGGTGAGCCTTTCCACGGCCCGGGCCGCCGCTTTGGATGCCGGGCTTCCCCTCTATCAGTACCTGGGTGGGCTTTCTGCCCGCCAGCTGCCCGTGCCGATGATGAACATCCTGAACGGCGGTGCTCATGCGGACAACAACCTCGACATCCAGGAGTTCATGGTGGTGCCCTTGACGGGGGACACGTTCGCCGAGGCGCTGCAGATCGGAGCGGAATGCCTGCACGGCCTGAAGGACGTGTTGAAGGAGAAGGGGTTGAACACGAACGTCGGGGACGAGGGCGGATTCGCCCCGAACCTGGAGTCCAACGAGCAGGCCTTGAGTCTGCTCATGGACGCGGTGGACCGGGCGGGGCACGCGGTCGGGGAGGACGTCGCCTTCGCTCTGGATTGTGCGGCCACGGAGCTCAAGGTGGGTTCATCGTACCGCCTGACGGGGGAAGGACGGGAGCTGGACGCGAACGGGATGATCGATTATTACCGGGACCTGTGCGACCGGTATCCCATTGTGAGCATCGAGGATGCACTGGCGGAGGACGACTGGGACGGCTGGGGACTGTTGACGAAGGAGCTGGGGGACAGCCTGCAGTTGGTGGGCGACGACATCTTCGTGACGAATCCGACGATCCTGCGCGAGGGGATCGAGAAGGACGTGGCGAACAGTGTCCTGGTGAAGGTGAACCAGATCGGGACGCTCAGTGAGACCCTGGAATGCATGGACATGGCGCGCCACGCGGGTTATTCCACGGTGATCTCCCATCGCTCCGGGGAGACCGAGGACACGTTCATCGCGGACCTGGCCGTGGGGACCAACGCCGGCCAGATCAAGACCGGGGCCGCCGTGCGAAGCGACCGCACGGCGAAATACAACCAGCTGCTGCGCATCGAGGAGGAACTGGGGGCGCGGGCGCTTTACCTGGGCAAGAACGTGTTCTTCTAGGACCCCTCTACAACTTGTGCAACCATCGAAATTCGTAGCGTAATACTAATATAGTGGACCTCGGTGGCTCGCTCTGGTTATCATGCGTGCTTTGACTGCGACCATTTCTATACTGATGCTTGTGAGCGCCTTGGGTGCGGGGACCGTGGCTCCGGGACACCCCGGGGATCCGGGTCAGCCGAGCTGCCTCCCGGGCGACGCCTTGGACAACGACAACGTGCGGATCTGGTTCCAGGGCCTCAAGGGCCACGTGAAGGTCTTCGACAACTCCAGTGAGGAGGAAGAGGGCCTCTACACGTACAACACGGGCGCCGTAGTGGAGACGGACGCCGACGGGAACCCCGTCGCGCAGATGAACCTGGGCCGCGCCTTCCCGCAGACGAGTGACTGCGAGATCGAGGAGACCGAGGAGTACGTGAACCTCACGCTCACGATCACGGACGACGTGCGGGAGACCAACGGGGGCTTCATCGGTGACGCCACCGTGACGTTCGCCTACAACTTCAACAAGAGCGCGAACGGCGCGAAGTTCGACCTGGACGTCGTCGACTGGCCCTGGCAGGCCGACGGAGAACTGAACTACGAGTTCACCGTGGAATCCACCTGGGACATGCAGGTCGCCGAGAACGGCATCGGTTTCGAGAACGGGACCGGCGAGGACAAGGGCCACATCGAGTGGGCGGAGAACGCCACGGTCACGTTCGAGAACGGCACCCAGGCGGGATCGGAAGTCGTGGCGGATTGGACGCAGACCGAAGGGAAGGTCGACGTATCCCTCGCCTTCACGAACGTGACGGCGGGCTACACGGAACTCGAGTATGACCCCTGGGCGAGCATGGGTGACTGGATCATCATCGGGGACCGGTTGATCAGCCTGGACGGTCTGGAGGCGATTCTGCCCGAAGACCTCTACCGGACCATCACGAACACGGTCTGGGACGTAGCAGACACGCTCGTTTAGAACGCACTTCAACCCCTTCTCTTCCTCACTTTTTTTCCAGCGTGCGGCTATTCCACCATGATGTAGTCCCCCGAAGTCCGGGATTCGGGGATGGGTGCAGGGTCCTCGCGGATCTCCTCCAGGTGCAACTTCAATGCCGCACGCAGGTTCTGTGCTGCTTCTTCTTGCGTGCGTCCCGTCGCCACACAACCCGGAACGTCGGGCAGGTAGGCGGAATACATATCTTCCACTTGTTCCACGATCATGAGATATTTTGGCATCAGTGTTTCCTCCGAAGGTCAGTTGTCTTGTC
>CAYVRY010000215.1:0-1372 GCA_964452895.1 uncultured Halobacteriales archaeon
ACCGTCGTCGCCTCCACGGTGGTCCATCAGGCCGCCCCCGGCTACGAAGACCTCGTCCCGTACGCGCTCGCGATCGTCCGACTGGACGAAGGCTCCCAGGTCACCGCGCACATCACGGACTGCGACCCCACCACGGTCCAGCCCGGAGTCAAGGTCCGCAAGGTCTTCAGGAAGATCCAGGAGGACGGCAAGGCCGGGGCGATCCATTACGGGACGAAATTCGTGCCGGTGGACGGGGTTTGAACGGACCGTGCTCGCGTCTGGAGGCGGCCGGTCCAACCGTTGAAGCATACGCTGAAGTCCCTGGGGGCCACACCGGGAACCATGGCCGGATGGTGGACCACGTTCACGTTGAAGCGCACGGGGCTCGCCTTCGTCGCCTCCTTGTCGGGGGTCCCCTTGCTCGCACTCGTGACCAAAGCGCTCGTGGAAGGCTTCATGGACACGACCTACGAGATCCACTGGTTTGAAACCGTACCACTCATCATCCTGCTTTTCACATGGGTCGGTAACCGGTACCTCAACGAGTACCATACCCGCCGGGCGGAGCACGAAACGGTCGGCGAATGAGGTCACTCCCGGGTTACCTGGTTGCACCGAACTTTTATCACCCTCAAACAGATGCTTGCTTCATGCCGGACTCAAGTGACGTGTTGATCATCGGTGACGGGCCCACGGGCATCAGTGCCGCGATCCTTTTGGCCAAAAACGGGCTGGAGGTGGATGTTCTGGGACAGGACCAGACCGCCATGCACAAGGCGTTCTTGTACAACTACCTCGGCATCGAAGAGGAGAGCGGGACCGAAACGATGAAACGCGCCCACGCCCAGGCGGAAAACTTCGGGGCGCGGTTCCATGAAGAGAAGGCTGTGAAAGCCGATGCAGACTCGAAGGTCTATCGTGTATCCACCGAGGACAAGAACGACTACCAGGGGCGCTACCTCGTGCTTGCGGCGGGGAAGAACACGGAACTGGCCGAGCAACTGGAGGTGGAACGCGACGGCGACGTCGTCAAGGCCGACCTCAATGGTCGCACCTCGCGGGAGAACGTCTATGCGGGCGGATGGCTGATCCGGGGGCCCAAGATCCAGGCCGCGATCTCCGTCGGCGACGGAGCCGCCATCGCGCTGGACATCCTGAGCAAAGAGAACGGGAAACCGTTCCATGATTTCGACACCCAGGCGAGCCAGACCTCGAAGACATCGACGGGAAAAGCGAGGTGAGGTCGGCCGGGGACGGATCCGGGAACCTGCGACCCCACGAGTTGCGAGTGATCGGTTCTCTCTCACTCAGACCACGCCAAATCTCGCGTTTCCTGGACTCGACAGGACCGGCGATGGGATGAACCTGAAGGGATGGCCGCGAAGAAATC
>CAYVRY010000215.1:1472-3451 GCA_964452895.1 uncultured Halobacteriales archaeon
CAGAATACTTTCGGTGACCCCCCGAATCCAGCGTTAAATAGCCACGGCGAGGTATGGGACCCTGAAGACCGGGACCCCTCAGCATCCATCCATGACCGGGCTTGAGCTTTCTTTCCGTGAACCGAGCGTGATATTTCTATATAAAAAAGAGTAATACAATGAGGTGATGGCGACGTTGAATGTGAAGGTCCCTGACGAGATGGTCAAGGAAATCGATGCTTACCTGATCGAGCACCCCTATTACCTCAACAAGAGCGATCTGGTCCGGGACACCGTGCGCCGGTTGATCACGGGGCAACGGTTGGCACCTGAGATCCTCTCCAAGGTCCGAGAAGGAAGGGCCCAAGTGGCGCGAGGGGAGCCGTTGGTCCCCCTTGACGAATTGGAATGACCCGAGTCTTTCTCACGAAGGCAGGTCACAAAGACCTCGTGTCGCTGGAAGATAATCTGCAAGATCGGGTGAAATCAAAGCGCCGCGATGCAGAGGCCGAACCCCGGCGCCACCTCAAGCGCCTGCAAGGCCACCTTCTCCACTACCTACGCGTCGGCGAACACCGCGTCATACTCGACTGGGATCAAACAGAGGACGTGCTCTACGTGTACGCGATCGCCCATCGCAGAAACGTCTAAGACCGAGACCTGTAAGGTTCTCTTCGCCGACCTTGCCCAGCAGGTCCCTCCTTACGCCGGCCCAACGAAAACCATCGACGACCGGCTGGGCGTCGCCGAACCGGGACCCCCTGCCAGCACCCACGGGCATTCCACCCCTTAGTCTAGAGCCCTTGCTCCTACCGCCCGGGCTTGCGACCCGCACGGCCCTGCAGATAGGCATCCCATGCATGAATCCCAAGGAACGGCCCCCCAGGCTCCCCTTGATGACCGGGACCGCCGCCCGCAAACCACGCTTCCCCCAACTTTGCTACATGCTTGGTGGTTATGAAGACCCGGTCGGGGATAACCCGGGGTGATTCTTATAAGGGAGCAGGTCTAACACACCAGGCCATGAGTTTCAAGGAGGCCTTGGCTTCGGCCAGCCGCCGCCCACCGCTGATGTTCGAGCCCGTCCCTCCACCGAAGGACCTGTCCGCCGAGGCGCTCGAGGACCACATCGCGGAGATGAAATCCGCGCTGAAATCGATCCCCCAACTCAGTTGCGTGAACGTCCCCCAGATCGAAGGAGGCGCCTACGAGACCGTGGACGCCCTCGATTTCGGCGCGCGCGTGCAAGCGGCCTGCGGACACGATGTCGCCGTGAACAAGATCGTCGCCACCCAAGGCGACGACGAACTCATCAAATGGGTCCGCCATGCCCGCGAAGACCGCGGGATCCGCCACTTGATCCACGTCGGAGGGGAATCCAGCCAGATCGACTACCCCGGCCCGAGCGTCTCCAAAGCGAACGAACTCCTTTCCAACCTGGAAAACGGTGCCCCGGAGACCATCGGCAACATCTGCATCCCGTTCAGGCGCCGTCGGGACTTCGACGAACCTGATCGCATGCTCAAGAAGACCCGCGCCGGAGCCGATTACTTCACGTCACAGATCGTCCAGGAACCCGTGACCACAAGGCGTCTGGTGCGCGACTATGAACGGGCATGTCGTCTGGAGAACGTGGAGCCCGCCACAATCTTCATCGGCCTGTCGCCGGTCACCGAGAAGAAAGACCTGAAGCTCATGAAACTGTTGGGCGTGGAGGTGCCTCCCAACGTGGAACGGGAACTCCTTTGGGACCCCGACAAGATGGAGATGCGCAGCTTGGAGATGAACCTCGGGATCCTGCGCAACATCCTCACCACACTACGCGCGGAGCACATCCAGGTCCCCGTCGGATTGAACGTGGAGCAGGTGTCGCTCGGCAACTGGGAAGCCTCCGTGGAACTCACCGAGGAAGCGATCCTCCTCCTGGAAGAACACACCTGGTTGCAGGAAGACGAAGGGCTCGTCCCCGAAGCACCGCGCACCGCGAGCACGTGGAACCT
>CAYVRY010000216.1:0-3448 GCA_964452895.1 uncultured Halobacteriales archaeon
ATCGGGACAAGGCTGAGGTCCACGAACCGTCGCACCCGCCAGCGACCGAAGAGCGAATCGGTGGTCTGGGCGCGGGTGCGCAGGAAAAGCCACAGCAAGTATGGAGGGACCGTGAACGCGATCCACGTGTAGAGGGAAAGCGGGATGTAGATGTCGTTCGTGAACCAGGTGCGTCCGATGGTGGACCAGGTGACGATGAATCCAGCGATGAACACGACGTAGAGGCCGACGTGGAACGACGCGGCGGGGATCGTCGACACGCTGCGTCGGAGGAAATGGAAGAACGAGACCCGGTTGATCCAGGTATGCAGGATGAAGAAGACCATCATGCCCCAACTCCATAGAACGTGCCAGAACACGCCCCAATCCTGGTATCCGTCCACGCGGATCCCTTCCTTCCAGTAGAGAAGCCAGAAACCACTGATCGTGGCAAGGGCAGAGAACCCGAGAACGCCCAACGCCAGCAGCCGTCTCGATCCCACCAGTCTCCCCCAGAACACGCCGACACACGCGAGAACGAGGACCAGGCTCGCCACATGGTGCCACGCGCCTTCGCCCAGGCCCGGCAGGTGGAGGGTGCTCCACAAGAGAACGACCTGGATGAGGACGAGCACTGCGGTCCACCGGGCGGCGCGCGAGAGCACGATGATGGCTCCAGCCCATACTCCTATTTGTGCAACACGCCTGCAAGCGGCTCCGCTACCGCAGTCTTTAAGGTCCCTGAGCGGTCCGTCGTGATACCCGTCGGGGATTGACCATGAGGTTTTCTCGTGATGTGTTCGTAGCGCTCTTGGGGGGCGCGGTCATTCTCACCGTGGCGGTCGGTCTCGTCTTGATCGAGTCGCGCGAAGGGGCGCGGGAACACGAGCTGGAACCGGTGCGGCATCCAGTCCAGGTACGGGGAAGCTTCGAGACGGAATCGGCGCAAGGCACCATGGGGCCGGAAGGGTCCTGCATCCCTGATTTTCCCATGACCGAGTGTCGACCGGCCCGCACGCGCTTGGACCTGCATGTCGAAGGCCTTCCTTTATTTTCCGGGGATGGGCATTACGTCGTCTTCCTGGTCGGTGGGGATGAAGGCCCGCTCTTGATGGGCTCCCTTGAAGAGCAGGAAGATGCCATGGTCTTGACGTCCGACCAGGAGCAAGACGCGACTTCCTACGAGGACCTGGTCATCACGGTGGACCGTGAACCGGATCCCCGGGACCCCAACGATCTGGTGGTCTACCAACGGACGATCGGCCCCGTGACGGATGGCTCGGTGGACCTTTCTGCGGAGACGACCATGGGTGTGCAACGCGGCGGCGGCGAGGTCCGCACGAGCCAGACCGGTGCGGTGACGGTCTCTGCGCTCGTCGATGCGCAGATGACCGATTTGCCTCGGCTTTCCGGGTGGACCTATCATGCCTGGTACGTGGACGAGGACAGGGACCCCGTCGCCCATTCGTATCTCGGGGAGGTGGAGATGGGCCCGGATGACGAACAGGCGACGCTCGATGTGCGCAAGGAGCGCGTCCGCGTGGAAGACCAGGAGCGGTTCCTGGTCACGTTGCAGCCGGACGGGGACGTGAGGGACGGTCCGGCCGGGTTCCCGGCTTATCAGGCGGTCCTTCGTTCCACGTCATGATGAAGATCCGATCCGTGGGGCCGTTCGGGGTGGGCTCTCCCAGAGACCGCGCGCGAGCGATAGAAGGGTGTCCTCCGGATGCGCATTCGGCGTCTTGTTGTTCAGCCCCCACAAGAGCCCGGGATGCGCGGGGTCGGGTCCCAGGTCGAAAAAGCGCCAAGGGGTCCACGTCATGGATCGCAGGAGCCAGTCCAGGTCGCCCTCGGGCAATCGCTCGCTGATCATGCGGGCCTCGTCGCGCAGGTCGCCGTCGCCGAGCATCGCGTTGTCCGTGCCGATCGCGGTGGATAGTTCTTGCTCGCGGAACGCACGATGGAATTCATCGAGCGGGGTCTTCAGGCCGAAGAAGCGGTTGCTTGTCGGGCAGGTCACGGCGAGCACGCGAGCGTCGGCGAGTTGGTCCCATTCGGCCCGCTCCGTGTGGACAAGGTGGACCAGCACGCGGGGGTCGTAGCGCAGGGCCTCCTCGACGGGTTCGTGTCGTGGTTCAGCGAGGTGCAGCGCGAGCGGTTTCGCGCGGCGCCGGCAGGCCTCGGCGGCTTCTTCGAGGAGCTCCTTGGACAGGTCATTGATCCCGGAGAGTCCGAGACCCATGGTGGGTCCTTTCAGGAGTTGGTTCGCTTCTTCGCTCCAGGTGGCGGTGTCGCCAGGGTCCGAGGCGGGGCGCGCCAGGGGTTGCAGGTCGAGTCCGGTATCCGTGACCGCGGACAGCAGCATCTTGAGTCCGTCGAAGCCGCCTTCGCGGAAATCCAGTGCGGTGGTCGTCCCGTTTCTTGTCATGAGCTTCGCTCGTTCGCGGATCGCGCGGTGCACATGGTCCGCCTCGACGCGGGCGAGTTCCTTGTGCTTGATGCCGTGCGGGGGGGCCACGAGGGCGGGGATCGAGCGGGGCAGGTTGTCCCGCGCCGGACGCAGGAACGCATCGCCCATGTGCGTGTGCGCATCCAGGACCGGCGGGGTCCAATAGGCGCGCACCGCGTCCTGGGGGGCGTCGTCCGCTTCCATGTCCTCCCAGGACCAACCGTCCAGGTCCGGGTCGTGGGTCAACAGACCGGATTGCCACTTTGCCCGGTTGCCGGGAACGAGGCGCCAGCAGGAGACCGGGGCGAGTGACGGGTGCACGGAGTCGGGGGCGTCGGGCACAAAGGCGGCAAGGACCAGGGGGCCTTGAAGATGTGCGTTGGTTCTAGGGAGCGTTCGGGGTGGGGCCGCTCATCCCACACTCAGGTATCCCAACGTGGTGTAATCGCTGTCATAGGACCAGATCTGCCGGATTCCGATCCGGTTCATAATGAGCGTGTTCATCACATCGGCCAGTTCTATGGGGGGTGCGCCTTTCGGTTGCAGGATGGCTTGGGCGTCGCGCATCAATTGGGCGTCCACGGAGTGGACAGTGATTCCGCGTTCGATGCGCTTGAGGAGTTCCAAGGCATGACGCCCGCTCACGTGATGAAGAAGCCATCCATAAGCCTCCGATAGTGTATGGACGCTGGTATGGATATGGTCATAATAGGATTTCTTGAGGCCTTCGTGGAAGGCCCGGGCGGTGGTGTGGTTGCCTTCGCGAGGGTAGCAGAGTGCGACCCAGGCGCTTGCATCAATAAAGAGGGAGGGTCGCAGTGGGGGTGTCACCCTCGTTTCCTCTTCGATCCCTTTGCGGTCACATGGTCATAACGGGTCTCCTGGAACTTTATCGGCTGAGCACCGCGGGGAGCTGGAAGCGGTTTGGCAAAAAACGGTGCGTCTTCGTCGAGGTCCCCGGCAGGTTCATACTCCTTCGTGAGTTTGCGCAACGCATCAGATCGGGTACCGCCGATGGCT
>CAYVRY010000217.1:0-3447 GCA_964452895.1 uncultured Halobacteriales archaeon
GGTTGCAGGTGCCGGAGGGGTTGCAGCCGCGTGCGGCGTTCGGGTATCTCACGGTCGGTGTGTTGCGCGTATTGGCCGAGCTGGGCCTCATTGACAAGGCGAGCTTGACCCGCTCCCTGCAGCGCGTGCAGTCCCGTCTGCAGGAAATCCACGATCTTTGTGCGCCCGAGGTGCCTGTTCAGAAGAACCCTGCGAAGCAACTGGCCGAGGCCTTGGCGGGTCGCCCGATCCTCGTGTTCGCGGATGCTCCGTGGGCGCCCACTGCGGAGCGGGTGCGGTGCCAGTTCAACGAGAACGGCAAGGCGCTGGCGTTCACGCGGATCCTGCCGGAGGCGAACCACAACGACACGGTGGCGTGGAGCCGCGCGGCGCACGCGGAGGATTGGGGCGTGGTGTTCCTGGGTCCGTTCGACCGTTTCGATCCGATCCATGAGCGGGCGCGTTTCCTGCGCGAGACGTTGACCCAGCGCGGCGTGCAGGTCCATGACCTGGATGTACCGGACGACGACCCGGTCGCGCGCATGTTCCTCACGGCGTACCGGGCGGACTGGGTCTCGCTCTACCTGGGATACAAGAACGGGGTGGACCCGGGCGAGGTGGATGTGATCTCCAGGATGAAGGACCGCGTGGCGAAGACGGGGCACGTGGATTTCGTGCGCAAGCAGTTGGGGGTTTGAGGTCGAATGGATGGTGTTGTCCGCGGCCGGGATTTCACGCCAGGGTCTTTAAATATGCCTTCTGTTCGGGTCACTCGTGCACTCCAAGACAGCGGTTTTGTCGATTTTGCGCCGGGAACTCCCCGGCCTTCGTGAACGTTACGGTGTACGTCGCCTGGCGCTGTTTGGATCTGTGGCGAGGGGTGAATCGGGGGCGACGAGTGACGTGGACGTACTGGTGGATTTCAAGGGACCCGCTACATTTGATCGGTACATGGGGGTCAAATTCAGACTTGAGGACATTCTTGGGGTGAAGGTCGACCTGGTGACTCGCAAGGCATTGCGGCCTGAACTGGCTCCCCGGATCGAGGCGGAAGCGGTTCATGTCGCGTGATGTGTTTTTCGTTTGTAATGGCCGACTGGGTGCAGAAAGGTTTTTTTGGGGTTCCAATACTGAAAATCGTGAGCAAGGCCATCGCGATTTCGGATTCGTTATACCGCAAGCTCAAGCGTCTGAAAGGGCGGCGCACCTTCAGCGCCACCATTGAAGATTCGATCGGTCGTGCAGGCAGGATTGCGGATGTGGTCGAAATGGGGATCCTTGAAGAGTCGACTCGCGAAGAGGTCCGGCAGGATTTTGCCGATGCCGGCCGTCGGACCGCGCGTCGGCTCGGGCACGAAGTTGACTCGAAGTACGACTTGAAGTGATGTCGGTTCCCCTTCAGGGTTGGGTCCCGCTCACCCCGCGCACCATGGCGGTGGCGATGTGATGGGCCAAGCGCAACGGTTCCGGTGTGTTGCCTTGCGCCATGGCGGGGCGCAGGAGTTCTGCGATCTGGGCAGGGTCGCTGAGGGGCCCGGTCGTGGGATCGTGGGCCTGCACCCAGAGCCTTGTCTGCTTGATTGAAATCGCAATAGGGGGCGTGGCGGGCAGCATCCGACGTCGTCGTTCAGGTTCTTCGGCGCGTTCGGCGGCCGCGGCGAGTCCACCGAGGACGGGTTCGCGTCGGGCGATGCCGAGAACGGGCACGTTCGTTTGTTTTGCCACCTGATCAAGGTCCACGAGATTCATGCCGCCGAGCGTGACGCCGTCGATCAGGACCCGGCCCGGGCCCGTCCCGGGGAGTCTGTCGACGAGCCGAACGACGAGTTCCGTGGCGTCCCAGCCGTCGACGTTCACCCGGTCGATCAGGATCGCTTCCACGGTCGCCGCGCCGCGGGTCAGGACTCCGGCCACCACGGCGCTCTCATCGTCGAACGTGAAGGGGCCTTCGTCGAGCCCGAGGAAGCGGGGATGAGTGACCACGTTCAGGCAAGGGGCCGGGAGTCTGATAAGTCCACGCAAAGGGTGCAAGCCGCTTGCTTGCCTGGACGACACCGGCGGTTCACGTTCCTCGTGCGACCTACCCGGCTGGCTGTATCGCTTGGGGGCTGATCCCAATCTCGCTACCCTGTGCCTTGGGTCAGGGGGTCAAAGCCGCGGCCTTGGAGCGCCTTCCTCCTGGACGATCCCGTAGGTGGCCCCGCGTCGCACGCCCCGCAGGTCCAGGAACCCGACGTCGACGAGCCGTCGCAGGTCTTGCTGGAGGGTGCGCCGGTTCACTTGGGGGAAAGCGGCGTGCACGTCTCCGAACGCGACACGTCGCCCTTTTTTGCAGACGCGGAGCAGCCAGGCGGCGATCTGGGCCTGGCGGGGGTTGAGGTCGGCGTCGCGGCCCAAGGCGAGGCGGGCGACTGCGTCGCTGTATGCGGTCTCGAAGACACCGCTCAGGTAGTGCAGCCAGGGTGTTAGGTCGTCGGGTTTCCGCTGTGCCTCCTTGAGCGCTTCGTAGTAGGACTCACGGTCTGCGTTGATCGCATAGTCCACGAGCGCGTGACGCACGCCGCTATACCCGGACTGGTGCAGCATGAGTGTCATGAGCGCCCGGCCGAGACGCCCGTTGCCGTCGATAAACGGGTGAATCGCCTCGAACTCCACGTGGAAGAGCCACGCCTTGACGAGCGGGGGGCTCGGGGAGGCATGATACCAGTCGATCGCGGATTGCAGTTCGACGGGTGTCCGCTCGGGTGGGGTGGGGACGTAGATCACGGTGCCGTCGCGTCGGCCGATATAGTTCGCCCGGTCCTTGAGCCGCCCGAGCCCGCGCTCTCTCGTCATCACGTTCTCGAAGAGCCGCGCGTGGATCGTTTCCACGTCCGCCACGGTGCGGGGCACTGGGTGGTCCGCCAGGGTGTCCATGTAGGCGGCCCAGTTCAGGATCTCGCGCTCGTCGGGAGTCCGCATGGCTTCGGGCGTGGGCCCACGCGCGAGGACCATCTCGACCTCGTGGAGGGTGAGCGGGTTCCCTTCGATGCTCGCAGTGCCGTAGGCGTTGTAGGATAATGCAGCGCGCAGCATGGCATGGCCTTCGTCGCCGGCGTGGAGGAGGCCCAGATCATGATCGAGACGCTCGATGCGGCGCAGCCTCGTCTCGATTGCGGGATCGAGGCGATAATGTGGCCGGAAGGCGTCGCTGGGGGAACGGACGGTCGGGGCGGGTTTTTGCACAGCGGCCACAGAAAGGGTATGTGCAAACTAGATATATAAAATGTGCAAATGAGGTGTGCAATCCACTGGCCCGGGATGTGCAAAGAGGATGTGCAAATGGTTGATGCTTAGGGGGCGACGGTTCGATATCAGGGGGGGCTGATTGAACAGCCCCAGAAACCCACACAAAGACCTTATATAGTACATGTATGACTATATTGATGCATGACCAAGACCCTCTCCTTGGCGGATGATGCTTACGAG
>CAYVRY010000218.1:0-3426 GCA_964452895.1 uncultured Halobacteriales archaeon
TCCATGCCAACAGGGGGTCCGAGGCCCCACCGGATACCGCAGGCTTGTCGATTTTGGAATGTCTAAATACTTCGGCGGTCGACAGATTTTTTATCCATTCAGGGTTGCAGGCGGTCTGAGGAGCGGCGCACGCGCGCGCTGTTCCGAAGGGCTCCTGATAAACGCCCCCACCGGGGCACCGTCGGCGCACCTCTTTCCCACGCCACCACACACCACCCACCCATCCCGCGCCGACGGTGTCCTTCAATCCTTCTGGCGGTCCCTTGGTTTTGCGCATGCGCCCCCGTCTGGGCGTTCGTCCATGCACCCGAGATGCATCGATGGATTTATTGCACTCCCCTCGTTTGTGGAGGTCGACGTCGAGGCACCGCATTCGTCTCGTCAGTCCGGTTCAACGCCCCCACCGGGGCACCGTCGGCGGCTTGTTCCCCCGCATCACCCGCCATGGTCCCGCCGGCGGTGTCTTCCTTTTCATGATCTTGGCGAATCACCTCCCCTGCACGTGGTCCTTCCTCGGCCTCGGGGCTTGAACGACCATTGTCGTTACTTTGTCATCCGGGTTCGGTTCCGCTTCCATGGCGCGCCCTGAGGCAGGACAGCGAGGCTTGTAGGCATCACTGTTCGGCCGGCGATGGCCTTTTTAGAAACGGGTCTTTGCGGACGGATTGCGCTTCGTGCGCTTTCGATCAACAGTCCCCACCGGGGCACCGCCGACGGACCATACCTCCACGCCACCAGAAACCCGCACCACCAACCACCACCCCACCACCCCCGTACCCGTCGGCGGTGTCCTCTATCCTTTTTCGCGCCCGCGCTCAATGGTCGACGAGTCGCAGGAAGGCTTGATGGATCCGTGTGTCCGTGGTGAGTTCGGGGTGGAAGCTCAAAGCGAGGCGTCGCCCTTGCAGCACACCGATCACCTGGTCCTGGTAGTGCGCGATCGCGCGCGCTTCTCCCCATACGCGGGAGGCGCAAGGGGCGCGGATGAACACGGCGGCGAGGTCGTCGACGCCGTCGAGTCCGGGTAGGTCCATGCGCAGTTCGTTCTCGAAGCTTTCCCGTTGCCGCCCGAAGGCGTTGCGTTTCACGGCGAAGTCCATGAGCGCCAGGGGTTCGGTCTGGGTGCGGGTGACCTGGTCGTCGCCTTCGGTGGCGAGCATGACCATCCCGGCGCAGGTCCCGAGAACGGGGTAGTCGTCGTCCTCCACACGTCGCCGGATCGCTTCGTGCAGGCCGTTGCGCCTGAAGAGTCGGCTGATCGTGGTGGATTCGCCGCCGGGGATGATGAGCGCGTGCGTGCTCTCGAAGTCGCTCAGCGTGCGCACGGGGACGGTCTCGGTCTCGAGGCCGGCAGCCTCGCCGGCCTTTCGTACGGCCTCCACGTGTTCGCTGACGGCGCCCTGCACGGCGGCGACCCCGATGCGCATCACGCCATCCTACTGCTCGGCCTTCATGAACGTAGCGGTCTCAATGCCAGGCGGTCCGGTCCAACTCGGCGTATTCCTCCACGGCAGGTGAATCCAGGATCAGTGCCCCCACGCCGTCGGGATGCTCGCCGATGCTGAAGGCCCCTGCGGGCGCACCCAGGCCGGGGAAGGCGAACGGGTCGTCGCTGACACCGTATAGCTCGATGACGAGTTCGTGGCCTTCCTGGAATACGTACTCCGTGGGCAGGAACCGGATCGCCACGTCGCTGGCTCCCGTGACCGGGGTCCAGCTCGTGTGGGTCTCGTCGTGGGCCAGGTTGAACATGCCCCAGGTGATGAGGTCCATGTCGCCGTCGTGTTTGTCGTACAGGTTGGCCGCCAGGAACGCGTTGCCGCCGGGTTGCAGCGTGCCGCGCATCTCCAGGGTGGCCGAGCCGCTGAGCGTGATGTCCTTGGCGACGTCGTAGGAGACCTCCAAGGTCTCGGCGCCGAGTACGCCGTCACCGGGTCCGATGCTCAGTTCGGCTCCGGCTGCTGAAGACTCCTCACGATGGAAAGTGCCGCTTGCCCAGTCCGGCCAGAGACGGGTCTCCTTGAGTCCCGGGGTGGGCCAGGCGTCGGTCTGCCGCTCGGTGCCCACGTTGGTCTGCACCAAGGCGGCGGGCACCTTGTCGAAACCCATGTCTTCGCCTTTGACGTATTGGTCCATCCAGGCGAGGAAGAGGATCTCCGAGTCGGCGCGCGGTGGGTGCTGGTGCACCCAGTGGCCGAAGATGCCCAGCTTGGGGGCATCGATCCCGTTGAACCAGTCGGGGATCATGGCGCTTTTGACGTTGGAGTCCTCAAAGCCCTGGGTGAACAGGACCGCGGCTTCCACCTGGTCGGCGCGCAGTTTGAAGTCGCGTTCTTCGTAGTAGTCGTCATAGACCGCCTGGGGGTCGTTGGCGCGCACGACGAGTGAAGGGTCGCAAAGGCCTTTGCCCATGTTCGTCGCGGCGGTGAGCGGATCCATGAAGTATTCCTGGTTGTCCGGGCTCGGGTCGGGCGGGACGTCGGTGAGTACCTGGTAGGCCACGGGGGATAGCGTGTTCTCGCCGTTCGGGACGCCGCCGTAATGCCAGTCCTCGTAGGCGCTTATGACGGGCGCGACGGCGATGATCGCCTTGAGCGCTTCCGGCGTCTGGACGGCGGCGGCCACGGGGGTGGTGCCGACGTAGCTTTGGCCGTAGAACCCCACCTTGCCGTCACTCCAGGATTGATCGGCGACCCAGTCCACGATGAAGGATTGGTCTTTTTGTTCGTTCTCCCCCCAGACCTCGACGCAGCCCTCGGAAAGGCCGAAGCCGCGCACGTCCACGTTGATCGCGGCGTAGCCGCGTTTCGCCCAGTCCTGCGTCCAGTAGCCCCACATGGCCGGGGAGCCGCCGTGCGGCAGGCGCGGGAATTGGCCGTTGTAGGGGGAGGCGGCGATCACGGTGGGCCACGGGCCGTCGCCCTCGGGCAGTGTGGTCTCCACCCACAGGGGTGTGCCATCGAAGCTTTCGACGTATTCGCCGGTGGTCTCCAACAGATCGTGCTCGGGCATCGAAAGGCGGCTCAAGTCGAGCTCGGAGACCGGCCCGTCCAGCGGGGTGGATTCATAGACGAGCCGGATCTGGTTGTCGGGGACCGGCACCGGTTCGGCCAGGGGTGAGTCGTCCACGGGCAGGGACACGGTGGCGCGGATGTCCCACTGCGAGCCGGGTGGGTCGATCGCGGCGAGTCCGCTGCATTGGTGCGTTTGTCGGTGCACCACGTTCCACGCGGTGTCCACGCTGTCCGGGTTGCAGCGCCGGCGTTCGGTCTCCGTGTTCGCCATGTAGGTACGGATCGTCCCGGTGCCGTCGAGTTCGCCTTCCATGCGCACGAGGGTGGTCCCGTTCGGGATCGTGATGGTCTGCGTGAACGGGAAGTCGACGTCCAGCCACTCGAGGATGGCGCCCGTTTCCGTCTCGATGAG
>CAYVRY010000219.1:0-3389 GCA_964452895.1 uncultured Halobacteriales archaeon
CTCCTGCCCTGAACCCCGTCACGATTATGAGGGGGACCCCGCTGGCCTGGACCCATGGCTGAACCCCGTGTGCTCATCCTGCTGGGCAGCAAGAGCGACCAGGACGTCGCCCAGAAGGCGGTCCGGATCCTCAAGGAATTGAACGTCCCCCATCGGGTCCATGTGGCGAGTGCGCATCGGACCCCGGAGAAGCTGTCCCAGTTGGTCAAGGACAGCCCGGCGAAGGTCTTGATCGGGATCGCCGGCGTGGCCGCGGCGCTTCCGGGCGTGATCGCGGCGATGACCATGCGCCCGGTGATCGGCGTGCCGGTCTCCGGCAAGGTCCCCTTCGACTCCCTCCTGAGCATCGTGCAGATGCCGCCGGGGGTCCCGGTGGCCACGGTGGGCGTGGACCGCGGGGAGAACGCGGCGCTCTTGGCCGCGTCGATCCTGGCGCTTTCCGATGAAGGGGTGCAGGGCGCGCTGGCGGCCTACCGGGAAGCGCAACGCGAGAAGGTGGACGAGGCGGATCGGCAGCTGCAGTCCGAGTTGGATTCCCCGTGAGCAACGCGTCCTCCCGGCCGCTTCGTACCGTGCGCATCGAGGCGAACGAGCCGGAGGCGTCGCTCTTGCAGGAAGCGGCAGACATCCTGCGCTCCGGCGGCCTCGTGGTGTTCCCTACGGAGACGGTCTATGGGCTGGGTGCCGATGCGACGGACCCGGAGGCGGTGGCGCGCATCTTCCAGGTCAAGGGCAGACCGCCGGACAACCCGTTGATCGTCCATGTGGCGGACGCGGCCGCCGTGGGGACGGTGGCGGAGAACATTCCGGATGTCGCCCATCGGTTCATGGCGCGGTTCTGGCCGGGGCCGTTGACCCTGGTCATGCCGGCGCATCCTGCGTTGCCGCGCATCGTGACCGCCGGTCTGGACACGGTGGCCGTGCGCTCTCCGGCGCACCCCGTGGCGCAGGCGTTGTTGGCGGCCGCGCGGGTCCCGCTGGCGGCGCCCAGTGCGAACCGTTCCGGCATGCCGAGCCCCACGCGCGCGGAGCACGTGCTCGCGGATTTCCAGGACCAGGGGGAGGCGATCGGGGTCCTTCTCGATGCCGGGCCCTGCACGATCGGCGTGGAGTCCACCGTGCTCGATCTCACCAGCGAGCCGCCCGTGGTCTTGCGCCTGGGCCGGGTCGCCCCGGAACAGCTCAACGAGGTCACACCGGTCACGGTCCATACCCATGCGCGCGGGGCCGCCGTGGCACCGGGGACCAGTGTGGCTTCACCGGGGATGAAACATCGCCACTACGCGCCCTTGACCCCCTTGTGGCTTTATGAGGGACCCGGGGCCGGGGAGCGCTTGCAGGCGGCGGAGGAACAGGCGCAGCGGGCGGGTTCGAGGCTTGCGCTGATCGTCACGGAGGAGACCGCGCGGGAACAGGGGTTCCAGGGTGCCCATGTTTCCGCCCTGGGGTCCCGCGATGACCCGGAGACGTGGGCGCACGAGTTGTTCCATGCGCTGCGGCGTCTCGATCAGAAGGTCGACCGGATCCTCGTCGAGGGGATCCCGGAAAAGGGGTTGGGGGCCGCCGTGATGGATCGTTTGCGGCGGGCGGCCCGTGAGGTTCACTGAGCCAGCATTTTCTGGAGGTCGCCGCGTTCGAACATCTCGAGCGCGATGTCGCTGCCGCCGATCAGTTCGCCTTTGACCCAGCATTGGGGCAGCGTGGGCCAATCGGCCCATTCGCCGAGGGCCTGCACGAACTGGGCGGGGTCCTTCTCGGCGAAGACATCCACCACCTTGAACGGCTGGTCAATGGATTTGTAGACTTCCGCGGCACGCTGACTGAAACCGCAGCGCGGCTCATCCGGGGTGCCTTTCATGAACAATACGAGATCGTTCTCTTGGACGATGGCGTCCAGGCGCTCCTTCAATTCCGGCGTGAGCGCGGACTCCTGGCCCCCCTCCTGTTGGTCGGACCCCTCGTGAACTGGCAGTTTCATCAAGAACCCATGACGGGAGGCAGGCCAATAAGGTTGTGCCCCGGGCGAGCCAAGGGGTGGGCCGAGTGGGGTCACCGCCGGGGTATCCCTTTTCAAGGATTTTGGCTTTCCTCGCGGTTTGCCCGGCTGGTCGGGATCTCCACGCCCCGCTCGGCGGCCTCTTTCGGCGTCACGGTCACGAGGTCCAGGGCGTGCACCTGGTCGCTGGCGATCAGTGGCTTGAACGGTTCCATCACGAGACGTTGCCGCTTGATCGGCATGAGTCCTTCGAAGGCGTCATCCACGACGATCACATGCCAATGGTCGCCGGTGCCCGTGGTGTCCCGTGCCGATACGCGGGCCTCGGGCAGCGCCTGGTGGACGATCTGTTCGATCTGTTCGGTCTGCACGTCACGCCACCAGTGGCCGCCGCCTCTTGAAGGCGTCGCCCGGTCGACCCCTGGGCCCGTGGATGCGTCCAAGGGAGCCCCCCGGCGGGCAAATCTAAAGAACAAGGCCCCATCGCGGGAACCATTCATGTTCTCGTTTGGTCAGACCCGCCTCGCCAAGGCCCGCCGTTCCCGCATCCATGGCCAGGGGTTGTTCGCGAAGAAAGACATCCCGGAAGGGGAGAGGATCATTGAGTACACCGGGGAGAAGATCACGAAGGCGGAGGGGAACCGGCGCTACGACGAGCAGGCGAAGGCGAACCAGATCTATCTCTTCGAGTTGAACAACCGCTACGACATCGACGGTTCGACCAAGGGCAACATCGCGAAGTACGCGAACCACAGCTGCGACCCGAACGCGGAGACCATCGTGGAGAAGGGGGAGATCTGGCTGGTCGCCCTCAAGGACATCGAGAAAGGGGAAGAGATCACGTTCGATTACAATTTCCCCCTGTTCGACTACGAAAAACGTCCCTGCAAGTGCGGCAGCGACAACTGTCGGGGTTGGATCATCAACCGGGACTCCTACAACTACCTCAAACGGAAGAAGCGGCAGGCGACGAAAAAAGGCGCCAAGAAAGCCCTGCGCAAGGCCCCCGCGAAGAAGGTGGACGCCGCGAAAAAGACCGCTCCGGCGAAGAAAGCGACCAAGAAGGTGGGCAGGAAATCTGCGAAAAAAACAGGCAAGAAGACCTCCACCAAGAAGGCGGCCAAGAAATCAAGGAAGGCAGTCAAGAAAGCGGGTAAGAAAACCTCCACAAAGACGGCAGCCAAAAAATCAGGCAAGAAGAGCTCCAAGAAGGCGGCCAAGAAGTCCACCAAGAAGGCAGCCAGGAAGTCAGGCAAAAGGAGCTCCAGGAAGGCAGCCAAGAAAGCGGGCAAGAAGCGCGCCCGTTAGCCTGGATCCTGTTCCAGCGGGACGGGGGCCTGGACTCACCCCAAATCCCTTAAAAACCACCTCCCCTAGACGCTGCCATGGCGGA
>CAYVRY010000220.1:0-3368 GCA_964452895.1 uncultured Halobacteriales archaeon
GCATGGTGAACGTCTGGTTCTTCATGTTGTAGATGTAGCTGCCCGTGATGTCCGCGGGTAAGAGGTCCGGCGTGAACTGGATCCGGTTGAACTCCAACTCGATGGTACGCGCCAACGTGTTCACAAGCATCGTCTTCGCCAGGCCGGGCACGTCCTCGAACAGCGTGTGACCGTTCGCCATCATGCCGTAGACCGCATGCCGGATCGCATCGGGCCGCCCCACGATCACCTGGGAGGCGGACGCGACGATGCCCCGTGCGATCTTGGACGCGGTGTTTGTGTTCATTCCTTGTCTGGTCATGTCTTTCGCAACTCCTGGAGTACGGCGGATAAGGTCTCAAGGTACAGATGACGACGTCCGTAACGGACCATCGCCACGAGGTAGTACCAGGCAATGAAAAGGAAAGCGGGTCCCGTGTAGCGACGCCACCAATGCAGGCGCATGGCGCGACGCATGTTCCCGTCCAGGAACGCACGCGCCGCCCCGTGATGCACCTCGTTTCGAAGAAGACGCCGCGCTTCATCCATGGAGACCTGGCGTTCGGTCTGCAAGCGGGCCAAAACGGACCACAGCGCCCGGTCCCCCACCCGGTTCAAACGCTCCTGGTTCGGCGCATCGATGTTCTTGACGCGCGGGGACTGCAGCGTGGCGTCCCAATACAACCACTCCGTGAGGCGCCCCTGCAGGCCGGCCTCCTCGCGCCGCAACCGACGTGCGCGCCCGATCCCGTCCGTGGGCAGGCTGTTCCAGACCAGGATCGCCACGAGAAGCCCCGCAAGGCCCAGGATGATGCCGATGAAATAACTCATACCGGCCCCTCCTTCTTGGTGGTGGACAGTTCCCGGGCGAAACGCACGGCCTGCTCCCGTTGCTTCTGGCTCGGTGTGCGTTGGCTCAACCGGGCCACTTCGTAGGCCTGGATGAAATCCCGCATGGCATCCTTCGGGACCGCGTACGCCCCAGCCACACGCTGGGCGTGCTCGCGCGCCGTCTCGTTCGCATGCACACCCAGGTCTCGCGTGGACGCCCAATCCACGAACGCGCGGTACGCCGCGATCACTTCATCGGCCCCCGCCAGTTTCCCCTGCGCGAGCAGTTCCATCACGTTCTGACGCTCGCGCGCCTTGAGCGAATCCTGCGCGAGGACCGCGCCCGCATCGCCGCCACCGAGCTTGTTGCCGCGCCAACGCAGCAGCACGATGAGCACCGCCACCCCCGCGACCACCAGGAGCGCGACCAGCAGCCACGTCAAGGAAGCCGGGTCGATCTCCACGGGCGCCTGGAGTGGGTTCGCATCGCCCGTGCCCCCGCCGCCGCCTCCACCCCCCGTCTGGGAGCCGTCGCCGCCGCCTCCGCCGCCGCCCCCGGAACCGCCGCTGCCGCCGCCCCCGCCGCCGTCGCCCCCGCCGCTGCCCCCATCACTGCCGCCTCCGTCCCCGTCGCCGTCGTCGCCCTCTTCCCCCGTGTCCCCTTCGCCGCACATGGTCCCCGCCAGGAGAAACGCGATGCCCAGAAGAAGCAGCAGCACCAGGGCGATGTAGGCACCGATCGCCCACGGGCTCGCCCAGAAGCGCTTCAGGTCCTTCCGATGCACGATCATGCCGACCAGTGCGAGAGCCGCGATCACCGCGGCCACGACGATCATCGCGGTGGTGATGCGGTCCTGCAGGTCGTCCTGGATCTCCTCGCAGGTCTTCGGCTCTTCCGGCTCTTCGGGTTCTATTTCATCGCAACCGGGGATCGTCAAGCCGTCCACAAAGAGCCAACCCGCGCCTGCGAACACGGCGAGCAGGCCCAGGCAGATCGCCAGGATCGCCCAGCCGCTCTTGAAGACGCCATGATTGTACCGTTTCTGGACCAGGATCCCGACCACCGTGGCCAGCACGGCACCCACCAATGAAAACCAGAACACCGTGGCGAGTCCGCTGAGGAACTCGTCGCGCAGGGCGCACGAAAGGTCCGGCGTGCAGAACGTGCGCAGCGTGAACCAGGCGAACCCGGTGAGCACGGTGGGCAGATACATCAAGAGGCCCAGGAGCCCCCACCCGGTCCCCAGGAACTGGCGACGTTGGATGTGTGAGAACACGATGCCCGCGCCCATGGCCGCCAGGGTGAGCACGAGCAGGAAGATGAACGCGGAATACGTACCGTCGTTGGCCGATTCACACGTGAGCGCGTTGTTGCAGATCGACTGGATCACGCGCCACGCCCCGAACGCCATCACCGCCAGGAACGCCGTGAGGATCGACAGGATCCCCCAGATGCTCGTACCGATGTGGCCGCCCGAATGCTCACGCCGCGCCACGGCCACACCGAACAAGGCGACCGCGGCCACGGTGAGCACGATGAAGGTCCACTGGAAGCCCTTCTCATAGTTCTCGCAGGTGGGCCCTTCCCCTCCGCCCCCGCTGTCCCCTTCCTCCCCGCCACCCGGGTCCGGGTCGGGTTGGCCCGGCGCCAACTCCACGAAAAAGGAATTCAACAAGGCGAGCCCGGCGAGCACGATGACCAGGATCGCGGTGAAACCCAGCACCATGCGCAAGACCGTACGCGCGTTCACCGGGTCGCGCGCGCGAGCCCAACCGGCTCCGGAGTCACCCACCTCGCCGTTCACCATGAGCCCGGATGCGTCGAGGCCGTACTTTCGTTAAAATCATTATTGGTTGTCGCGTCGAATCCCGAGCCGACTCCCCTCCCGAGGACCACCTTTGCGTACCGCACTTAAAAGAAGGCGGGGCGTTGGGGCCCCTCCCCATGGCCCGCCTGCAATGCCCCCGCTGTGGCACCGTGATCGACGAACGACCCGGTCAAGCCCCGGTCTGCCCGGAATGCGGATTCCAGGGGGAACCGCCCAGCCGGGAAACCACCCCGGAGGCCCCTTTCGCCCCCGCGCCGTCCACGGCGCCCTACGGCGGCCCACCGGGGGGCGGCTACGGGGCCGGCGACCCGTACTCCGCACCGCAGCCGCTCGGCCCGCCGACACAAGGCGCCCCGGCCTACGACCAACGGCCCACCAACGGCATGGCCGTGGCGTCGCTCGTGTTGAGCCTCGTGGGCCTGTGCACCGGGATCACCGCGATCCTCGGCATCATCTTCGGCATCGTCGGACGCAACCAATGCCGCGAGAAGAACGAGAAAGGCGAAGGCATGGCGATCGCCGGGATCATCATCGGTGCCGTCATCGTCGGCCTGGGTGTACTCTACGTCCTGTTCATGATGATCATGTTCGGCATGATGATCTGAGGAAGAACATGAAAACCAAACGGATCCCCTCCCCCCGCATCAACCCACGCTCCATCGCGCGTCTCCTGCTTGCGCACCATCCGCGTTGCTGGCCCTATCGCAACGACGTCTACCGGCTCGGCCC
>CAYVRY010000221.1:0-3352 GCA_964452895.1 uncultured Halobacteriales archaeon
GCATGATGGAGCACCACGGTCTCCGGCAGCACGGTGTCCGGTCCGTTGGCCCATCCGAGGCGTGGGGCTTCCGATTCGCGCATGAGCACATGACGAAGGCGCTGGATCGTGTTCTCGGGGATGCTTCCGGCCTCCCTTGCGGCGCGCGTCGCCAGGTCCGCGGCGAGGACCGGCATGGGCAGCAGCAGCCCGTCTTGGGTGGCTTCATGGGTGAGCCCGGATTCCTCGAAAGCGAGCACGGCCCCGGCGGGTGCGAAGAGCGCCGCCGCGGTGACCAGGTCCCGGTCCACGCCGGGGACGCTGGCGGCGGCCGCACCGGCGACCCGGGCGGTCTCGACGGCTTCCTCGGCGAGCCCGCGCAGGTAGCTGTGCGGCCCCGTCAAGCGGGCGGGCAGTGAGAAGTAGGCTGCGGCGCGCCTTTTGTCGGCGAACAGGGCACGAAGAAGCCGACGGATGTGGCGGTCCCCGATGAGACCCAGTCGCACTTCCACGGCGTCGCGGAGTTCCCGTTCGCTGACGCCGCTGGTGGGGATGAAGGGTTCCGGGTCCAACCGGGTGCCCATGAAGGGGCTCATGCCGCCGTTCGGGGCGGAGACCCGGATCTCGGTCTGGCTGCGGTAGGCCACCACGTCGCCCTTCACGCGTGCCACCATGCCCTCCTGGATCTCTTCCAGCACGGCTTCGGCTTCACCGGGTTCAGCCGGCCAGTACACCCCGCGCAGCGTCCCGGTGGCGTCTTTGAGGCGGAAGGTGACGTATTGTCCGGTCTTGCCTCCTTGTCTCAGTTGCAGGTCGTGGACCACGTACAGTTCGTTCACGGTGGTGCCGGGAAGAAGGTCGTGGAGGTTCGTTCGTTTCCCACGGGGGGTGCCGGTCTTCGTGGTCTGTTCGTATCGCGATGCGGTGGCGGCTTGTGTCATCGAGGGGGGAGCGGAGCCCATGTCCTATTTGAAGTTCCGGGGGGCAGATTGAAAACCTCCCGCCAGGAGGCCGAACGCGCAGGCACGCGCGCGGGCCCTTGCGGTGTGCACGGACGACGCGCGAGGGTGTGCTCCGGCAACGCCCCAGCGTGTGCACGGACGACGCGCGACGGTGTGCTCCGGCAACGCCCCAGCGTGTGCGCGTGCGCAGCGTCACCGCCTCGCGCCGGCTTGCTCGGTCGGTGACGCTCGGCGCGGACCGGAGCCGAGCCGCATCCATGGACGACACCCAGCCGTTCCTCTTTTCAGGACACCGACCTTCGCTTGCATCATGGTCGTCCTGCAGGCGTCCCGGTTGCGCACCCGCGACAAGCATCACCTCATGACGTCCACGATCGTCCCTCGCCCCATCGCTTGGGTCACCAGCATGGACGGCGAGGGCCGGTTGAACCTGGCTCCCTTCTCTTATTTCAACGGGGTGAGCGCGAAACCGCCGCTTCTGTCCATCAGCGTTTCGAATCGGCGCGGGGGGGAGCTCAAGGACACCCGCCGCAACATCGAGGCTACGAAGGAGTTCGTGGTCCACGTGGTCGATGAGTCCCATGCGCATCAGATGGTGGAGACGAGCGGCCATTATCCCCCGGAATCCAACGAGATCGAATTGGTGGGTCTCAAGACGATGCCCAGCGAGTACGTGGCGCCTGCCCGTCTTGCGGACGCGGGCGTGGCCATGGAGTGCACCTTGGCGGATGTGTACGAACCACCCGGGGGCGCGGTGGCTTTGTTGATCGGTGAGATTGTCGCATGGCATGTGCGTGATGGTCTGTTGGTCGAAAAAGAGGGTCAGCCGTTGCGCGTGGACGTGCACAAGTTGCGGCCGGTGGGCCGGCTTGGCTCCACGGAGTATGCACCGGTGCGTGAGGTCTTCCACATGGAACCGCCGTCTTGAACGGGACGCGCCGAGAGGGGCGTAAAGTGCGGGCTTTAGGCGGCCGGTGGGACCGGGCCCGGCGCCTCGTTGCACATGTTCGCGCCTGGAACAACCGCGTCGGACGACAACCCTATAATATAGGCCAGACCAATGGGCTTCGTTCCCCCAATGGATGGCTGCATTTTGCCGAACCAAAGCCCTTCCGTATATCAGCGTTCATCCCGAAAGGACCTCTCCGTCGAGGATGAGGCGCGCCGCCTCGCCCGCCGGGTCCTTGAGGATTGGACCCATTCCGGTTCGCAAGACAGCAAGACCCTGGTTGACAATCTCCAGCGGGCCTTCCTGGAGGAGGCGAACCACGCGTTGCGGCAAGTGCTTTTCCAGTTGGGTGCACGGGTCGAGTTGGCGTTGGTCAAGAACATCCAGGGCGAATCGATTCCAGGGAACCTGGACGAACGTACGGCCTCGAGTCTGATGGATGCCCTGACACGGGCGGCAAAGATCGTCGACATTTATCTCGATCGTTCCAAGGCGGTACAATACGCGATCATGCTGCATCCGGAGCCGTTCCGTCTGGATCAGGATATCCATGACATGCTGAAATGGAACGGCTTCCTGGACGAACCCCGGGACGTGGAATTGGACCTGAAGCCGGCGACCGTGGTCGCGGACCGGGAACGTCTCCGGGATGTCCTGGGGCATCTCGTGGCGCGCTTCTGGTTTTCGCGCACGGGCGCCGAACGGCTCGTTGTCCGCCTGCACCCGACCACCGACGGAGGCGCCCAGGGGTTCATCGGGTTCTCCACGTCGCCTCTTCACGCGGAGGACTTGATCGAGGAGATCAATCATCCCTTGTCCATCGAGGCGATCGAGATCGACATCCCATACACCCGTGCGATCCTGGAACGTCACGGCGGGACGCTCTTCGTGGCCAGTGGCGAGGGGGAAACAATCGGCTTCGGGTTCTCGGTTCCAAGAGAACCTGAACAGGAAAACAAGGAGGTTGAACATTTTGTCGACTGAGACGAAACCGTCGCGCACGGGTGGGAACGCTCCTTCCGACATGGACCATTTGATCTACGTCGTGGAGGACGAACACGAACTGAGGGAGATCCTGCAGGAAGCCCTCACCCATGTCGGCCATCGCACGCGTTCGGCCGCCAGCGGGCAGGCCCTGCTGGACCTGATGGAAAAGGAGACGCCGGACCTGATCCTCATGGACATCGGCCTTCCGGACATGAGTGGCTGGGACCTTCGCCGGCGGATCCTGGAGGACGACAAGTCTTCAGACGTGCCGGTGATCGCCGTTACGGGGTACGGGGGACCCACGTTGGAGGCCACGGCGTTGAAGACCCTGAGTTTCGCGGATTACCTGCGCAAGCCGTATTCCCTGGCGGACCTGATGAACCGGATCGAACGGGTGATCGAGCAGGAGCCCAGGCCGAAAGCGGCGGCGGGCCGTGGGCACCAGAAGACGGCGTGAGATCCGTTTTCACCGGGG
>CAYVRY010000222.1:0-3341 GCA_964452895.1 uncultured Halobacteriales archaeon
ATGATCCTCTTGCCCAACAGACTCGCGATGAGCCCCGCCGCGAGCTTACCGGTCTTGTTCTGCTCATCCAGCAAAGGGTTCACCTCGACGATCTCGGCGCTTTTTACGACCTCGGAGTCATGCAGCGCCTCCATCAACAGGTGCGCCTCCCGGTAACTCAAGCCGCCTTCCACCAGCGTGCCGCTTCCCGGCGCCCAGCGCGGGTCCACCGCGTCGATATCGAACGACAGGTGCACATGGTCGACCCCTTTGGAGGCAACCTGGATCGCGTCCTCGATCACCCGGCGCATGCCGCGTTCGTCGATGTCGCGCATGGTGAAGACAGACGCCTTGGAATCCCGCACCAGTTGGGCCTCCTTGCGGTCCACGTCGCGGATCCCGATGAGCGCCACGCGGTCCTCGCGCACCTTCGGGCCCCCGCCGGGCAGATGGTCCAGGATCCCGCCGTGCCCACAGACTGCAGCAAGCGGCATACCGTGCACGTTGCCCGAGGGCGACGTCTCCGGCGTGTTGAAGTCCGTGTGCGCATCCACCCAGATCACCCCTTGTTCACCCGCCGCCCGGGAGACCCCCGTGATGGAACCCATCGCGATGGAATGATCGCCGCCAAGGACCATGGGGAAGTCGCCCGCCGAGACCGTGTCCTCCACCTTCCCCGCCAGTTCCCCGCAGACCTCCAGGATCTCCTTCACATAGAGCGCCTTCTTGTCCGTGGCCTGGCGCGTCTCCCGCTCCGGGATGAAGACATTCCCCAGGTCGCTGAAGGACACACCGATCTGTTGCAAACGCGCATGCAACCCGGCCGCCCGGATCGCCGAAGGACCCATGTCCACGCCGCGTCTGCTCTGGCCCAAATCCATCGGGGCCCCGATTATCCGAGTGTTCAAAGGAATCCGGTTCTCCAGTCAACGCCGCGAAACCGGGGCCGATTTATAAGGTGTCCGGGTGAATGCGCGGGCGCACCATGAACGTGTCATGCCTTCAACAATGGCGAACCCACCACCTCGCGGCCCGCCGCGTAATGATAGACCGGTTCGCCGGTGGGTTGCGGGAGTCCCGCCGCCTGCAAGATCGAGTCGTGCGTGATCTGTGCCTCGACCCGTTGAACCGCCCACGGCTCGTGTCGTACCTCGACGCGCGCCAGACCCAGCGGCGTCTTCGCGTACAACCGATACCGTTCCAGCAGGAAATGGTCCAGGGAACCCGGCCGGGGCGCCTGCTCGTCACCCACCGGCCTGTACGTGGCCGCGAACGATGCACGTGTTTCTCCCGGATGGCGACGTTCACTCTCGAACCGGTAACCGCCGTCATGGCTTTCCATTCTGATGCGCGCCCTATGGTACGGCAAGGCGAACCCGAGCCGCGCACCCAGCACACTCATCAAGCCGTCCGCGTCCAAACTCAGGAACCAGACCCCCGGCATCCCGTCCTTTTTCACGTACGTGCGCAGGTTCAGCTCGGGAAGGTCCACGCCCAAGAAGCGAGGCGCGCCGCGGAGCCGGATCGCCCGGTTCTCGAACGCCACCAACGAGACCCACGCCTCGCCGCCATACAGATCCAGGTCGAGGCCCTGCGGCAAATGATCCTTCAGGTCGCCCGGTTGCACGGGCCGACTCACGAAGAGCAGGTTGCGCCACTCCATCTGGATCAACGAGATCTGCACGGACCCCCTGGATGCAGAGGCCGCTCTCAATGTTTTGCTTCATCCCGCTCAACGAGTTCCGTCAAGACCCCGCCCGTCGCCTTCGGATGCAGGAACGCGATGCGCGCCCCGCCCGCCCCGATGCGCGGCGTCTCGTCGATGAGCCGGACATCGCGCTGTTTGAGCAGGGTCAACGCGGACTCGATGTCCGGCACCCGGTAGGCCACATGATGCAGACCCGGGCCGCGCTTGTCCAGGAACCTCGCGATCACGCCATCCGGGTCCGTGGGTTCCAACAGCTCCACGCGGGAGTCTCCCACCGGGAGAAAGCAGGCGCGCACCTTCTGGTCCGGGACATCGTGCACGCCGCCCTCCTTGAGGCCCAGCGTCTTTTTGTAGACCGGCAACGACTCCTCGATCGACCGGACCGCGATCCCCACGTGGTCCAGGACCGTGACCCCCAGGTTGTCCAATGCGTCCATCTCAGGCCTCCTTTCCTTCACTGTGCCGATGCACCGATCCCACCGCGGGTTGGTCCGTGGGGAAGATCACGAGCTCCTGGATGTTCACATGACGCGGACGATCCAGGCACCAAAGCACGGTGTCCGCGATGTCCTCGGAGACCAAAGGCGTCATGTCCGCATAAACCGCTTCCGCCTTCGCGTCGTCCCCGAGACGCACCTTGGAGAACTCCGTCTCAACCAGGCCCGGCTCGATGTTCACCACACGCACCCCCGTCCCCTTCAGATCATGCCTGAACCCTTCGCTGAGCGCGCGTACCGCGTGCTTCGTCGCCGCGTAGACCGCCCCGCCCCGGTAGACCCAACGACCCGCCGTGGAACCCAGATTCACGATGTCGCCGCTGCCGCGCTGCACCATGTACGGCAACACCTCCCGGGTCAGATACAACAAGCCCATGACGTTGGTCTGCACCATGGTCTCCCAGTCCTGCACCGACGCGTCCTGCACCAGGTCCACCCCGCGCGCCAGTCCCGCGTTGTTCACGATCACATCGATCTTCTTGAGCCGTTCACGCTCGCTTTTTGCCCACGTTTCGACCTGCTTTCGGTCGGCGACGTCCAACGCCACCGGGACCACCTCCACGCCGTTTTTGGAGGTCAACTCGTCCGCCAGGGCGTCCAGGCGCTCCTTGCGCCGGGCCATGATCACCAGGTTCGCCCCTTCGGCGGCCAGGACGCGGGACGTGGCCGCCCCGATCCCTGCACTGGCACCGGTCACGAGCGCCCAGCGTCCCTTCAACCCGAACGGCTTGCGGTCCGGAGGAATACTTCGACCCATCATCACACCTCCGGCGGCTGATACTCCCCGAAGACCCGCTTCATCGCGCCGCAGATCTCCCCCGTGGTCGCCTCCGCCTGCGCCGCAGCGAGGATCACCGGCATCAGGTTCTCATCGCCCTCGGCCGCCGACTCCAGGCGTTCCAGGGCCTTGCGGGTCATCTTGTCATCGCGCCTGGCGCGCAACTCGCGCGTGGCCTCCTGCTGGAGTTGTTCCTGGTGTGGGTCCATGCGCAGGATCTCCACCGACTCCTCGCTGCCGTGCCGGTTCGCGTTGACCCCCACCACGATCTGCTCCTCCTTCTCCACGCGCCGTTGATGACTGTAGGCCGACTCGTGGATCTGTTTCATCACCCACCCCGTCGAGATCGCCTTGAGCATCCCGCCCATCTGGTCGATCC
>CAYVRY010000223.1:0-3268 GCA_964452895.1 uncultured Halobacteriales archaeon
GTGGGTCTCGTCGGCGTCTCCGGGACCGGCAAGACCTCGCTCTTGAAGACGATCGCGGGAATCCTGGCGCCGCAACAGGGCACCGTGGAAGTGCTCGGCAGCGCGAGCCCGCACCGACCGCCGCGGGGCAGCGTCGGGTACATCCCGCAACGCCTCGGTCTCGTCGCGCACGCCACGGTGCTGGACAACGTGCTCATGGGGGCCCTGCACCGGGAGCCCGCCTGGCGCAGCGCGTTCCGGCTGCCCAGCCAGCAGAACCTCGCCGAGACCCGCGCGGTCTTGGAGCGCGTGGGTCTGATCGAAAAGGAGGACGACCCGGTCAATCATCTCTCCGGGGGTCAGCAACGACGCGTGGCGGTCGCCCGGGCGCTCCTGCAACGACCCCGGGTGTTGTTGGCGGATGAGTTCCTTAGCGAACTGGACCGCGCGACGGCCAAGGTCGTGGAAGACGCTGTGATGGAGCTGGCGACCCGGCACAACACGGCGATCGTGCTCGTGGAGCACCACGTGCGAAAAGCCCGGCACATGGCGCATCGGGTCTACGAGGTCCGTGCCGGGTTCCTGCAACGCTTGCCGGAACCGCCTCGCGTGCCCAGGCGCGAACACGCCGCGACGCTCGCACCGCAGGTCGCCGGAGTGGCATGAATGCGCCGGTGGGGCTGGGTAACCATCGGCGTCCTTGCCGTTCTCAGTGTGGTCTGCTGGCACCTGTTGGGCCTGCAGTTGACGGACCTGTCCCGGGGGCTGCACAACGCGTTCCGGTTCAGCGAGGAATCGGTCCCTCCGGATTGGAGCATCTGGCGCGTGGGACTGCGCGGACTCCGGGACACCGTGCTGATCGCCTACCTGGCGACGGTCATCGGCCTCATGGTGAGCCTCCCCATGGCCATGTTCGCGGCACGCAACCTCACCCCGCAGTTTCTCGGCGGCCCCGTGCGGCTCTTCCTGGCGGCGATCCGTGTCATGCCCAGTGTGTTGTGGGCCTTGTTGATGGTGATCATGATCGGACCCGGACCCTTGGCCGGGGTGATCGCCATGGCGTTCTATACGCTGGGTTTTCTCGGAAAACTGCAGTACGAGGCCATCGAGGGACTGCCTGCGATCGGGCTGGAGACGGCCACCGCCATGGGGATGAGTCCCTGGCAGCGGATCCGTTTCGTCGTCATGCCGGAATCCGCAAACCCGCTCATCTCCCAGGCCCTCTTCATGTTCGAATACAACGTGCGCGCCTCCACGATCATCGGCATCGTGGGGGCGGGGGGGATCGGCCACTTCATCAACCTCTACCTCCGGTTCTTCCAGTATGACCGGGTCCTGGCGCTCTTGATCATGATCTTCGTCGCCGTTGTGCTCATCGACGCGGTCTCCGCGCGGGTGCGACGTCGGTTCATGGACGGTCCTCAACACAGGCCGCGGTGGCGCGACCTGCTTCGCCCGCTTCCGCCCGGACCCAGCGGTTGATGGACGACCCTCAGGCGCTCGTGGTTTCCAGAAGACGGTCCAGCTTGCCGGTTCTCTCCAGCTCGTGGATCTCGTCGCTGCCGCCGATGGGTTTCTTGTCGATGAAGATCTGCGGCAGCGTGTGTCCGCCGCCGCGCTCTTGCATCTCGTCGCGGGACCCCGGCGTGGTGTCCACGTCGATCCAGTGGTAGTCGACCTTTTTTTCGTCCAGCAGCATGCGCGCACGGTGGCTGAAGCCGCACCAGTCGGCTCCGTAGACCTCGACCTGGGCCATGCGCAAGACCACCGGACGGGTCCGGATAAGGATATCGACGGTTTCCACGCGCGTCACATGAGGGCGATGAAGTTCGTCACGTTGTTCCAGACGGGGATGAAGCTGACCACGATCAATGCCACCTGGACGAGGCGGGTGAACTGGAGTTCCAAGCGGCTCTTGGTGTGCTGGTACGCGAATTCCAGGGCGGCCACGATGGCGATGCCCAGGATCACCTTGATCAGGAAATAGGCGAAGCCGCCCAGATGGTCGAGGATCAGCCGGGAGGCGAACACCTGTTCCTCGTACACGGGCAGATGGAGGCCGAACGGGTTCATCACGCCGACCCAGGTGGTCGCACCGTCCAACGCCTGTGCGATGATGATGAGCAGGTGCATGGGATGCAGGAGGAGCCGCGCATCGGGCCAGCGCCACGCCACCAGGGCGACGATGATGAGGATGGAGCCCATCGCGATCCCGGCGACCGCCAGCGAGGCTCCCAGGGCCAGCGAGCCGTCGTACTGGCTGGCTGCCGGTCCAGCAGGGAACACAGGGTATTCAGTCTAGGCGCTGGTACTTGATGGTTCGTTGCCGGGCAAGGGCCCCCGCGAACCGGCCGGTGGGGGTTTCACGGGACGAGAGGGGCCGGAGTGACCCGGGGGAAGGAAGGGGAGAAAGAGTGGGGGAAGATCAGACCATGACGGCGCCACGGTCGTGCGGTCTGGACCGCGTGGCGCCCGTCACCTCACTGCCTGCGCCGGGTGGCGGCGTACGCCGTGACGCCCAGGGCCGTGGCCAGGGCACCGGTGACCAGGGTGGTGAACACCGGGATCGCGGTGACCTCGACCTCGTCGCAGTGGTCGGTCTCTTCCTCGCCCACTTGCGCCGTCACACGGTACGTGTAGGTCGTGCCCACGTCGACGTCGAAGTCGTCGAAGCTGGTCGTGTTCCCGTCCGGTTGGGCGAGCAGCACGAAACCGCCGCCGCCTTCGGCACGATAGAGGTTGTAACCCGTCGCGTTCGGGAACGAGTCCCACTCGATCTCGTTTCTCGGCGGGCCGTCGTGGGCGGATCCCCGGATCTCCTGGGGACCGATGCAGGGCTCCTGCGGGACCCCGTTGCCGGGTTCATCAAGGCAGTTGCTGATTTTCAGGCTGCCTTCTGCATGGGCGGTCCCATTGAAGTTCACCCAAGGGGTCTCCCCTTCGTCAAGGTCCACCAATGTTGTATTGGCGTGCCACGCACCCTGCCCGCTTTGACCGGCCTGGGTCATGGGGATGGGCGGCTGGGGGGTCCCGTTGATCTCCGTGTGCAGGGTGACGTTCGTGATCCCTCCACCGGGCGAGAAGATCCAGTGGAAGCCGGTCTCACATCCCTCGATGTGCTCGCTGCCGTGGCCTTCCCAGGGGATGGGGGACTCCTGTCGGTCTTGCTGCGCCAGGGTCATACCGCCGGCGAAAGAGAGTCCCACCAATACGACGAACGCGATCGTCAGGGTTTTCGCGTGTCTTGGCTTTGTCCTTGGTCGTTGCTTGATTCGGGTCATGGACCTCG
>CAYVRY010000224.1:0-3265 GCA_964452895.1 uncultured Halobacteriales archaeon
GCCCCCGTCGGGAGCCTGCTCGCGGGCGACGAAGCGTTCATCGAACGCGCCCGCGCCGCACGGAAAACCCTCGGTGGGGCCATGCGGCAGGCCGGCGTACTCGCCGCCGCCGGACAGGTCGCCCTGGACACCATGCGCGACCGGCTCCACGAAGACCACGAAGCGGCCCGACGACTCGCCGAAGCACTGGCCGAGCAAGGCTACGGGATCGACCCGGATGCACACCCCACGAACATCCTGCTGGTGGACCCCACCCCGAAAGGGTTCAAGGACTCCGCAAGCTGGAGCGAAGCCATTGCAATGGAAGGCCTCCTCGCCTTCCCGTTCTCCAGACGGGAAGTCCGACTGGTCACGCACCGGCACATCACGAAAGAACGCGTGGCGCAAGCGGTGACCGTGTTCGGCAAGGTCCGTGCATGAGCCCGCCGGTACGGCTTGAAGTCACCCGACGGTAACCGATTCTTTAAGGGAAACAACCCGTTGCGCCCAAAACCGGCACCGACCGGAACAAGCGAGGTCGATATTCATGGCAAAAAACATCCTGGTGACCGGTGCGACCGGCAACGTCGGCTCCCTGAGTGTCCCCCTGTTGTTGAAGGAGAACGCGAACGTCCGCGCATTGGTTCGAGACCCGCAAAAGGCGAAACCGCTCAAGGACCAAGGCGCCGAGATCGTGCAAGGCGACTTCGACAAACCGACCGGTCTGGATGCGGCGTTTGACGGGGTCGACGCGGCATTGTTGATCACCGCCCCGAACCCGGACTCGGCGGACCAGATGAACCACATGATCGAGGCCGCCAAGAAGGCAAAGACCCCGCACGTGGTGCGGTTGTCCGTGATCAAGGCCGCCTCCGATGCACCCACGGAGAACGCCCGGCTGCACCACATGAGCGACGAGGAACTGAAGGCCTCCGGGATCCCGTACACGATCCTGCGACCCAACTTCTTCAGCCAGAACCTCTTCCTCTCCGTCGACACGATCAACAAGGACGGCAAGATGTACTGGGGCATGGGCGACGGCAATATCGGCATGATCGACGTGCGCGACATCGCCGAGAGTACCTCGAAAGTCCTCACCGGAAACGGCCACGAAGGACAGACCTACACGCTGACCGGACCGGCATCGATCTCATTCCACGAGATCGCCGACATCATGAGCAAGAAGCTCGGCCAGAACGTGGAGTACGTCCCGGTCCGCCCGGAGGACGTACGCAGCTCCATCGAAGAAATGGGCATGGGTGAATGGTTCGGACAAGTGATGGCCGACTACTCCCGCGCCTACGAACAAGGATGGGGCGACGTCACCACCGACGACGTCCAGAACCTCACCGGCCATCGCGCACGCTCGTTCGAGAACACGTTCGACGACGTGCTCGCGCCCGCGATCGAGATGCCGGCGAATTCGTAAACCGCCCCGCCATCGGCGGCAAGGCCATAGCCTCCCCTGAGCTTGCAGCCCCATGGCCGATGCGGTGGACGAGGACGTGGACCCCAGCGTCACCGCCGAAACGGCGACATCGCCCCAGCGGGCGGTCTGGGAGCTCGCCGGCATCGGCCTCACTTCCTTGATCTGGTTCTTTGCGCAGCGGATGGGACAGCACGTGCCCGTTCTCGCGATCCTCGTCGCGCTCTGGGTGAGCTATTTCCTCGTGCGGGCCTGGCGACATCCCACGCTGCTGCGCACGTGGGGGATCCTCCCCCGGGAGTGGCGGCACGACCTGCGGATCCACGCAAAAGCCACACTGGTGGCCCTTCTGGTCATCGCGGTCCTGGGCTTGGCCCAGGGTACGTTCACGATCCCCCGCCACGCGTGGTTCATCCTGATCGTCTACCCGGGCTGGGCCTGGTGCCAACAGTTCCTGCTGCAGAACGTGGTCGTCGGCAACGCGGCCCGTCTCGGGGTCCAACGGGGCCGGTTGCCGCTGGTGGGCGGTCTCGCCTTCGGCGCCGCCCACCTGCCCGACCTGCCGCTGGCGGGACTCACCATGCTGGGCGGCTTGTTGTGGACCTGGCTCTGGTTGCGCGCGCCGAACCTCTGGGTCCTGGCTCTCGGCCACACGGTGCTCGGCATCGGCGCCTTTGTCTGGGTTCTGGGGCGGAATCCGCTCTCCGAGTATCCTCAAGTGCTGCAATGGCTCGGTTAGGGTCCGTTCCCGTGGCATGCAGATGATCAAGGCTTCTGGCTGCGATTCTTCGCGAGGTAATCGCGGAGGGCAAACTCGGACGTGACCCATCGAGGCCTGCCCGGGTGCCGTTTTACGGCTTCCGGTGCGCCCGTATGGTTGATATGCAGGCCGGCGAGAGCGCCCTGGCGACAACGGAGCGCCAGGTACCCGGCGTCATGAGGGCACCATGCCGCTTTGGCCAGTTCACCAAGCCCGTGCAATCGGTCCTTGTCATCACCCAGTTGGTCCAGCAAGTCCAGCAAACTTCTTGTCATGGCCGATTGGAGGAACATGACCAATGGGGCCGGATCTCCCCGGTTGCCTGCGGCCAACGCGTCCAGGTAAGAACGTCGGTCGTCCGGTGTGACATGAAGGGGAGGCCAGTCTCGCTGCATCAGTGACAGGTTCATCAAAAGACGACCGATGCGTCCGTTGCCATCCTCAAAAGGATGAATCTCCTCGAATCGCTGGTGCGTCCGGGCGAGTTGAGTGAAAACATCCTCCGTCGACGCGTCCTGCACCGCCTTTTCCCAGTCGCTCATGCTCGAGACCACCTTGTTCCAAGACGGGGGGCGATGGCTTGAACCGGCGATGAACACATTCGAACGTCGCCACTGACCCGGCCGATGATGCACTGAACCCTGGAACACGTCTTCGTGAAGTTCCAACACCGTGACGAGCGTGATGGGGCGATCAAGCCGGTCGAGCAGGTTCCGGAAGGCCCGATCATGCTGGATCGTCTCCATCACGTCCGGTACAGGGCGGTCCGGTACCGATTCACCCTGCAGGAGCAACCGCTGAACCTCGGCCTGCGTGAGCGTGTTCCCCTCCAACGCGTTCGTGCCCCAGGTGTTGAGCGCCCCCGTCCGGCGCCACACCCCCTCGGGAAGGTCGCTCCAGTCTGTAATCCACTGGAAGAGTCGCTCCCGCAGCCCCTCATGTATCGGTTTACCCATATTTAGCGTGTAAATCGATACGTCATACTATTTAAGGGCTCCTTTCCCTGCAGGGCGTTATCCCCTAGGGGCCCACACATTCCCTTCCCGGTCAATGGGCCAAGCCGGATTCCACGCGACCTCCCAGTGATGGCCGTCCGGGTC
>CAYVRY010000225.1:0-3238 GCA_964452895.1 uncultured Halobacteriales archaeon
GTGAACTCCATGGGGAGTTTCCGGAAGACGTCCTTGCAGAACCCGTTGACGATGAGCTGGACGGCGGCCTGCTCCGAGAAGCCCCGCTGGCGCAGATAGAAGATCTGGTCTTCGCCGACCTTCGACGTGGAGGCCTCGTGCTCCATGGTCGCCGTGGGGTTCTGCACGTCGATGAAGGGGAACGTGTGCGCGCCGCACTGGTCCCCGATCAGCAGCGAGTCGCACTGGGAATAATTGCGGGCGTTCTCGGCCCCGGGCAGGATCTTCACCATGCCGCGGTAGGTGTTCTCCCCGCGGTCCGCGCTGATCCCCTTGGAGATGATCGTGCTCTTCGTGTTCTTGCCGATGTGGATCATCTTCGTGCCCGTGTCCGCCTGCTGCAGGCCGTTCGTCAGGGCCACGCTGAAGAACTCGCCCACGGAGTCGTCGCCCTTGAGCACGCAACTGGGGTATTTCCAGGTGATCGCGGAACCGGTCTCCACTTGGGTCCAACTGATCTTCGACCGGTCGCCGCGACAGAGACCGCGCTTCGTCACGAAGTTGAAGATGCCGCCCTTGCCGGTGTTCGGGTCGCCGGGGTACCAGTTCTGCACGGTGGAGTACTTGATCTGGGCGTCCTCCTCGGCGATCAGCTCCACCACAGCGGCATGAAGCTGGTTCTCGTCGCGCTGCGGGGCCGTGCACCCTTCGAGGTAGCTCACGGAGCTTCCCGCCTCCGCGATGACCAGCGTGCGTTCGAACTGGCCGGTGTTCGCGGCGTTGATGCGGAAGTAGGTGGAGAGCTCCATGGGGCACTTGACGCCCTTGGGGATGTAGCAGAAGCTGCCGTCCGTGAACACCGCGCTGTTGAGCGCGGCGAAGTAATTGTCCGACGTGGGGACCACGGTGCCCAGGTGCTTGCGCACGAGCTCCGGATGCTCCTGGACCGCCTCGGAGAAGCTGCAGAAGATGATGCCCATCTCGTTGAGTTTCTTCTTGAACGTGGTCGCGACGGAGACACTGTCCACGACGGCGTCCACGGCGACATTGGAACGGCCTGCGGCGCCGTCTTCACCGCTCTTGACCCCGGCGAGGACCTCCTGTTCCTCCAAGGGGATCCCGAGGCGGTCGTACATCCGCTTGATCTCCGGGTCCACCTCGTCCAGGCTCTTCGGGCCGTCGGACTTCGACTTCGGGGCGGAGTAGTAGCGGATCTTCTGGAAATCGATGGGATCGTAATGGACATTCGCCCACTTCGGCTCCTGCATCTTCAACCAGTTGCGGTAGGCCTTCAAGCGCCAGTCGAGCAGCCACTGGGGCTCGTTCTTCTTCAGGCTGATGTGCCGGATGATGTCCTCGCTCAAGCCCGGCGGGACCGTGTCCTCCTCCAGGTCGACGTGCCAGCCGAACTCGTAGCTCTGCCGGGCCTCCAACTGCTCTTGAATCTCCGCTTTCTTGGCCATTGTGGCGAACCCCCGACGGCCTCTTACAGCACCCCTTGTGCCTCCGAGCCGCCGGCATGCGCCCTTCAGGGTTCTCTTATGAAGGGTTTTGCCTTGAAGGCAACTTCTGAAGCACCGGACGCGGCTGATTTCGGGCCACCAAAACCCTGTGGATCCCTCCTTGTGGTGGCCCAGGACCAAGAAGCCGGCAGAAGCGGCCAAACCGTCCGGGACCACCGGCCGCCCTGGTCCCCCGGGTTTCCCGGGTGCGGCCCCCCGGCGCGACATCTGGGAACCCCAATTTCTCATTGCAAGCGCACGAAGCCCTTGAGGGGTCCTGGGTCCGGGGCCGAGCGGACCCTGGCTGGACGGGACCCGGGGGCCCGGGCGGGGGGATCCCGGACGGGTGAGGGGATCCCGGACGAGGCGAGGGGTTCCCGGACGGCGGGCTTGCGAGTTGCGTGTTTTGACCAGCGAGCGATCGGGCTCGCGCGTTGACGAGAGAGCGATGACATGCAACGGGGACAACCGGTCAGAACCGCCCGGCCCGGACCCGATCGTGGACCGCCCACGATTTTCGCGATGCATAATCATGATTGATTTTATGCATATGAAAAAAAATCACAACATTGTGACAAATCACCCCACAATACCTCCATCGCGATGCACACGTCTTGCACAAGTATGCATTCAGTGCAGAAAATCCGCTCAATCCACGGCCTCCTGGACCAAGAATCGCGGGTTGCAACAACGCACCACGCTTGTGATTAAAAATCCGACATACTGATAAACAATGACCGGTTCTTGCCGCTATTGCAGGGAAAAACCGGTGAAAATTGATGAGCGCTGACGAAATCCAGAACGTGGTCGCGGCAACGAAAACCTACTATGACGGCCCCGCGGACGAAATCTACCGCAGAATCTGGGGAGACGACGTCCACCTGGGGATCTTTGAAGGCGACATCACGGACCTGCCCACGGCCGCCGCACGCACGAACCGCGTCATGGCCGCAGCGGTGGACCTCAGCAAAGACCAGCGTGTCCTTGACACAGGTTGTGGTTATGGGTCCGCAGCGCGCCACCTGGCCAAGGAATACGGATGCCGCGTCGTGGGGACGAACATCAGCGAGAAGGAACTGGAACTCGCCCGTGAGCGCGCCAAGGATGCCGGCCTGGACCATCTGTTGAGCTTCGAATATGACGACTTCCACGACATGAAGTTCAACGACGGCGTCTTCGACGTCGTCTGGAGCCAGGAAGCCTTCCTTCATGGGGTGGACAAACAGAAGATCCTCAGCGAGTGCCGGCGCGTGCTCGTCGAGGGCGGCACCCTCTGCTTCACGGACATCCTCGTGCGCAAAGACACCGACGAGGAAGACCGAAAACGGATCTACGAACGCGTGAAATCACCCGACATGTGGGACCGTGACGACTACGTCGCCGGCCTGGAGAAACAAGGGTTCACCATCGAACGCGTGGACGACTGGTCCCCCAACGTGGCCAAATCCTACGCCTGGGTGCGCGACCAACTGAAGGAACACTACGACGAACTGGTGCCGCGCGTGGGAACGGAGACCATCGACAAGACCATCGACGCACTCACCTTCTGGGTGGACTCGGCGAACGCAGGCAAGATCGGATGGGCCCTGTTCGTCGCCCGCAAACCAACGACACAATGACCATCAACGACTTTCCCCGAGAAGATCAACCGCACCATTCCCGATCCTGACGGCGTGGTACAAAGGAGACCCGACACATGCACAGCAAAACGAAGAAAGTCGCCAAAGACTACTTCCGTAAGGAATACACCCCGCAAT
>CAYVRY010000226.1:0-3226 GCA_964452895.1 uncultured Halobacteriales archaeon
ACTACAGCAGCAAGGAGGTCCGCCAGGTCTCCTGGTCGAGCTGCATGGCCACCCAGCTCCTGCACGCCACGGGTGCCGCCTACGCCGCGAAGACCAAGAAGAGCGACGAGGTCTTCGTCGGATTCGTCGGCGACGGGGGCACCTCGGAGAACGACTTCCATGCCGCGTTGAACTTCGCGGGGGTGCACAAGACCCCCAACGTCTTCGTCGTGCAGAACAACCACTGGGCGATCAGCGTCCCCGGTCGCCTGCAGACGGCGAGCAAGAGCTACGCGGTCAAGGCGCGCGCCTACGGCTTCGACGGCGTGCGCGTCGACGGCAACGACGTCCTGGCCGTACGCCATGCCATGAGGGACGCCCTGGCCAAAGCGCGAGGCGGCGGCGGGCCCACGCTGATCGAGACGGTCACCTACCGCATGGGCGGCCACAGCACCAGCGACGACCCGAGCCGCTACCGGCAGGCGGCCGAAGAGAACCGCTGGCGCGAGCGCGACCCGATCACGCGCTTCGAAGCCTTCCTGGAACGCCAGGGACTCCTCGACGAAGCGGGACGTGCCAAAATCCGCGAGGAAGCCTCCCAAGAGATCAACACGGCGATCACGGAGGTGGAAAAGGCGGACTCCCCCGGGCCGGAGACCCTGTTCGAGGACGTCTACCACGAACTTCCAGAGACGCTGAAAGAGCAGCGCGCAAGGATGAACCAGCTGGTAGAGACATACGGGGTCACCAAAGGGCACTGAAGGTCGAAGCCGACGTTTTGTCCCCGGCTGGATGTTTTCACCGGTCTCCCTGAAAGGGCCGAATCTTGTCTTTCCTGGACCGAAATTCTTAAAGAGAATCAGCTCGCATAGTTACATCGTGCAACTTAACGCGCGAAGCCTTCTCAGCCGACCCTATATCCGCATATTGGCCGCACTGGAATCGCAGGGCCCGTTGCGGTTCAACCAGGTCCGCAACATCACCGGGTTGAACCCTGCTACCGTGGACCGGATCCTCAAGGCGTTCGTGCGCGAGCAATACATCTGGGCCAGCATCCTTCCAGCCGAAGGCAGCCGACTTCCGCTTCTCTACGAGATCACGACACGCGGCCATGCCCTTCTCGAGATCCACAGGGCACAAGCCAAGGAAGCAGAACGCCACGTTGACCTGCTCGGTTCCGATCTGGTGCGCGAGATCAAGGCACTCGGATAGAGGGAGTCATGGCCAAGATTCTGATTCTGGGGCCCGGCCAATGGTGGGACGAACCGGACGGCCCACAATCGCCGACTCCGCTCGAAATTCGCAGGCGGATGAAAGAGATCCTGAGGCCACGCCATGAGGCGGTCATTCTCGAGGATCAACCGGCCGAATCAAGCCTCAGTCAGAAGTTCGCACGGATTTTGGACGACCCACGACTTACGGACGCGGTCATCTATTGGCCACCCCGGTCAAAAATGGTCACCACGCAACAAGAGATTGCAATCCTGGTCGCAAGACGACCTGCCCGTCTGCGAATCTGGCTCCTCCACCATACAAGTGTGGCGTCCATCAAGCACGGAGTCTTTGAAGTCACCCAGCATGGCGACCGGGGACGCTACACCAGTGATATTATGGCTCTTTCACCGCGGGTCCTGCCCTGGAGCGACGAACCGGAACTTGAGACACACGTTCGCCATCTCAGGAGTGTGCTCGTGTGAATGGTCCAATCGACCTTCCTCGCGATCACGCCGGCGGACGCCCCCGGGGATCCAGCGGCGAGGCGGGTCCGTGTCAGAGGACCTTCTCCCGGCGGGACAACGCTGCCGGGGTTCCACGAGCTTCATGGATCTCGGCGATGGCTCCCTCCCCGGATGCGGACCCTACCTGGCCACCAAAACCTCCATAAGCGGTCCCCGGGTCGCCTCCACAGAGGGTCCTGTTTGGAACCTGGAACCATTCTCCGATTAAGCTACGACATGTGGGTCGAAAACGTCGACGGTCTCTTCGACACCACGGACCGGGATCGCGCCAGCGAGTCCGGGATCTACAACCCGAAGCACAACTACGGCCCGATCATCGCCGTGGTGGGCGCCGGGCACCTGGTCCCGGGCCTCGAGAAGGCCCTGGGCGACAAAGGCGCTCTCGGAGAGTGGGTGGAAGTGGAACTCCCCCCCGAGGAGGCGTTCGGCCCGCGCGACCCGAAAAAGATCGAGACCGTCCCCATGCAGCGGTTCAAGCAGAGCAAGGTGGAACCGAAGACCGGGGAACGCATCCAGTACAAGAACCAGCCCGCGACGATCACCCGGGTCGCCGGCGGCCGGGTCTGGGTGGACACGAACAGCCCGCTGGCCGGGCGCGAAGTGAAATACCGATTCAAGGTCGACGAGATCCTGGAGGACGAACCCTCCCGTGTGGCCGCCATGCTCGAGCATGCCTACCGGCGCGGCGTGGACTTCCAGGTCGACGTCAAGGACCACACCGCCGAGGTCATGGTCCCGGACAACGTGAAGTACGACCGCGAATGGCCCGTGGTGAAGTTCCGCGTGGCCCACGAGCTGGGCGCACACACATCCATCGAGAAGGTCCGTTTCATCGAGGAGTACGTCACCAAGGACCCCATGGGCTCCCTCCGGGAAACCGCAGCCGCCGAAGCCAAGAAGGCACAGCAGAGCGCGCCCGAAGAGGGCGAGGCGCAAGCCGAAAGCCGGCAATGACCCCGTCGCGGCAACTTTCGGTGACCCCCCCTGTGAAGTTACTTGAGCCCAGTGGAGCACTATACCATAGGGCCCAATATGAGCCGGGTGACCGCCGGCCAGGGGCCTTACGATAAGCTCATCAAGGGTCCGGGGTTTCGACGTTCTCCCCCGGCAAACCATGCGGACGTCGCCCTGGGGAAGCCCCTTTCAGGGGCGTGGGCGGGCGTCTCATGTCGGCCATCAACGCCATGCCGGGACCATTGGGAGCACGCGACGTCACCCCCGGAACCTGGACACCCCGACCCCGGTCGGGACCCGGAGGGACGCCGCCATGCAAGAAAGCCAACACCGTGAGGAGACCGGAACCAAAACCCAGACCGGGCTCCGGATCGACCCCTACTTCAGCACGCCAGGGACCGAGCCGTTCGACGAGATCGAGTGGGTCTCGCACAAGGTCGAGACCCGGGACCGCTCGGGCAACCCGCTTTTTGTGATGGACGACGTGGAAGCCCCCGCTTCCTGGTCGCCCCGCGCCGTGCAGATCGCCGCGGAGAAATACTTCCGCAAGGCGG
>CAYVRY010000227.1:0-3190 GCA_964452895.1 uncultured Halobacteriales archaeon
GCCCGCGTGGTGGAGGAGCCCAGGAAGGGTTACGGTCGGGCCTACAAGACGGGGTTTGCCGCTGCCACGGGGGATGTGATCGTCACGGGGGACGCCGACGGGACCTATCCGTTCGACGAGGTGCATCGGTTCATCCAGATTGTGGAGGAGTCCGAGGTGGAGTTCATCACGGCGAACCGGTTCGGTCAACTGGACACCGGCGCGATGACCTGGCGCAACCGGTTCGGCAACGCCGTGTTGTCGTTGACGCTGCAGGTGCTGTTTCTTCGCCGCGTCCGTGATTCACAAAGCGGGATGTGGATCTTCCGGCGCGACGTGCTGGACCGCATGCCGCCGTTGGAGACGTTCCACGACGGGATGCCGTTCTCGGAGGAGATCAAGATCGAGGCGTTTTGCCGCCGCGACATCAAGGCGATCGAGATTCCGGTTCGCTACCAAGAGCGTACGGGGGAAGAGAAACTCGAGGCGTGGGGCGACGGCTGGTTGAACCTGGGCTTCCTGCTGAAGAAGCGGTTCACGTACCGACGCGGCCACGGTAAGGGGTCCTCCGGCACGCGCAAGGCTTCGGCTTGAATGCGTTTTCCACCAGGCGAGGGATATATGAGGAGGGAATCGGTACCCCCTGTTGTGGAGAAGGAGAGAAAAAACGCCTATCAGCGCAAAATCTCGGTGGTCTCAGATTGTCTCGGGCGGATTCCGGAAAACCCCGAACAGGCCTCGCGGCTGGAGATGGACGGCATCCTCCATAATGTACAAGTCATGATCGATGCCTGCATGGACCTTGCTGCAATGCTTGTCAAGGACCAAGGACATGAAGTCAGCGACGACTACGACAATCTCGAAAAGCTGGGAGAGACAGGCTTTCTATCTCCCCAACTTGCCGCTACCATGGGACGATTGAACGGCATGCGCAACGCGATTGTTCACCGGTACAATTCCTTCGAAGAGGAAGTGCTGCTGCGTGGATTGGATACAATCCAGTCGGCCGTTTTGGAGTTCGCGGAAGCTATGGAGGGCATGCTGTGAAGAATGGACCTACGTTGGATCAGGTACGTCGGCATCTGTCTTCCTTGAAAGAGCACGAGGTCGTGCTTTTCGGGAGTTGGTGCGGTGGGGTGTTCACCCCCAGATCGGATATCGACGTCGCGGTCCTTTCTCGGAAGCGGGACCGGGAGGAGAACAAGCAGTTTTGGTTGTCGCTGCTGGGGAAGGTGCCGGATCGGTACGACGTTCGCGTGTTCGAGTTGATGCCGCTGAAGATTCAAGCGGACATCGTGCACAACCACGTGGTGGTTTTTGGGGATCCCGTGGAAATCTCCGCGTATTTCTATCCAGTCAGAAGGAGGTGGAACGACGTGGCCCCACGTTTCCGGGAGAATCAACCGTTACCCGTCCGCGAGCGGGTCCGCCGCCTGCGTAGGGCGAACTCCATGAAGCGGGGAGCGGAATGACCTCCCGTTGTTGCCGTAGACGTGGGTTCAGGCCTGCGCGGTCTGTTCCAGCTTGGATTGGAGGTTCTTCTCCACTTCATCCAGGTCGAGTTCCTCGACTTTCTTGTCCCAGATGATCTCGTCATCCAGCCGGATCTTGAAGACTCCGTCTTTTCCGACCTTCAGGCGCACGGCCTCGATGTCGGATTCGTGGTTCTTCAGAATCTCTTCTGAGGTCTTCATGGCTTGCGGGCGGAGTTGGCAGACGCTGCAGTATTCGATCTCGACTTCGGTCATGATTCGGCCGATGGGGCTTTGTCGCCCTTGACTTTTCTCGCGCCGGCATAGGAGCGACCCTGAGGTGTTCGGGTCTCACTCAGGCGTGCAAAAAAGGGAAAAGAAGCAGGGAAAGGGAGGGAAGAGGTCGACTGCAGGCGGGACTACGTGGCGCCGCCGGATTTCTGGCTCACGAAGTACCAGATGGCACCGCCGATTACCGCGATGACCGCGACGATCAGCAGGATGATGCCCCAGGGGAAGCCTGCGCCATCACCATCGGGCCCGGTGTCGGTTTCTTGCTCCTCGACTTCTGCGCTTTGCGTGTCTTCGCCTTCGTTGTCCACGGAGTCGTAGGCCACGGCGCGCAGGTCGTAGGAACCGGGGCTCAGGGCCGCCGTGTCCCAGTCCACCGAGTAGGGTGCCGAGTCGTCGCTGCCGATCAGGGTGTCGCCTGCGAAGAACTCCACGCGGTCCAGCGCCAGGTTGTCGTCGGCTTCCGCTTCCAGCGTCACCATCCCGGAAAGAGGCCCTTCGGGCACGCTCAGGGTGACCGTTGGGTCTTCTTCGTCGAAGCCGGCTGCGAACGTCGAACAGCAGCTGTTGCTGAAGTCGCCCGTGTACATTTCGTCTTCCAGGGTGAGCTCCAGTCCTTCGACATCCTCCCACGGGTTGCTGTGTTTCGCGGAGAACGCCTGGTCCGGGTCGTTCACGTCCGCTTCGTCGAATTGGACGTAGATCCTCGCGGTGTGGCTTTCACCGCCGGCGTCGATGGTGATTTCGACCAGGAAGCTGGGTTCATTGACCGCCAACTCATCCACGCCTTCGGGCGGAATGTCCGGAGGCCAGATGATTATCCGTATCTCGGCACCCACCACATCCGCGTCCAAGGTAAAGTCGACGCGGGGCACCCGGTCGCTTCCTGGGATGTTAATCCGGATCGTGTCGCCTTCGTCACCGGTCACGATGGCGAGCCACGCTTCCAAGGCTCCTTCGACATCGATTGAGGTCGCTGTGACGGTGCTGTCGATCCCTTCATTGTCGTCATCGTCAGTGGTACCCCCGCCACCGCCACCGCCGCCGCTTGAGGTGACTCGGAAGGATTGCGCCGCGGACTGGAGGCCCTCTTGAATGTTACTGCCGGTGTCCGCGATCATGGTGAACCAGTAATGACCATTGGCGAGAGCGTTGGGGTTGATGGTGACCGTGTACCGCATCTCAAGACCGCCGTCGCCATAGCCGTATCCATCTGTGGCCCCACCGGGGGTCGCCGCACTGCCATCATAACCGAAACCACCGTCGTTGTTGTACCCGTATCCCCCCTCATCCACAAAGTAACCGTTTCCTAGGTACGCGCTTCCAGAGATTGGGTTGTCTGTGCCCAATTGGAAGAACCCGTCGAACTCAATCTGTGTAACCACCCTATTCCCGTCTGGATTACCCGCTCCATGCGTTCTTTCCAGGGCACCCGTTGTGCAAGTTCC
>CAYVRY010000228.1:0-3169 GCA_964452895.1 uncultured Halobacteriales archaeon
TGGCGTCCCGGTTCAGGAGCAGCGCGGCCAGCGGTTTGCCGATCAGGTTGGAGTGGGATACGATGACGGTCTCCAGGCCGGTGGGGTGCAATCCGGCGTGTTCGATGAGCCATAGGATCGCGCGGGGCGTGGCAGGGACGAAGCTGTCTTCGAGACCACTCAGGATCCGGCCTTGGGTGTGCGGGTTCAATCCGTCGACGTCCTTGGAGACGGGGATTTCCGGGAAGAGGGAGCGGGCTTCTAGCGGGGCGGGCAAGGGCAGTTGGAGCACCACGCCGTCCACGTGTTCGTCCCGTCCGGCGGTCTCCAGCAGGTCCACCACTTCCTCGTGCCGCGTGCCCGCGGGCAATGGGTGGACCCGGGTCTCGATGCCGACCTTCTCGGCGGCGCCTTCCTTTTTGCGCACGTAGAGCTTGGAGGGTTCGTCTTCCCCGATGAGCAGAACGTCGAGCCGGGGCGCCCGTCCAGCGGTGGGCCGGTGGGTTGTGATGGCTTTGCGGGTCTGCTCGTTCTTTTCGGCGGCGAGCGAGCGCCCGTCCAAAATTCTTGCCGGCATCTGCGCGGTGCGCGAGGGCGCCGAGATGAGAAAGGTTTCGCTGGTGGGGCATTTGTTCAGGATGGATTCGCAGGTGCAGCGGACGGGTTCGTCTCATGGGATTTCAGGAGCGCCGCATAGAGCCGGTCACTCGGATGATAGGCGCTGGCGCGGCCCCGGTGGCCGTTGTGGACCAGGAGTTCGTGCACGTCGGTGAGTCGACGGAAGGCGAGGCTCACGGTGACGGGCCGGTAGCCGATGGCCTTTGCGACCGGGGTGGCAACAAGCCGCGTTTCGCCGGTTTGCAGCACGTGTTCGACCACGGCTCGTTCGGCCCCTTGCAGCCCGCTCTTGATGCCGATGAAACTCTCGAACGCCTGGTCCGCTTCGTTGTACGTGGTCTCCAGCGCCAAGAGGAAATGGTCGACCCACGGGCCCAGGTCGCGCTCATCGCGTGCCGCGTCCAAGGCACCGTAGTAGTCGTCGCGGCGTTCATTGAACGGTTTGTCGAGAGCGACGAGCAGGCTGGATGGAAGGCCTTCCGTGTAGAGGAGACGGTGCGCCAGGGCACGCGCGATGCGTCCGTTGCCGTCTTCGAAGGGATGGATGGCCAGGAACTCATGGACCCAGATCGCGATGCGTATTGGAAGCGGTTGTAGGGCGCCTTCGTTGTGGTACCAGGTATGAAGGGCGGCGAGTTCGTCTTCCACACGAAGTGGCGGCGTTCCGGAGTTGCGGCCGAAATACACTTCGACCGGGTTGTCGCCATTGCGCAATCTGCCGGTGTTCTCAGGTGAAAGGACGCCGGCGAGCAGTTCGGTGTGGGTTGCAATGATCTCGTCCAGGGTCGGAGCGCCTCCATGGGCGCAAGGCCCGCGTCCCAGTCGTTCAAACCATTGGTAGTGTTGCACCACCTCAACCTCTTCAGGCTTGGAGGGGGGAAGGTGGGTGCGCTCGGCGCGTTCGATCACGCGGCGGGAACGTTCCAAGCCAAGTGGGTTCCCCTCGAGACGGGTGGAGGCGTGCGTGTTCAGCAGATACGCTTCTCGGCGCAGGTGGGCAGCCCATTCGGGGTGCAACTCGAATCGTTGTAGGGCCCCATCCAGCCTGGCGATCTGGAGGCTCCTTTCGATGTGCCCCGGATCGGGATTGTAGGGCGGTCTGAACCCTCGGGAGGTGTCCGGTTTTTGGAGGACTGGAGGTCGTGCTTCCACGGAGATATATAAGTGACAAGCTTATAATAAGCTTATCGGACGGATTGTATATTGGGGTGCGCCTATCCGATTGAGCGGCAGCAGCAGAGCGGACGGCTCGGGAGGCGGGGAGCAGCCACGCCATGGGCGCCATCAATACACCCGCTTCGTGCTCTCCAGCCAGAGTCCTTGCTCGGTCTCCTTGAACAAAAGCAGCCGAGCGGACCCGGTGACGCCGCGCATCTTGGTGATCGCGATGTAGGGGTAGATCCCGAACCCTTTGCGTTCGATGTGGAACTCAACGACGCCGTCGGCGAGGTGGCGTGCGAGGGCGTTCGTGCGTTCTTCGTGCAGGTCGGTGACGAGGGTCATGGCGGCGGTGGCGGGCAGTCGGTGCATGACGGCGCGCATGACGCGGATCGCACGGAACACGCGGTCGGCGGGGTATTGTTCGATGAGTTCGCTGAGGCTTTCCACGATGATCCGCACGGGGCTTTTGAGTTTCGGGTCCATGTACACTGGGCACGATCAAATTGACCCGTTTTCAGCCGACCGTCGATGTGACCATCGGTGTTCAGTCCCGGTGGCTCACGGTAGCGGGCCGATCCAGACGCCTTTAAAATCCCCTCAGGATTCTACGATTCTGGAGATATCTGGATCCTGACAACGGATCATAGGACCTCTAGTGCCAACGTGGAGTTCGCAAAAGGCTGGATCCCTCTCACAAGTGGGATCCGGATGCCCCGGTGGCTCGTCGCATGGTCCGAACATGAATTCGAGGCCATCAATTTGGGAAGGACTCGCATTTGCCACTGATGGGGCGGCGAGGAAGCTGGCCATCAAAAATATCATGATCAAGGTCTTGCTCATTTCATTCCTCCCATTCACTGTGGTGGGGCAAGGAACCCATTGATGGATGCGAACACGACGCCGCTTGTATGGGGAAGGGTGTTCTCCCCACAAAGGAAAATGCCCTGCATCAGTCCAATGTTTCTCAGGGAGATTCGGTCGGTTCCTGGAGGGATTGTGTATTCCCGACTATAATCACAAAAGGGCTCGGAGTGGAGTGTGACGCCCTCTTCTGATACGAACTCCGCGAGGATTACCACATTGTGGTCGATTTGATGGGCGAGGTCCTCTAAGGCGAACCAGATCGTCATGTCATCTTCGTGCAACTCTTCACCCATGAGGAATTCGATCGTCCTAGGACCCGTATAGGTTTTTGTGATCATACGGGGATCCGACGCGGAGGCGGTGGGGATGGTCACGGAGATCAACAGCGTGACCACCAGCAGGGCCAACATGGTGTTTGCCAGTCGAGTTCTCATGGTACCCATAATGATCCAATCGGCTTATAACCCTGGGCAGGGAAAAGCCGTCCAGCCGGGATTGGTCAAATCTCGAACCGAGGTTCGCCGGCCCTTCCGTTGTTCTTGGAGGA
>CAYVRY010000229.1:0-3145 GCA_964452895.1 uncultured Halobacteriales archaeon
CGACTCGTGGACGGCAAATGGCCCCGCAACCCCGGGGAAGCCTCCATCGGCGTGCGCGCGCAACGGGTCACCGGCCTCGACCCGGGCGATTCCGTCATGCTGCCCGCCAGCTACCACCGCGGCGCCGAACCCGTCTTGATCACGGCCGTGCACCGCTCCGGCGGACTCGAAGACGACCAGATCCTCACCGACCTGGACACCGCCGGACGCCTCGCCGGCCTGGGACCGGGACGCGTGACCGGCGTGCGCGTGAAAATCTCCGAACCCGACGCAGCGCTTCCCAGCCCCCACGGAGTGCATACCACGGCACTCACCGTCACCCCACAAGACCCCGTCCCCTTCACCCGCGCGCACGCCCAGATCGACTTCCTGAACTTCGAGCACGAACCCGTCACGCACACCTACCAATTGCGCGTGAACGACGAGACCGCGGAAACCGGCACGATCCAGGTGCCCGCACGCGGTGAAGCCACCACCCGGATCTCGTTCACCGTGCCCGACGCACCGCGCCTGCGCGTGGAAGTCAACCCGAGCCAGGAACTCAACACCCGACCCCTCACCCTGCAGATCGACGCACCCCCGGTGGCCCGCCCCACCCAAGAGACCCCGATCACCGTGCGCGACCATGACAACGACACGGTCGCCGACGCCACGATCCTTGTCGGCGAACAAGAGACCGCCACCACGGGCCCGGACGGGCGCGCCACGCTCGTCTTCGATGAACCCGGACTCGCAGACGTGGTCGCATTCCGAGGCGACGAAGCGGGCTTCATCCGGATGCGCGTGGCCCCCGAAGAATGGGACGACGAAGCCCACCTGGTCGCCGAAGAACTCATGTTCGGCTCGCCGCAACCGTTCAACGAGACCCACAGGACCGTGCCCGTGGAAGGCGTCCTGGTGAACCTGGGCGGAATCGATTTCGACGCGTTCGTGGAATGGTCCTTCGATGACACGTTCCACCTGGACGCCTTCACGCTCGAAAGCGGGCAAAGGGCCACGAACGCCTTCGAAAAGAACTTGAGCGTGGGGACCCACGAGGTCACGGTGGCCGGCCTCACCCGTCAACTCACGATCCGCGAATCCCAGACCGGTGGTGATGGAGCAGACGCCGGTGACGACGACGGCTCCACCCCGGGCGGTGGCACCCCGACCCAACCCCGCGCCACCAGCGTACAGGAATTCGTCGCCCAGCAGACCCGGCAAAGCGGCGGCGGCGCCGAGCGACCCGGAGACCCGCTGGACACCTTCATCGCGCGGATCATCAGCGACCTGGACGGCGCCACGTTCCTCATCGTCATGGCCACCTTGATCCACGGCGGCAGCCTCGTCTGGGTCTCCACGCTGCGCGACGTGCGGGAACGGGAACGGATCCCCGACATGCTGCGTACACTGGGCGCCAACGAAGACCAACTGCGCACGCGCACCCTGCGCGACATCCTCCTGGCCGCCCTCGCCCCGATCGTGCTCGGCCTGCTGCTCGCCCCCCTCGCATTGCAGCTCTTGGCACAAGGCGGCTACCCCGCCGCGTTCGGGCACACCCTGCCCGCCGGGACGGACCTGGGCTTCCTCGCGCGCATCGGCGCCGCCCTCATGGCGATCGCGGTCATCGCCGCACTGTACGGAGTCTACACGAACCGCCCGCCGCGCACGGCCACCGCACCGCGCAAGCCACTTGCGCATTGGTTCACCGACGCCGAACCCGCAGCCACCACTGCACCGCACGAGAAGCGCCGAGCGCACGCGGGACCCCGCGGCGCTGCCCAGGGAGGACCCCGGTGACCCAGGAGACCCACACCACCGGGGTCTTGCTTGAGGAAGAGACGCAAGAGCCCACCTTCCTCTACCCACTTGGAATCCCGGCCGTCGCATTTTTCGCGCTGCTTCTTCTGGCCCCGCAGACCCTCATCTGGGCCGCCCCCGTGGCCGCTCTCGCCGGCGCGCTCGCGTTCGCCGCCACCCGCGACATCCAGATCACCATCGCCACGCTCGGCATTGCACCGCTTCTGGTGACCCCGACCACGGGCCTCATCACCGTGGGCCTGCTCCTGCTCGTGGCACTCGCCTGGTCCACGCGCACCAGCCTCGCACTGGTTCCCGCCGTGACCGCCGTGTTGCTTCCGGACCCCCTCGGTGCGATCCTGCTCGCCTACGCGGTCGCCTTGCTCGTCTGCTGGCCCCACCAGCAAACCCACGCCCAGACCACCTGGTTCGGACTGCCCCCGGAACACTTCAAGGACCGCGCCGGCTGGATCGCCGCGCTCGTGCTGGTGATCACCGGCCTCTTGTTCACCTCCCCCGGCTGGGCCGGCGCACTGGGCCTCGTGACCGGGCTCGTGGCCCGCCTGCTGGCGCGTCACCCCGCCAACGCACGCATCGGAGCCGCCGTGGTCCGCATCGGCGTCGTGCTCGCCGCCGTTCCTGCCGCCTTCATCTTCCTGCTCGCCACGTTGGACCGCCTCCCCGCGCTCTCCGAGCTGCGCACCCTCACCATGGCATGGGGCCTCGTGGGCATCGGGCTACTGGTCCTCCTGTACGCCTTCGGCACTGAACTCCTCTTGCGCTCGCGCGGGCCCTGGGCCGCCATCGCGCTCGGGGCACTCACAACAAGCATCGGCCTGGCCGTCGCCACCACGTTCCTGGTCCGCTTCGACACCGGCGCCCTCGTGGTGGGCCCCGGCTGGGCCCTCATGGCCCCGTGGGTCGCCGTCGGCGGCGCTCGGGTCGCGCGCGTGCTACCACATCATACAGTCGGGGCCTGGCTCGCCGTCACACTGCTTGTCGCGATCGCATACGGCATCCATGTGCTCTGATGCTTCGTTCTACCTAAGAACGACTAATCAGTCACCTTTAGGAACCTCGAATCAGGGAGTAAAACCTGGAAGGTAACTTATTGTAATCATATGTTCCGGTGTTTCGATTGCAAACACCAATACGAGCAGGAAAGTACAACGCAACAGGAGTGCCCTGTCCAAACGTTTAAAACGGCTCTCCTTGTCCCAAGCCTCGTCCCGCACTGGGAAAAAGGTGTATCCATGCAATCACCGGTGGTTTCCAAATCGTATAAAGTCCGAGCACTAGCCTTCGCAGTCGTCCTCCTGATCTCGGGGATGCTCGTTTTCACATTGCTACAGGAGGCCCAGAGTGC
>CAYVRY010000230.1:0-3102 GCA_964452895.1 uncultured Halobacteriales archaeon
CGCAGGGTGCGCCAATATTGTTCGAGGGGTCCGCGGCGGCGCGGCAGGTCGAGCAGGCCGACCAGGGCACGCAGCACTTCCGGCATGATCTTGAACACGATGAAGGCGATGGCGACGAGCGCGAGCAGGCTGCCTCCCTTGCCGATCCAGTTGTGGGCGATGCTGAAGGCGGCTCCGGAGGCGTCCAGGGTCGCGGACCAGGATGCGTACGTGCTCACCATGCCGGGGAACGTGACTTCCAGCCAGCGGTCGGCCCACATGATGATGATCCCCGTGTTCCGGGCGAGGTTCAAGACGTAGACGATGGGCACGGTCACGGCGATCACGAGGATCCGGCGTTGCATGAGGCTCAGGGGTTTCCCGGCGACCCAGACGCCCAAGAGGGCGATGATGGGCAGGGAGACGAAGAGGGCGGCGCCCAGCGTGGCGAGGGGGGAGATGGGCGCCGCGGAGACCAGCCAATGGCTGAGGACGAAGACCACGATGCTGGGGATCAAAAAGAGGGCGTATTTCATGCCGTTTGAGGCCTGCGGGCCGTTGAACACCTTGGTGCGGCCGATGCCGGTGTCTTTCGCGGCGAACGCGGCGGCGACGAAGATCATCATGGACTGGATCGCCGTGCAGGCGAGGATGATGATCACGGTCCGTTTGAAGACCGCGTCCGGGTAGCTGATCGCGCTCTGGAAGCCGGTCTGGCCTTCCTGCCCGATGACGACGTTCTGGTTCATCATCTCGAGCATCCAGACGGTGTGTATTGCGACGGTCTCGATGAGGATCTGCGCGAGGAACTCCACGCGGATGAAGGCGTACCAGACGCCGGCTGCGATCACGACCGCCGCGGCGGTGAACCGGAGGCTCATGTTGTCCTTGCCGAGGCTGCGGCTGACGTATTCCTGGTAGGCGAAGTACGAGAGCAGGAAGACCGCGGCGTAGGCGAAGGACATGTTCACCCAGTCGCCGTTCTCGACGACGTAGTAATACATCCCGGTAAGCGCCCAGTGCCCGGCGAAGATGATCCATCCCAGAGCGCGGATCTCATGACGTTTCGCGGCGAGGGCGTCGCGTTTCTTCCCGACGAGCAGGAAACCGAGTGCGAGCGCGCCCAGGACCGCCGCGGCGATCAGGGGCCCGTTGCCTTCGGCGAACGCGGCGACGCGCGGCAGCGACACGAGGTGGGGTCCCAGCCAGGCCAGAGCGAGCGCGAGCGCCGCGAGCGCGCCGGAGGCGATCGCCAGGGGGGCGAAGGTCCCGAGGCGCTTGCCGGACGGGGAGGGGGTGACGAGGGAGAGGGAGAGGATCACGATGCTCAGTGTGAACAATGTGGCGGTGAGCAGGTCGTAGGGGGCCACGGTCAAAAACTGCGCGGGGGTGTTGCCCAAAACGGCGTCGGGGTCCGTGGTGGCGGGCTCCGAGTCGGGCGCCCATTCGCCGTCCGTCATGGCCCAGTTGAGCCCGATGCCGGCCACCAGGATCAAGACGGCAAGAAGGATCCAACCGTAGAAGGCTTTCTTCGGCGACAAGCCGGGGATCGAAACGTTCACGGGTTCGGGGATGGGCGGCAGTTGTCCGAGGATCCCTTTCTTAGAGCGGCCCTTGCGGCCACCTTCGGTGGACGCCGGGGCCTGCTTGGTGGGCGCGGCGGGTGGATCAGGTCCTTTTTGATCGTCCATCCTCTTCTCCTCGGTATCCCCATTGTGTCCTATAGTTTGTGGTGCGGACCGTTGATGACCTTCTTGGACCGGGAGGTGTTTTGGGTGGTCCATTGTCTTGGTCAATCCTTGCCCAGGCGTCTGGGCGGCACCCGCACGAGGCGCAGGCAAGGGGTCATTGGGCTCGCTGCCTTTTTAAATTCCTGGTGGAGGTCGGGGGGTTAGGGCAAGAATCTCTCCTGAAAGGGTAAAAAGGGGGACAGGGTCCGACCTCCTATGCGTTTCGGGGTCCTTCTCGCGTTGTCCCTCCTGGTCTCGGCCGGGTTGGCCGGTTGTCTGAGCGACGGGGCCGATTGGCGGGAGGAGAACCAGCCCGTGGCGGCGTGGGCCCCGCACTTCGTGGATTACCCATTGCCGGAGACCGTGACGGGGTTCGAGCCGGGGGTCAACCTGGACCCGAACGGCGCGCAGGGGGTGTGGGTGCACGGCGGCGTGGCCTACCTTTCCGGCGGCGAGGGGCTGCGGATCTATGACGTGTCGGACCCGCAGGACCCGGCCCCGTTGGCAGACGAGGTCGCGGAGACGCAGGGCTCGCGCGACGTGGACGTGTTCGTGCATCCCAACGGGCGCACCTATGCCGTGCTGGGGGACAACTCGGACACCATGACCTTCGTGGACGTCTCGGACCCCACGGACCCGGTGGTCGCCGCGCAGGTCGACGGGGTCGTCTCGACGCACAACATCGCCGTGGTGCCCGGTACGGCCGTGGTGTACAATTCACGCTCACTGAGCACGCACACCCCGGAACCGGGGCACACGGGGCAGGTGGACATGGTGGATTTCTCCGACCCCGACAACCCGCAGGTCCACGTCTTCGATTTCCCGGCCGTGGCACTCACGGTCGGCGGCGTGCCGCGCGTCATCGACACGATGGCGTGCCACGATATCACGTTCAATGAAGAACTGGACCGGGCGTACTGTGCGGGTGTCACCCAGACGTTGATCTGGGACGTGTCGGACCCCCTGGCGCCCGAGATCCTGCAGGTGCTGGATTGGCCCGGGACGAACATCCATCACGGGGCCTGGGACGCGCGCGGGGGCGACCTGTTGATCCTTGGCGACGAATTCGTCGGGGTCGCCGCACCCACACCCATGTGCCACGACACGGTGGCCTATCCCACGTCCGCGCTCTGGTTCATCGACATCAGCGACCTCGCCACACCGGTACCGGTCGGGTATTTCCAGATCGAATGGGACGCCCTGGGGGCGAGCCTGGACGCCGGGGCGCCGGTGTACTGCAGCACGCATTTCGGCGAGACCGTGGAAGACCGCGACCTGTTTGCGGTGGGTTGGTACACGGCGGGCACCGCCTTGGTGGACTTCAGCGACCCGAGCAACCCGGTCATGGTGGACCACTTCCGCCCGGAGGGCGGCGTGAACACCTGGGACGCGC
>CAYVRY010000231.1:0-3082 GCA_964452895.1 uncultured Halobacteriales archaeon
CCGCGATGAACGTGGTCGCCCCGGTGATCCAGCAGGAGCTGGACGCGCCGGTCTCGCTCGTGCAATGGGTGATCAACGCCTACACGCTCTTTCTCGCCGCGCTGCTCCTTCTCGGCGGGACGCTGGCGGACCGTTATGGCCGGCGCCTGATGCTGGGGATCGGGGCGCTGCTTTTCGGCGTGGCCTCGGTGGCTGCCGCCCTGGCGCCGCAGGCGTCGTTTCTCATCGTGGCGCGCGCCGTGCAGGGCATCGGTTCGGCGTTGCTCGTGCCGGCGGGCCTGGGGCTGATCGCGGCGCACTTCCCCGCCGGTGAGCGGGGTCGGGCCATCGGCTTGTGGGGCGGTCTCTCGGGGCTCGCTGCGATCCTGGGTCCCTTGTTGGGGGGGATCTTGGCGGACGTGGCTTCGTGGCGATGGCTCTTTTTCCTCTATCTGCCGTTTGCCCTGGTGGTCCTGCTCGTGGTGTTCCTGCGCCTTCCCCGCTCGGCGCGGCCTCCGGACCCGCGGCCGTTGGATCTTCCGGGCGCCGCCTTGGCCACCATGGGGCTTTTCGGCATCGTGTACGCACTGATCCGGGCGGGGCTCGCCGGCTTCGCCGATGCGCAGGTGATCGTCGCGTTGATCGGTGGAGTGGTCTTGCTCGTCGTGTTTTTCGTGGTCGAAACGCGTACCCGCAGGCCCATGCTCGAGTTCGCGCGCTTTCGCGACCGGGACCATGCAGGCGCCCAGTCGGCGACACTGCTGATCTATTTCGCGCTGGCCGCCGGCATGCTCTTTGTGCCCATGCGTCTGATGGCGGTGGAGGGTTGGTCCCCGAGTTGGGCCGGGGCGGCCATGTTGCCGACGCTCGTCGTAATCGGGGTCCTGGCGCCGCGTTTCGGCGTGCTGCTGCCGCGCTTCGGCGCCCGGCGATTGGTGACCGGTGGGGGCCTGGTGGCCGCGTCGGGGTACGTCGTGTTGGCGTTGCCGGCTGCAGGGACCAGTTATTGGGCCGGGATCATGTGGGGGCTGGGCTTGGTGGGTCTGGGGATGGCGATGATCGTATCGCCGCTTACCACCACGGTGTTGGAGACGGTGAAGGACCCGGAGGCGGCCCGCGCCGCGGGTTTGAACAACGCGATTTCCCGTCTGGGTGCCCTTCTGGCCATCGCGGTCGCGGGGATCGTCGCGCTCGCCGCCCAGGGTGCGGTGATCGCCGACGGCCTTGACGAGATCGGATTGGACGAGGAGCAGGAGGCGGCGGCATGGGAGGCCCGCCAGGACCTGGCGCAGGCGTCGCCGCCACCTGGTGTGGACCAGGAGGAGCGGGAGCAGCTCCATGCGCTCTATCAGGAAGGGTTCCTCGCCGCGTACCGGGCGGTCCAGTTCGTGATGGCGGGTGCCGCCGTGTTGGCCGCCTTGACCGCCTGGACCGTGCTGTCTGCGCGCGCCGGAAAGGCCATCGGATCATGAGCGGTCATCGATGCCTTGCTGCGGTGCACCGCCAAGCGACCGATATACTCCGAGGAGCATGAGCGCGAACGCGAACAGGTTCCATGGGACCAGCAGCAACGTGATTTCGCCGAGTCCCTTCACGGCGATGGGCAGCCCGCCCAGGAACCAAAGCGGCACGGTGAGCAGGAAGCCCAGCACAAGCCATTTCTTGTGCGCGCGCACGCTACGGCCCCACCGGTTGAGATAGACCAGGGCGCCGAGGAAAAAGAAGATCGGGGTCGAACCGTGCGCCATGAACAGGCCGTCGACCACGGGTTGCAACCAGGTCCATGGGACCTCGGGCGCCTCGGCGAACCAGGTGGTGGCATAGAACGCGAGTCCGAGGGCCATGAGCAGGACGAGGAGCAGGTCGCCGGCGTCCGCGGGGCGCAGGCGCAGCCAGCGGCTCTGCCCGGGTTCGATGGGGCCGAACACACCCTGGAGGATGCATTCTGGGCATTAAGTGTAGAGGCCCGAGCGCCCGGCGGAGACCCCCGTCAGTCGACGCCGAAGAACTGGCGCAGCACGGGGTGCATCTCCATGGCCTGTTCCTTGGCGATCTGTTCGTAGGTACGGATCGCGATGCCTGAAGCCAGCAGGACGCCGGTCCCCCCGGCTCCACCCACCGTCCCGATCATGTCGCCGAAGGCGGCAAGGGCTCCCACTGTGGCGCCCCCGATCACCGTGAGTGTGGGGATGTAGCGCTCCAGGATCTTGCGCAGCACGCGGGGGTCCCGACGGAACCCGGGGATCTGCATCCCGGAGCGTTGGATCTGCTTCGCGACGGCCTCGGGGCCCATGTTCGTGGTCTCCACCCAGAACTTCGCGAAGACGATGGAGCCGCCGATGAAGACCGTCAGGTAGAGGCCGATCCGCAAAAGGAGCTGCCATCGGGTGTGGCCCTGGATCAGGCCCCCGTACTGCTCGAAATTGATCAGCGGTAGGAACCAATCTTGAAATCCGAAGAACATCGCCAGGTACCACGCGCCACCCATGATCGGTTCGAGGGTCTGGCCTCCCTCGGGATACATGCCGATCCACCAAGCCCCCCCGATGACAGGCGCGTTGCTCAAGGTGGGATGGGTCCATAAGAGGATGCTGAACAGGTTCACGTTGGCCAGCAGCGCGGACACAAGAATGACGGGAATCACACTGGCATAGATCAGCCGGAGCGGATAACGACCCCGCGCACCCCGGACACGGCCGTGCGCCAGCGGGAGCTCCACCCGGGTCTTCTCGGCGTACACCACGAAGAAGAACACGATGGCGGTCCCCACCAAGGCGATGATCGGGTTCGGGAAGGCCTGGTTGCCGATGAAGAGGTTCTCGAAGCCTCCTTGGTTCACGATCTGGGACACGCTCGCCTCACTGGCGACATACCAGAGCATGGGCAGCGTCCCGGCGGGCGGGTTGTTGAACGGATCCGCGGCGCCGCCGAAGGTGGTCTGCCAGTTCAGCGTCCCCGTGAAAAGCCCCTGGGCGACACCGCCCGCGATGAACAGCGAGATCCCGGAACCGATCCCCCATTTGGAGATCAGTTCGTCCATGAGGAACGCGAGCAGGGCGCCGAAGAAGATCTGACCGATGATGGACCACTGCGCCAGGTTCGT
>CAYVRY010000232.1:0-3039 GCA_964452895.1 uncultured Halobacteriales archaeon
ACCCGAACGCGTCCTCGACGTGCGGGTGCGGCAAGAGTTTCTCGTGAAGCCGCGTCCGGTTCAAGGGACCGCCGCGTCGAGCCAGGGTGTCATCCGTCTCCGCCCGCGTCTTCCCGGAACCACTCCTCGATTCGGTTGCACACCTTTTCGCGTTGCGCTTTCGTGAGCCCCTTCGTCCTCTCGAGTTTCTCCAAAAACGCATCGCGTTCGTACCGGGTCACGCTGCCGTCCTCCATCATGGTCACGAGGCCCTGCACCATCGAATGCGGCAGGAACGCCCATTCGTCTTCGACCATGGGGACACGCAACCGGCGCCGAAGATCATCGATCCGTTCACGCACCACATGGAACTGGGTCTCGTCCAGTTTGCCGTCCACCACCAACCCCCGCGCATGGCCTTTTCGTTGGTTCAACGCCGAGATGCAGGCTCTCGGGTCGTCTCTTGATTCCTGGTAGATCGCTTCCACTGCGTCGAGTTCGCGCTGCAGCCTCCCGCGCCGCTGCTTCTGGTGGGCGACGCCGTAGACACCCCCCATGACGGCCACAAGGACGCCGAGGATGCCGAGGGTCACCTCCGCGGGGAACGTGCGCGCCAGCCAACTGGCTTCCACGGGGGGGTCTTCCCCGACGTGGAACGTGACCGGGGCCGTGGCGGTCTGGCCCGCGTCGTTGCGCACATTGAACTCCGCCTCATGCAGCCCCCGGCTCGTGTAGGCATGATGGAAGACCGGGTCATCCTGCCAGGGCGTGACCGTCCCGTCCCCCCATGCCGCACGGAACGATGTGGCTGCCCCCTGGGCCCCGGCTCCCGTGCCTGACAGGTCGACGCGGAGTTCCTCCCTGACCTCCGGATAGACGGTGGATTGTTCGATCACAGGCTGGAGGGAGGCCCCGGTCTCGCCCATGACGTGCAGGGTTCCGTCTACCCCTTGCACTGCCATGACGCCTTGGCCCAATGCGTAGGTGAACTGGTTCGCGTAGCTCGTCACATAGCGGTCCGGGTCCTGATGGAAGCCGTGACGCCATCGGACGTTTCCGTCTTCCGGGTCGAAGGCGTAGAAGTACTCCGTGATCGTGGAAGGGTCTTCCTCCCAGTTCTGGGTCATCCAGTCCGCAGTGAGAAAGTGGGTGCGTCCGTACAGGGTACCACCTGCCAGGACCAACGGTTCGTCGTCGAAATGTTCCCCCGCCGGGATCCCCCGGTCCCACACGAGCGACTGCGTGGTCCGGTCGAACTTGAAGAGGACGCCGCGCGAGGACACGTAGAGGTCGTTCTCCGTCAACGCGAACGCGTGGCCGCCGGTGACGTCGTCGTCCACCTGGTCCAGGCTGTGGCGCCATCGCTCCTCGCCGTTTTCGGGGTTCAACGTCATCAGATCCCGGATCGCGTAGTAGATCTCACCATGACCCCCCGTCGGCACACCGAGGTTGCGGAACTGGCTCGTCCCCTCCAGGAACGCCTCGTCCTGTGTCAGGGCCGCATCGGTGGCCTGGGAGCCCAGGTTGTGGGTGACGGTCCATCGCAGCTCGCCGCCTTCCGGGTCGAAGGCGCGCAGGTAGGCGTCGCCGCTTCCATAGATCTCCCCACCGGGCTCCTGGTAGAGCAGGTGGACGGCATTCTCGATCACGCTGACCCCCGACAGGTGGTTCAAGAACCCCCAGTCGAACGCCTGCGGGTGGGGCAGGCCGCTGATCACCGGCGTGACGTCGTCCACCCAGACCCAACGGTCGTCTCCCGTGCTCGTGTCCAGTGCAACAGCGAACGTGACGACCTGTGCATCGACCGCCGGAGGCGGAAGGTTCACTCCCGGCAGGGTGTCCAGTTCGTCACGCATTGAAAGAGAAGACGCGATCTCGGCGCACAGTATGTAGAGCGACCCGTCGGCCAAAGCGGGGGAAACGCAGAAGATCGTTTCCCGGGGCAGGTCAGAAAGCTCCGGGAACTCCCAGGACCAGACGGGACCTCCGCCCGAGAGGGGGTACGCCTGAACGCTCCCCTCTGTCGTCACGTAGAGCATCTGGGAGTCGGAGACGATGAAGTTCGGGGTATCATCGGTCTCGGCAAGCACTTCGACCTGTGCGGTGTCGAGGCCCACGCGCACGATCCCGTTGGTGGTCATCTCCGGGTGGTCGGCGGCTTGGATGACCAGAAACACGTCGCGGTCGATGATGATCGGTGCGGTCCGTCCCGCCATCGACCCTGGGAGCTCCACACGGAACGCGACGTCGTTGCGTTCGGGTCCCGTCTCGCTCGTGGTCCCCGTGCGGGCGGCGTCGACGCCGGGCTGCCCGTAATCGGCGCTCGCCGCTGGCAATCCCCCAATGAGGAGGCTTGTCGCTAGCACCGCAACCCATGCGCGCCAAGCAAGCAGCCTCCTGGGAGAACGCATTCTGCCACCCGTGGGTCAAGTCCTGATGCTGGGGTAAGAACCTTTCCATGGGTGGCCGAGGAGATCAGTGTTCGACAGGGCCCGCCGGGATGGCGGCTTGAGCCAGTGGCCCGGCCCAGAACGAGGCCGAAGTGGAACAAAACGGCGTCTCGGCGTCTCATTGGTCGTCGCGAAGACGACGATGTCCTTTCTGAGCGGGATCCAGATCGATTGCATCGACTCGCTCATGGGCGGCGGCTTCAAGATCAACGACCCGAACGCGTCCTCGACGTGCGGGTGCGGCAAGGGTTTCTCGTGAAGCCGCGTTGTCTTTAAGGCCCGGGCTTCTCGGCGGCAAGCGTGCAGTCGTCCCCGGCCGAAACCCCGTCGTCTGAGCCCGCCCGGCCCGACGATCGTTACGATGCCCAGCGGCGGCAGCGTCGTCACCCCGCGGAGCGCATCACGAGCCGCTGGTCCGGTCTGCTGCTTCTTTTGATCATCCCCCATGCGGCCTTCGGTTACGCCTTGGTCGCCTTGGTGCCGGGCACCGGTTGGGTGCGCAGCGCGCACTTCGCGTTGGCGCTTTTCGTGTTGGTCCTGGCGGCGCTCCTTTTCCGCTCCGTGTTGCGGTTGCCGTGGCGGCGTCGGCGGGAGCGTGTCTTGATGGCGC
>CAYVRY010000233.1:0-3038 GCA_964452895.1 uncultured Halobacteriales archaeon
GGTTCAAGGAGACCCGGGTGCCCGGGATGATGTCCTCCTTGGCGACGAAGTCCGCCACCGGGACCACGAAGTTGGGCCCCGTCGAGGACTTGATGACCACGCGGCCGTCCACGAGGGTGTCCAGGATCGTCCCCACGATCAGGGGCGGATGACGCATCTTCTCCAGTTCCAGCGTGAGGCGCTTGACCTCGCGCTTCAAGTTCTGGATCTCATCCCGGTAGAAACGGGTCTCGGAGAGCGCCTTGCGGCGCTGCTCCCGGAGGGTCGTGTTGCGGTCCTCCAGGTAGGCCACCCTGGCTTCCGGATCGGTGATCGTCGTGTCCCCGGACTCCTTGTCGGCCGTACCGGTCCCTGAGGTTGAGGGCGCCATCTCCATTCAACTCGTCGAGGTGGATGTATAAGTCGTTTGTGCCTTATGACCAACGGGTCCCGAAGGTTACCGCCGGCTTCCACTTCCCTCTTGAGTCCCTTGCGCAATAGATAAGGATGGCTCTATGGGATGCTCCGGGCAGGGGCTTGGGCCCGGGCTGGAGGGCCCGGTGGCGCCACCGTCTGCCGCTCCAGGCAAGCCCTTAAAAGCCAGGGTGGGCTGGGCGCGCAACGGAGCCGTGTTCCATGCAGTGTGAAATGTGCGGCTCGGACCGCGGTCGCCTCCGAAAAGTCCGGGTCGAAGGCACCGTGATGAACGTGTGCGACAATTGCGCCCGCTTCGGCGAGGAGATCTCGCCCCCGCCCCAGGCCAAATCCACCCAGTCGGCGGCCCCGGTGGCCGAGCGGCTGCAGGAGAGGCAGCGGCGCGCCACCCCCCGCGACGCCCTGGAATCCACGGAGGAGCTCGTGGACGATTACGGGGAACGGGTCCGCCACGGCCGGGAGAAGAAAGGATGGACCCGCGAGAACCTGGCTGACAAGGTCTCCGAGCCCGTCCCGACCATCGCAAAGATCGAGGCGGGGCAGCTGCATCCGTCCGACCGGGCCATCAAGGCGCTACAGCGGGAGCTGGGCATCAAGCTGATGGAACCGCCGCCCAAGGGTCAACTGCCGGAGCGCAGCGCAGCGAGCCAACGGGGGCTCACCCTGGGTGATCTGATCAAGGACGCCAAGAAACGCAGTGAAAAGTGACCGGGCGAAGGGGCATGAGCACGACCAAACTTGACTCAGGAGGCTGTTGATGGGCGAAACCCTCGTTCACAACCTGGAACCCGACACGGTGGAGAAGTGGCGAAGCGCGGGACGGATCTCCGCGCTGGGACTGCGCCACGGCGCCGGACTCCTCGAGCCCGGCGTGACCGCCCGCTTCGTCGCGGACGCCGTGGAAGACAAGATCCGGGAACTGGGCGCACAACCCGCCTTCCCCGCGTGCTTGTCGATCAACGAGGTGGCCGCCCATTGGGCACCGCCGCCCGATGACGAGACCGTGCTGAAAGAGGGTGACGTGGTCAAGTTGGACTGCGGGGCGCACGTGGACGGCTACATCGGGGACAACGCGGTCACCGTGGAAGTGGGGGGCACCGGAAAATGGGACAAACTCATCGAAGCCGCCCGGGCGGCGCTCACGGTGGGCGTGTCGATCATGGGGCCCAACGTGAACCTGTCCACGGTGGGCGCCGCGATCGAGGAGACGGTCAAGGAATACGACTACCGCACCGTGTCGAACCTGACGGGGCACAGCATCGAACGTTGGAACCTGCATGCCGGGCTCAGCGTCCCGGCCATCGCGAACACCCCGGTGCAGCGGCCCCGGGTGGGCACCGTGCTGGCGTGCGAACCGTTCGTCACGGACGGCTCGGGGCACGTGGTGAACGGTCCCAACGGGAACATCTACCATTACCTGCGAAACCGCCCCGTCCGCCATCCCGATGCGCGCAAGATCATGGCGCACGTGACGAAGAATTACCCCAAACTGCCGTTCGCGTCCCGATGGATCGACGACGTGGTCTCCCCCCGCCGGTTGAACATGGGGCTGCAGATGCTCACAAAGCACGTGGCGTTGAAGAACTACGCCGCCCTCGTCGAAGCGGGGCGCGGGATGGTGGCCCAGTTCGAGCACACCATGCTGATCACGGAAGACGGTGTGGAAGTGCTCACGCTGCTCGATGACGACGACACGGAGTAAGCGGGTGCGTCACACCGCGGCGTGCAGCGGCATGAAGCGCGCCCCCGGATCGGACGTACGTGCTCTGCCTGCCGGGTGGGAGCGCAGCATGGCCATCCCGGCGCCGTGCTGCGCGGTCCACTGGATCCGGCGGCCCTGATGGTCGACCACGTAGACCGTCTCCCCGTCCACGGGGCAGCGGTAGGTTTCCCGGCTTTCCGCCGTGCTCGTGGTGATCGAGCGCATCGCGTCGTCGCCGCAAACGGGGCAGAGGCCGCGCAGGTTCAAGGCGGCGCGCGAGGAGCGGGGGCCGGGGGACTCCGGCGTGGGAACGGGCTGCTCAAGGGTCGTCGTGGTCTGGCTCGGGTCGATCCGGTGCATGGGCCTCAGGATGGACGCCGGGCACAAAAAGGTGGACAGGGGGTGACCGAAAGTATTCTCCAAGCGTCTTCGGCGCCGGCCGTGCCGGTGCGGGGCCACGCGCTCGGATGACCCATTGACCCACATATCCCCCGTTGAGTGGACGAAAACCATGATGGCCCTGATTTGACTTAATAAGCTAGCCTCTAAGCATAAATACTGCCGACATTTTTGTCATATTGTCGAGGTGTAGTGGTGGAAACACAAAGAGAGCGGGACCTGCAACCCCCCCACGATTTTCTCAAGCGCGCCGCCCGCCGCAAGGCGCGCAAGAAGGAAACGGCCCAATAGTCCAGCGGGTCGCTTCGCAAAACGAGAGGGAGAAAGAGGGGAAAAGGAAGGGAGAGCGACCGCAGTCCGTCTCAGCACGGACTCGTGAGCAGGTTGGTAAACCCACCCACGGGGTCCGGCAGAACATCCAGCGTGACCTCGTTGTCCAGAACGAGACTGCGCGGCTGTCCTTGCCAGTAGACCCACTCGATCGTCATGCCGGTGACAAAGACGTTGCCGAGGCCCCACGGAT
>CAYVRY010000234.1:0-2997 GCA_964452895.1 uncultured Halobacteriales archaeon
TCGTCGTCTTCTTCCTCGTCCTCGTCGTCGTCCTCTTCGTCGTCCTCTTCCTCGTCTTCTTCTTCCTTGGCCTCTTCGTCACCGGACCCGTTGTCGCCCGGGTTGTTGCCTTGTGCGCTGCCGTTGCCGTTTCCGTTGCCTTGTCCTTTGCCGCTGCCCGTGTTGTTCCCTTGACCGTTTTCAGCACCGGCCTCTGCCGCTTGCGCCGACCCGTTGCCGCCACCGCGATCCGCTGGCGGGCCCCTGGGGACATCGTGCGCTCGGCCTGACCCGTCGCCGGGATGCGGGACCTGCTCGCAGAACAATGCGACGCCGGTGCCGTTTTCCTCGGCGCGCTCCTGCAGCCCCACGAACGGCGGGGCTTGGGAGGCGTTGCCGTTGGCGCGGCCGTCCTCGTTCGCGTTCCAGGCGTTGCACAGGCCGTGGAGTGATCGTTCGCCAGTGCGGTTCCGGTTCTCGTGCCCGACAGTCTGCCCGCTGGTTCCATGGTCTGCTTCGGCGTCGCCGTTTTCGAAGACGCTTTCGTTGTCTTGGGCGATCGCGACGGCTGCGAAAAGGGTCGCGGCGACGACCATTGTGGTGATTAGGATGGTTCTGTTCATGGGGTTCCCCTCGGGATTTGTCCGCTCAAACCCTGCGCACCGATAAAAGGGCTCTGCAACGCGGGTCGAACCCGCTTCGGACGAGCATAGAACCGATTCCGCGAGACCCTCGGAAAGCCGGAGGGGGCAAGAGGGTCCGCGCCTGCCCCTTTCAGGCGGCCCGGAGGTTCTGCAGGTCCGCGAGGACCTCTTCCGCGTGGCGTTCCGGTTTCACCTGGTTGTAGACCTTGACCAACTTCCCGTCGGGGCCGATGAGGAATGTGGTCCGTTTCGCGGAATCGCCTTTTTCGACGCCGTAGTCACGGATGATCTTGTGGTCGGGATCGGCGAGCAGCGGGAACGGCAGGTTGTATTTCTCGGCGAAGTGCTTGTGGCTTTCCACGGTGTCCGGCGAGACCCCGATGACCTGCCCTTCGGCTTCCTTGAGCGAAGGCAGTGTGTCGCGGAACTTGCAGGCCTCCCGGGTGCACCCCGACGTGTCGTCCTTCGGGTAGAAGTACAGGATCACGTGTCGGCCCTTGTAATCGGAGAGCTTGTGCGTCTGGCCGGTCTGGTCAGGTGCCTTGAACGCGGGGGCCGGGGAGCCGGGTTCGGGTTTGGACATGATCGCCACCTCGGGCCGCCGAGAACGGTCCCGCCTTGATGTGCCTTCTGCCAGGGGTTCAAGAAGGCCTTCCCGTGGGGCCGACCGGGCCTGGGCCCGGCCAACAGATGGATCGAGAGTGCGGGGAGGGGGATTCGAACCCACGAACTCCTAAGAGAGCAGATCTTGAGTCTGCCGCCGTTGGCCGCTTGGCTATCCCCGCATGGTGGTCTGGCGGCGGCGAGGCCGCCAATCCCGGCCCCCTATACATGGATATCGCGTGTGAGGCGGCGGATGGGCCGGTGCAGGAGCGTCCGGCTCATGGAGAAGACCAGTGACGACCAGTGGTCGGTGAATCGGCCGAACGGAAGCCTGGTGATCATTGGCCAACGACTTCTTGCTTCCTTTGCTTCGGATCGAGACGTTCTTGACCCGTCCTCCAAGCTTGGTGCCTTCCCGAAGTGTCCTGAAGACTTGCCAACACGTTCATATGGCCGGAGTCAAATCCATCCTTGTACGGCCTTTGGGCCGCTGCCGTTGGTGATGGTGGGCATGGCTTCCTCTTCCGCATTGAACGCATACCTCGCGAGCCCCTCATCGATCGGAGCCTTGAGCCTCCTGTTGATCGCATCGTTTGTCGTCGTGCTCCCGCAGGGTGAGACGCTCCCCATCGCGCCTACAGATGGAACACAAGAGCCGATTGGCAACCGCTTCGGCGATTGTCCGACCTATGCGACCTGCGATGCGGTACCAGGGACGGGCGACTACCCCGATCCCGTGGCGGGCCATACCACCTTTGCGTTTTGGTACGTCGAACAGCACCCTATGTGGGGGTCTGCCTCAGGTTCTGCTCCATCTCCATCGGGGCCTTCGGCCCCAGGCCCAACGACCGCATCCCCAAACGCTCAACGGGAATGCGTCACCTGGTTCGACGGCAGGAACCTTGACCAGCGTCCCGGAAAAGACGACAACAAACCTGGATTGATCCACTATCCGAGCGACGAAACGCTCGCGGCAGAGGGCAGCGCGATGCAGGACTACAGCTTCAACCGGGATGCCCCCGGTTGCGCCCCCCACTCTGTTTCATCGGGTCCAGCGGAAAGTTCGCTTGGCCTGCCGACGGATTTCGCCGCCGCGTCCGGTTTCTTCCATTCCACGATCTTCGAAGCCACGTATGCGATCGCCGTGGAGAAAGAGGTTTGCGATCCCGTCAAGAGTCGGGATTTCCGTTTTCGAGGCCATCTTGACTTCGTCGATCCCAACGGGGTCTACCACGAGGTCCAGGAATATGACTTCGATGCCTGTCCCCAGCTTGCCGGCCTCCCCAGCCTCGGCGCCCCTCCAGTGGAACAGGTTTTTCCCTGGAACCGGAACGATACGTCCAACACGCAGGGTTGCCTGAGGACCGATTCGCTGCATCTCGAAAACGAGTGGGGCCACAAATGCAACGGAACCATGCAGGATCCGGTCAGGCAACGGCTCTGGATCACCCGGTTGCACGAAACGGTCTTCGACCCGACCGTCGATTGGATTTATAATTTCGCACTCCAGATCGACACGTGCTCCGGCATCAACGTGTACGAGGCCGACGGCAAGGCCGCACGGGGAGCCGAAAACGATTACAAGGACGCCCATCGGTTCCCCGACGGAAACGCCACCGCACTGCTGCAGACCTATCATGACTTGACGTATCATCGCTATTACGATCACGGGGTCGATGATCTCGTAGACGGTTGGCCGTCCGCGGACGTCTGCACGGACGGCAGCAGTTTCAGCTTCAACGCGAACCCTCGGGACCGTAGAATCCACTCT
>CAYVRY010000235.1:0-2937 GCA_964452895.1 uncultured Halobacteriales archaeon
ACCACCAACAGGATGTTTTCGCCTTTTTCGCCCACTTTTTGGGTTCCCTGGCAGCATCTTTAAGCCCGTTGGATCCACAACACGAGAACCGGCGGGCAAGGCCCTCGAACGCCACCGACGTCGCGAGCGACCACCTTACCGTTTTTGTTCTGATGCGCACGACTCGCGACGCCTTCGACGACCGTCTGCACATGACCCGCGATGACGATGCGGAAACCGAGCTGGCACGAACCTGCAGCCTCCGTGTCCAGGTCCTCACCGTCGCGTCTCTTTGAATTACCCCGCCTGCCCCTCACGACACCGCCTTGAACCCCCAGCTGTTGCCAGGCCCTCTTGGTGTCGCTCGCCTTCTGGGCCCTCTCGGGCCGGATCGCCCTGTTGGGCCTGGAACGCATCCTCCTCAAGGCGCTCACCCGCGACCGCGACCCCGTGGCGACCGCCGCGCTCTTTTTCGGCATCGGCGCGATCACGCTCATACCCATCGCCATCGTGCTGCACGAACCCCTGCCCCACGACCCCGGCCTCTTCTTGCGTCCATTGGCAGCCACCTTGATCTACGCCGTCGCGTTCGCCCTCTACGTCGCCGCGCTGAAGGCCGGCGACGCCACCATCGTCGCTCCCCTGTACCACGGCAACGGGTTCTTCATCCTCCTTCTGGCCGTGCTCTTTCTCGGCGAAGCGTTGACCCTGCCGCGCATCCTCGGCCTCCTGCTCATCGTCGGCGGCGCCGGCGTGCTGGAAGCCGAGAAAGGGATCCCCTCACCGCGCCGGCTGCTCGCGCGCACCGACGCCCGGTTCATGATCGCCAGCGCCGCACTGTTGGCCATCGGCCGCGTCATCGACAAGGGCGCACTCACCCACTTCGACCCGTACACGTACGCCTTGATCACGAACACGGGGATCGCCACCGCCCTGGTCGTCTACCTGATCGTACGCGGGCGGTTCACCGCGCTCGCCGTCGCCTTCGAACGACCCGCGCTCACCCTGGCCACCGGCGCCGTAAACGGCGTCTCGTACCTCATGCTCCTGATCGCGCTCACCCAGCTCGACGTGAGCGTCGCCGAACCCGCCAGCGGACTGTCGCTCCTCGTCACCGCGCTGCTTGCACGGATCTTCTTCGGCGAGAAGTTCGGCTGGCGGCTCGCCGGCGGGGTGATCCTGCTCGGCGGGGTGTGGTTGCTGTTCGTGTAGCCGTACCGCCTGCACATTCGGGAAGTAGAAGTACCTCACCCGGCAATCCTCGGCCATGGAACACGGCCTGGAGACGGGGCTCGTGACGGACGTGCTCTTGCCGCTGGCGCTCGCGATCATCATGTTCGGCATGGGCATGACGCTCACGGGCGCCGACTTCCGCCGCGTGGTGCAGATCCCGCGCTCCGTGGCCACCGGGCTCGCCGGACAGGTGCTGGCGCTGCCGATCCTCGCCATGCTCGTGGCTATCGCCTTCCATCACCTCTTGGGCTGGTCCGCGACCCTCGTCATCGGACTCCTGATCCTCGCCTGCGTGCCCGGCGGCCCCACGAGCAACCTGCTCACCTTCCTCTCCCGCGGCGACGTCGCCCTCTCCGTCACCCTGACCAGCATCGTGACCCTGGCCAGCGTGATCCTCACGCCCCTGCTCTTTTTCGGCATGACCCGACTTCTTTTCGACAGCGCGCAAGTCGTGCGGGTGCCATTCATCGACATGGCCGCGCTCGTCTTCGCGATCCTCGTCGTCCCCGTGGGCCTCGGGATGCTCGTTCGAAGGTGGCGGCTGGGCTGGGCCCGGGCCGCCGAGCGCCCCGTGCGCGTCGCGAGCGTGCTGATCTTCGTCGCCGTCGTCGCCTGGGTGATCTACGAGAACCGGAGCGACTTCTGGTCGCTGGCCGCCAGCAGCGTGCCCGCCGTTCTCACACTGAACCTGCTCGCCCTGGGCGCCGGGGTCCTGCTGGCCCGCGCCGCCCGGTTGCCACCGGACCAGCGACGCGCGGTCGCCATCGAGGTGGGCTTCCAAAACGGCACCCTCGGCATCACCCTCGCCGTCGTCCAACTCGGCTCCCCGCAGGCCGCGATCATCCCCGGGTTCTACGGGCTCGTGATGTTCCTGACCGGAGGCGCCCTGGCCTGGTGGTGGGCCCGCGACACAAACCAACGGGAAACCCGCTATCCAGCAGATACCCCGGATCCTTCGTTTGCCCCCATGGTGGTCTTCGAGGAGCCCCCGCACGAGCCCGCCCCGGCGGACCCCGGCGCCCGGTGAGGGGACGGACCCCGGCCATTCCCGTCTGTGACGAAACCCTTTAAATGGGGCCGCGGAATCGGGGCGTGATTCGTTTTGCCCTTTTTGGGAGCGACTGCTACCATGCTCACCCCGGATTCGACCATGTACGACGCGGCACAACAAACCAGCAATGAGATCAAGAAGACCGGCACGACCACCGTCGGGCTGGCCTGCAAGGACGGCGTCGTGGTCGGTACGGAACACCGTGCCACCATGGGCACCCTGATCGCGCACACGAAGACCCAGAAGCTCTTCCCGATCGGGTCCCACATGGCGCTCACCACGGCCGGTCTTGTCGGCGACGCGCAGATCCTCGCCCGCTACCTGAGCGCCGAAGTGGAACTCTACGAGATGAAACGGGACGCCCCCATGCCCGTGCGCTCTGCCTCCACGCTGCTTGCGAACATCATGAACGCCCGCAAGTTCGCACCCTACTACGTGCAGCTCATCGTCGGCGGCTGGGACGAGACCGGCGGGAGCGTCTGGAGCCTGGACGCCGCAGGCGGCGCGATCCCGGACGACTGGACCACCACCGGGTCCGGTTCCCCGTACGTGTACGGTGTGATCACGGACCACTACAAGGAAGGCCTCAGCGCGAGCGACGGGCTCGACCTGGCGATCCGTGGCCTCAACGCCGCGCACCGGCGCGACTCCGCGTCCGGCAACGGGATGGACCT
>CAYVRY010000236.1:0-2910 GCA_964452895.1 uncultured Halobacteriales archaeon
CGCGGGAGTACGTGGCGGCGAAGACGTAGGTGGACCCGTCGATGTCGAAGAGATCCAGGCGGTGGTAGCCGAACGAATCCGGGGATACGTGGATGCCGGCTTCGCGGGGTGCGGAGAGGTCGGACAGGTCGACGATCACGATACCGGGCGGCGGGCCAGGGACCAGGGAGGCCGGATCGAAGTCGGCGGGGTCGGGTGGCTGGGGAACAAGGCGGTCGGAGGGCACGAAGGCCCAGCGGAGGTCAGGGGTGACCTCGACGTCATTGAGCAGCGACCTGCCGGCGTCGAAGACTCCGACGTGTTGGGGTGATGCGGGGTCGGAGACGTCGAGAATGGCGAACCCGGCCAGGTTGAGCGCCACGAAGGCGTAGTCGTCGATGACCTGCAGCTGGCCGAGTGCCTGTCGTTCGGCGGGCCAGTCAAGCCCGAGCGGCAGGTGGTCCTGGAAGATGGCGCGCAGGTCCCACCCCGTGCCGTGGTGTTGGTCGGGGTTGTCGTGGCGGTGGTCGCCGCCGGAGACGAGGGCCTGGTCGAACGCGGCGAGGATCGTGGCGGGCGTTGCTGGACCCGAATCGCCGTCGCCCTGGTCGGGGGGCGTTATGCAACCCGAGACCATTGTCAGACTCAGAACCAAGACCGCTACACCCGCCGGGACCCCCATGGACACAGGGAGCAATAGAACGAGTCTTGTATTTAACCGTGCGTAGGGGCCCAGCAGTTGTGAAGCTTCGCCCGTGATATTGGCAGTCAGGCTCGTCGGTGTCAACCGTATGGGTCCTCAAACGAGACGCCCGGTCAGTGCACCTTATCCAAAGGGGGCGCGACCTCTCTCTCAGCTCAAGCAACCGCCCCGACAGCCGCCGTCGAACTCAGCCGCCGCGAACGGAGCGCGCGGGCCTCGTAAACGGAGTATCGCTTCCCTACCGCTAAGGGGGACATACCGGAATACCGCCGGGGTCGCCGTTATCGCGATGGCGCGATATGTTGTGGCTGGAACCGCAAGGAATGCAGGACCGGGCGAAAGCGTCAGGTGCGCATTCTTCGGGCCGCGAACAACGTGCGGATCAGGCGAGGTCGTGGCCCGGTGGCGCCGTTGAAGACCCGCGGTCGGATTACCTGGTGATCGCAGCACGATCAAGCGGGGGCGGTACAGCGAGCGACAGAGATCGGCCACTCCGACAATCTCTTGCGACAGACGTAGCCAAGCGACGCGAGACGATCAATGGATTTCTGGATGCCACCGTGAAAAGTCACGGATGCACGAGGGACAATATCGTCCCCAAGGACAAGGCACGTATCCTGACAACTGATGGTGCGCTCACCAATATCAACTTTCGGGCCAACACAGTGTACGCAAATCTATTTTTGATGCTGAAAGAAACCAGTCCGTGCAGGCATCGGGCCTGTGGAGGAAAACAAACATGGCAAACACAAAAACTAGAAGGACGAAAGTCAGGCTCGCTGCCGTCTTCCTGTCGTCCCTGATTGCATTGTACTCGGTGCCCACGACGATTGCCGATAAGGGGTCGGGGTATGGATCCGGCTACGCACACGACACGGACGGCAAAGACCCGGAAGCACTGCTCATGGAGCTCCAGGTCAAACTGGCGCTGATTGAGAAGAACGTCGTCGACCTCGAGGGCCGTTCCGTGGAGATACACGATTACCTGGATTCACCCGGAGACGGACAGGAAGTCCAGGCACAAATCAAGGCGATCCTGAAGCTGCTGGCCGAGATCGATGCCGAACTCGAACTCCTCGGGGAACACATGATTGATCTGGAGACCTCTGCCTACGTGAAGGCCAAACTCAAACTTCTCGTGACTCTCGTGGTCGATCTGGAGGCGAAAGTGCACGACCTGATGGCATCCGTCGGTGGCCAGCTGAAGGCGGCTGCCTCGCCCGGGGTCGACCTGGACCTGGTGGTCGACCTAGTGGCTCAATTGAAGGGCCACCTCAAGGAGGTCGTCGGACTTTTCCTCAAGCTCGTGCTGGCGGTGAACCTGTTCGTCGGGCTTAGTGTGAGCGTTGGCCCGTTCAAAGACAAGGATTCTGGCGGAAATGACGGCGGCAAGGATCCGAAGGACCCGAAATACCCGAAAGACCCGAAGGACCCGAAGGACCCGAAAGACCCGAAGGACCCGAAGGACCCTAAGACCCCGAAGAAACCAATGAAGTCCTGTCCGTCCGACCTGCAGGCCACGGCAAACCAGAACACGACGATCTCGGTGAGTTGGGAACCTGCTACCGGCTCGGACGCCACGAAACTGTACCGGGCAGAGGGCGACGGGCCATTCGAATTCGTGGACGCTTTTGACGAGGAAAGCTCCACGTACTCGGACATGGACACCGATGTGGATGTGACGTACACCTACATGGCTACAAGTGTCTTCGGCTACAAGGAGGTCAAGCCTTGCCCGAAGGTCGAGGTCACATCGATCCCCGTGTTCGCCTCCGCGTTCGTCGCGTTCGCAGCGATGGCATTGGCTGCTTTGAGCTACGCAGCAATCCGCCGGCGCCAGTAGGGCGGCGTTGGTCTCATTCAGATCTCTTCCCCCTTCTCTTCCGCCCCTCTCCGGATTCACAGGCCCCACTACATGTTGTCGCCTTCGGACGCCTTGTATTGACCGGGTGAGCCCTGATCGAACGGCCGTCGCCGCATCTCCTTCGTCGCCGTCAGCGCGAGGTCATGGTGCTGAGGACCTTGTGTGTAGGTAAGTTTGGGGTGCCAGCGACTAGGGTGGGGTGAACGCCTTGTCCCAGCGGGCGTCCAGCCGCCGCGCCGCCTCGTCGCACGGCACGGCACGCAAGGCGTCCCCGTTCTCCACGAGCCCCAGATCCTCAAGCCGGGCGATCCCGCCGTGGACGTCGAAGTCGGCGCGCCGCCCGGTGTGCTCCAGGATCCACGCC
>CAYVRY010000237.1:0-2874 GCA_964452895.1 uncultured Halobacteriales archaeon
AGTTCCGCTCGCGCGCCGAAGGCTGGATGAAGGAGGTCACCGCGCAGGTGGCCCGCCTCGCCAGCAGTTTCGAGCAGGAAGAGAACAAACGGTCCAAGCTCGAGGACCGCCTCGCGGACATCGAAGAGCGGATCCGTTCCCTGCTCACGCTCACCGAGATGGTCTCCCAGGACAAGAACCCGTTCGTCTCGCAACAAAGCACGCCACCGGGCCCGCAGGCCCCCCAGGCGACCCCTGAGCCGGACCATGAAGTGGTCGATCCCTTCGCGAGCGCAGGCAACCAAGCCACGATCCAACCAGAACCCCAACCGGGAGACCCCGACGCGGTACATGAGGACGCGGTGCCTGGACCGACCCCGTGCGCCGGAGAAAAAGAGCCTGAACCGGACCCGCACACACAGGAGACCCCCCTGCGGGCCTCCGAGCGGCCCGGCGTGGAAGTGATCCCCGTTGGACCGCAACCCCGGAGCCATGCACAACCAAACGAAGATCCCGGACCGGCGGAAGGCGCCGTGCCCGCGCAGGCCGATCATGACGACGTGGACGAAGAGCAAGCGGAAGAACCGGCCCAGGAGCACACACCAGAAGTCGTCCCCTGGTCGGTGCCGGCGCCGGAGACGATCCCGCCTCCCGAAGACGAAGACCGCGAACCCGGGTATCACCCCAACGATGCCCAGGCGGAACCCGAACCCAGCGAAATCCTTGAAGAAGCGGCGCCACCGGAGCGGGAACCGGTGCCGTCTGCCGACGACTCGACCACCGCGCGCCGGCTCCTCGTGGTCGCCTGGGCCGACCTCTTGGCCCCGGCCTGCAAGACCGTCGACGTGGAGGCGTTCACCCGTTTCTACGTGGACGCCAAGTGGGTCCACGCCGAGACCGCCCGCCTGGTGGAGCGGCTCGTGGAGACCATGGCCGAGCACGAATCCCACCGGACCCCAGGCGACGTGCGCACCCTGCACGAGGAGACCGTGCGACTGCTCGCGCGGCACGACCCGTCGCTGGGCGCGTTCACCCGGGTCGACCCAGCCCAAGAGACCGAACCCGAGACCGAACCCGAAGCCGAAGCGGACGCACCGGCCAACGCCACATGAGGTGAACCATGGGTTTCAGCACGATCGGCGCCAGCATCGTCCTCTTCATCGGGATGCTCTTCGTGGCATCCACCGTACTCAGTGCCTCCTTCGACGGGCAACGGGACGTCATGCAGGCGGTGCGTGATGATCGGCAACGAAACCAGTTCGAGCGCGATAGCGACGCCGAGATCACAAACGGCGAGCACCAAGGCAACACGCTCACCATCGAGATCCTGAACACGGGCGGCACCGCGTTGGACGCATCGTTGATCGCCATGTTCTTCGACGGCGAGCCCCAAGCGCTTGGCGACTTCACGCGCGACGTGGACGGCAAGACCACCGATGTGTGGGCACCGGGAGAGACGCTCACGCTCGAAAAAGGCGGTGTCTCCCAGGGGGAAGTGCCCAACCGCGCCTTCGTTGTACTGGAGACCGGAAAAGGCCTCCTTTGGGACGCCTTCTAGAGAACCGATTCAACAAGAAAGGAGAACAACAACATGGGATTCAGCGTTTCCGCGACACACATCATCTTCTTCATCGCAGCGATCGTCATCGCCACCACCGTGGTGGGCGCCCTGCACGGCACCGCCGGCAAGCTCAGCGGCGGCATCAGCACGAAAAGCGACGCCCTCTACGACGAACTCGCCACCGATCTCCGGATCGTGAACGACCCCGGGGACGTGGACACCAACCCCCTCGTGGTGTACGCATTGAACACGGGGACGAAATCCATGGACCCCGACCAGGTCGTGCTTCTCATCGACGGCACCGTCCATACGGAACTCACCACCGACGTTCTGGACGGCGACACCATGTGGCGCTCCGGGCAGGTCCTGGAGATCACCGCCGACGGCACGAACCTGGGAGCCGGCGACCACCGCGTGCGCGTGGTCGCTGAATCCGGCGCCTCCGACACACTGCGATTCAACGTGTAGGGACCCCCCATGACCCAACATCTCGACTTCAAGGTGAACCGCGACGAACTCTCCGAACGACTGGGAGGAGGCCTGCCCCGCGGCAGCCTGATCGTGGTGGAGGCCCCGTACGGCGCCGGCAAGAGCATCCTCACCCAGCGGATCCTGTACGGCCTCTTGAAGAACCACCACACCGCGGGCATCGTCTCCACAGAACTCACCACCCTCGGGTTCATCGAACAGATGCGCAGCCTGGACTACGCCGTCGAAGGCGAACTGCTCTCCGGCGACCTGCTCTTCCTGCCCGTCTATCCCCTTGTGGCAAAACGCCAGCTGCCCCACGATCTTCTCGCCCGATTGCAGGCGGCGGAAGAACTGTTCCAGAAGGAGATCGTGATCATCGACACATTCAGCAAACTGATCACGGAACAGCAGCGGGCCTTCCAAGAACACGCACAAAGCGCCCAATACCAGCAAAGGGCGGAAAACCCCCAGACCGCCGTCTTCAAAGCGGACCCGTCAGCAGATGCCTCCAACGGCCTGGACCCGGATCAACGGCTCACCGCCCAGGTCGAGGACACCCTCTACAACATCAAGCGGCGCACCTCCGCCGGGAAGACCATCGTGTTGACCGTGGAACCCGACCAGTTGCCCGAGCACGTGCTGCATCTGCTGCGCGACACCAGCGACGTGCACCTTGCCCTGGAATTCAGCCTCGTGGGCAACAACGCCTCCCGGCGTATCGTCGTCAAGCGCTTCAGCCGCGCCAAGGGCCGCCTCGGCGACGTGATCGGGTACCGGGTGGAACCCAGTGTGGGCCTGGTCATCGAGATCAAGAGCGTCGCCTGAAGACGCGGAGCTCGTCCCCTCGTCCCCTCGTCCCCTCG
>CAYVRY010000238.1:0-2870 GCA_964452895.1 uncultured Halobacteriales archaeon
GGGTGAACGTGGAGGCGTTCCTGGACCAGGACCTGGGGCTCGACGAGGAGGGAAAGAAAATGGTGTTGGACGGCACCAGTCGCAAGATCGTTGCATGAATGCGTGTTCGGGCGGCACCGTCTCCGTCCATTCTCCCCGTTAAGGATTTATACGATAGCATACAATCGTATACACATGGGTGAGACCATCTCGGGCCGGTTGCCGGACGACCTCGTCCAAGGTCTTGACGAGCTTGGCCGTCTGACGGGGAAGAGCCGCTCTGAAATGCTTCGCGATGTGGTTCGACGTGGCATCGCCGCAGAACGCCTTGAACAGGCACTGGAAGCTTATCGTCGCCGTGAAGTCTCCTTGGAGCGGGCGAGCGAATTGGCCGGGGTGCCGATCACGGTGTTTCTCGACGAACTCAAGCATGCCGGGATTCTGCGCAATTATGATGTGCACGAACTCCGGCGCGACCTGATGTGGGCGAATGAGAATTGATCGTGGACAGTTCGGTGTTGATCCTGTTCGCCCGGACTGAAAGGTTGTCCCTGCTTCACCGCGTTGCCGGTCCCTTGGAGGTGCCTGAAGCGGTGCGCTCTGAATGTGTGTCTGCGGCGCCCCACCAGCCGGATGCACGAGTAATTGGCGCGGCGTTGGATGAGGGTCTTCTGGTGCCGATTGGTGTCAAAGCCCGTAAGATTGATTCGTTGAAGCGACGCTATTCGAATCTCGGTCGTGGGGAGATCTCCGTGATTGCGGGAGCAATTGAAAAGAATCAGAAATTCGTCCTGTTGGATGAACTCCCGGCCCGTCGTGTCGCACTCCTTGAAGGCCTTGAACCGGTAGGAAGCCTGAGTGTGATCGCTCGTGCCCATGGGACCGGCTTGCTGAAATCGAAAGCGGACGTTGCCGAAGCGTTGCGGGACCTGATCGAGGCAGGGCTCTGGGTCACTTCAGAGATTGTGGAGGTCTTCTGGGAGGGTTTGGGGGGCAGGCCGTGAGGTCATGGGAGGGCGCCCCTACAGTTACCTTCTTGGAGGGGGCTCGGGTCCCGCCGCGTCATGGACGAGGCCACCCGCAAGATCGCGCTCGGTGCCGTGGAGACCGGGATCTATCTCCTGGGCTCGAAGAGCGGTGAAGAAAGCAACGTGATGCTGGCGTCCTGGATCTGTCAGTGCAGTTTCGATCCGCCGCGCGTGATGCTGGGCCTGAAGAAGGACACCCTCTCCAACAAGCTGATCAAGGAGGGGGGAGGCTTCGTGGTGAACGTCCCGCAAAGCGACCAGCGGGAGCTCGTGAAGAAATTTTTCAAGTACGAACAACCGAAGGAGGACACGGTCCATGGGGAGCGGTTCCAACCCTCTCCCGTCTTCGGGGCGCCGGTGCTGGACGCCGTTCCGGCCTGGTTCGAGGCGAAGGTGGTGCAATGGATCGAAGGCGGCGACCACGACGTGGTCGTGGGCGAGGTCGTGGAAGGGGGCCGCCGGGTGGAGAAACGGTTCGAGCCCCTTACGGAAGGGAACTCGGGTTGGCGTTACGGCGGGTAGCGGCTTCATCCGTGTCATGACTTTCCCTCCGACGGGGCAGACCGGAGCACGATCCAAGGTTCTGGTTCCTGTGGAACCACTGTGGCCTGTGCATCCGCTTCCCTGTTGGGTGGTTCTCTTGGAGTCGAAGCCTTGAAGGCGGTCCCATGCTTTCGGTTGCCGGGAAGCCTCCCAACAGGCGCCTCGTGCGTCTGTTCTTCCTTCTCACGATTCCATCCAGGGGGTTGTGCCGGGTGACGCCTTGCCTCCGCGGCGTCGCTGGGGCCCGGCCTGCCCCCTCCCTCCGCCCCGTCCTGCTCGGCCCCCTCACCCCCTTGGCGCTGCTTTCGGTGACCCCCTATCCAAAATCAGAAGGCCCTGCCCCCCTGAGCCCTTAGGAGAGAGACCATGACGGAGCTTGCCCCGCCGCGCGAGATCACCACCGGCCCGCCCCGGGTCCGTCTGCTGGCGTTCACGGAGAACGCCTACGACATCGCCATCGCGAGCGCCCGCACCTGTTACGCACCGTCCTTGAAGACCGTGGACGACGTCAGCGACAAGTTGCGCGAGGGCCTGGGCAAGGCGATCTACAACGCGGGCCACCATACGCCGTTCCAGCATCCCACCTTCGTGTTCAGCCTGGAGCAGGTCTCCCGTCAGTTCGTGTGGTCGTTCCTGCACAGCCATCCGTTCTACAATTCGGAGCAGCAGAGCCAACGCTACGTGGCCATGAAGAAGGCCGCGGTGCACGTCCCGGAAGGGTTGGACGCGCAGGCCCGCACGGTCTACGAGGACGCGGTGCGCGAGGCGTGGGCGGCCTACGACCGGATCTGGGAACTCCTTGAGGAGGATGTCTTCCGCACGATGCACGCCATCGGGAAGATCAAGGGGCAGTCCGAGAAGAAGATCCGCAGCGAGGCGCAGAAGAAGTCCATCGAGACGGCGCGCTACGTGATCCCCGTCGCGGCGTTCACTTCCCTCTACCACACGATCAGCGGGATCGAGCTCAAGCGCTACGCGCGCATGGCGGAGACCGGGGACTGCCCGGCGGAGACCGTGCAGGTCGTCGAGGGGATGCTCCAGGCGGTGCGGGAGGTGGACCCGGATTTCGTGGACCGGATCCGCGAGGAGCCCATGCCGCGCCGGGACATCGTGGAATCGCAACTGGAGCAGGCGGCGCAGGCCGAAAGCCCGGGGGCGGCCTCCGACGGGGATGCGTGGGCACGCGACTTCGATGCCTCGCTCGAGGGCGCCGAGGCGCGTCTGGTCTCTTGGGACGAGAACGCGGAGGCCCGGGTCGCTTCATCGATCCGGGAGGTCCTGGGCCTGTCGAAAGAGCGGCTTTCGGACGACGAGGCGATC
>CAYVRY010000239.1:0-2867 GCA_964452895.1 uncultured Halobacteriales archaeon
TCGTGCCTCGTGCTGGCGTCTCGAGGCAGATGGAGACGCGGCAGGGATCCCCAGTCGATCTCCCGACGGCAGGGTTCGACCTTCACATCCACCTCGTCACCGACGCGAAGATGTAACCGCTCCAAATCGGCCCGCGTGAGCCGAATCCCGAAGGAATGGCCCCACCGCAGGACCCGTTTGTGGATGCGACCGTCCGAGTGCATGACGTATATGCAGTGCAGCATACCGCATATGCGTTTCGGATGCCTTCAATCCCCCCCGGACCCTGTCTTGCCTTGGGGGGTTCCCGATTCCACTTCCTCCCGCAACGCGAACGCCCGCCCCGCATCAATTCCCAGGTCTCCGGCAAGTTCGGCCAGAGCACGCTCCTCCTCGTGGGAGACCTCGCCGTCAGCGAGAAAACGCTTCAAGACGCGCTTGTACGACTCCTCGCGCCGCTCGGCCGACACCCCCGGCCCCGGCTCCGTGTGCGGCACGGCGCGTTCTGCGAAGCGGTCCGCCATCCGCTGCAACGGCGAGACCGCGAACAGGAGCAATGCCGCGGCAATGATCCCCAAGACCGTCGGATCCAAAGGCGCGGGCAGCGCGTCCAACCGGTCCTCGAAGTACCACTTCGTGAGCTCGGCGACCAGGAAGAAGACCGCGACGAACAGGCCCGCGAGAACAGACTTGCTCACCCCCCACCGCACGCGCACGTCCACCCCGAGAAGCTGATGCCGCAGCACGGCGTACGTCAGCAAGAGCACCATGAGGATCCTGCTCAGTCCCGAAACGGGGAAGGACCCCCGAAGTGCAGAGTGGATCAGGCCCACCAACATGACGGCCAGCAGAAAAAGCGCCACGTTGCGCGCCACGTTGCCGTCGCTTCCCCACATGGCGACCAACCACAAGGCCACGACGCCGAGCATGAGGACAAAACGGACCCACGCCAACCCCACGAACGGACCCATGGGATACAGGACACTGTCCACCTCCGCCCCCGTGATTCCGTAGGTCGCGATGATCCCTATGGATAAACCCAAGGCCGCGGTCATGATCGCGAACTGTCTTCGCTCCTTCGTGTCTTCCGCCGAACGGTAACGAAGCGTGAGGAGGACCAGAAAAGCGAACAACGCGGAACTGGAGACCAACGCCCGCAACCGGAACAGAAACGACTCGCCGGCCCCGGAATCCACCAACACCGGAAACGAGACCACCAAGAGCACCGCCCAGGACAAGCCCGCGATCAACATCAGCGGCCACTGCGAGAACATGAACCGGCGGGGGAAAAGAAACGCCATGCCCAACAGACCGCCCACCCAAGTGACCATAAAGAGAGTCTGGACGAGCTCGGAGGCGATGGAACCATCCACATGAGCGAGCCTGCCCGCACCCACCACGACGAACGTCCCGCCGAACCCGAAAGAGAACAAGGCGAACGCCACGTTCGGCGGCAGCCTGGGCCGGACCGTGAGGACAAACGCGCCCAACGCAACGAGGGCGAGGCCGCCCAAGATGGAGACGCTGTTGCCAAGAAGCGCATCATGCAAGGCGCCTGCCCCCTGCGGTCGCGGGTATCGTTGCGGTCCGACCGCATGCACAGATCACGGAGCCCACGACGCTGACGATCAAGAACGCACCTCATGCCGCCCTGCCCCACGGGGCAAGGTCCAAGGCTCGGCACGGGGATTGCGCTTAACTACATGGGCCCGCCGCCAGAGGGGCGTGCATGGGCGCGGCCACCGCCGTCAAAACCCACTTAAGTACCCCCCTGCTGGGCAATCCCGTCATGAGCGCCTCGAAGGCGGCGTCGGGGATCCCCGCGGGAAGCGGGGCCGACGCGGGTGCGGGCATCGTCTCCTACGGGTTCTACGTCCCGCGCTACCGGATCACCACTCAGTCCATCGCCAAGGTATGGGGCCAGGACGGGGCCTCCATGGCGAGGAACCTGAACGTCCACTCCAAGAGCGTGCCCGGCCCGGACGAGGACACCGCGACCATCAGCGTGGAGGCGGCCCGGCAGGCCATCGAACGGATCGGCTACGACGCCACCCGGATCGGGGCCGTCTACGTGGGCAGCGAATCGCACCCCTACGCCGTGAAGCCCACGAGCACGATCGTCGCCGCCGCCACTGCGATGGGACCGGCGCACACCAGCGCGGATTACGAGTTCGCCTGCAAGGCGGGCACGGCCGCCATGCAGACCAGTCTCGGCCTTGTACGAAGCCACATGGTGGAATCCGCACTGGCGATCGCCGCGGACACCAGCCAAGGCGCCCCGGGAAACGCCCTGGAGTACAGTGCGTCCGCCGGCGGCGCGGCCTTCCTGATCGGCCGCGAGAACGTCGTCGCCACGATCAACGACACGGTCTCCTTCACCACGGACACACCGGATTTCTGGCGCCGCGAAGGCCAACGCTACCCCAGCCACGGCGAACGGTTCACTGGCAAACCCGCCTTTTTCCGCCACGTCACCGCCTGCGCAGAGGCCATGATGAAGCGGATGGACACGAAGCCCGCCGACTATGATTACGCCGTCTTCCACCAGCCCAACGGCAAGTTCCCCCTGAGCGTGGCCAAGACGCTCGGCTTCCAGAAGGAACAATGCACCACGGCCCTGCTCGTCCCACGCATCGGGAACACCTACAGCGCGGCGGCCCCGCTGGGTCTTTGTGCGGTGCTCGACGAAGCAAAACCCGGCGACCGCGTCTTCGTCACCGGTTACGGCTCCGGGGCGGGCTCCGATGCGTTCGACATCACCGTCACCAAACAGATCGAGAAGCTGCGCAAGCAGCCGAGCCGGCGGCTCATGGAGCACCTGGAGAACACCGAGGAGATCGACTACGCGACCTACGCGAAATACCGGAGGAAGATCATCCTTGCCTGAA
>CAYVRY010000240.1:0-2865 GCA_964452895.1 uncultured Halobacteriales archaeon
CCGAGGATCTCTTCGGGCGTGGTGGTCTCCGTGGGGTCTTTGTCGTCGCGCATGCGGCCGGTGAAGCGGGGGAACCGCACGGCGATGCCGGCATCATCCCGGACCTGCCCCCAGCATGCGGTATGCACGGGGGACAGGGTGAACTCGGCGCCGGAGACCTCCATGACGAGGCGGGGGTTGAACCAGACGTCCGGGGGTTCCGTGAGGTTGTGCGAGAGTTGGGCGGGCGGTTTGCTCTGGGCTTCTGATTCCAGGGTCTTCGTGAGTCCGGCGAGGGTCTTGTCGTCAAAGCCGGTGGCCACGCGGCACACGGTGACCCATTGCGCCGTGTCGGGGTCCCAGGACGCCAAGAGGTACGTGCCGTAGACTCCGGCGCGTCGTCCTTGTCCGTGGAAGGCGCCGATCACGGCCAGGTCGAGGGTGTCGGCGAGGCCTTCGACGTAGTCCGCCTTGTATTTGATCCAGCTCCATTCGCGGCTTCCGGCTTTGTATCTGCTTTGCGGGTTCTTCGCCATGATCCCTTCGGCGCCGTCTTTGAGGGCCTTCTGCATGAACGCTTCGAGATCTTGGGCACTGGTTGCCCATTCCTGCACGGCGGGGGCGGCGCGTTCGTGGGCCACCGTGGCTTGTTCAAGCAGTTCGCGCCGCTCTTCGTAGGAGGTGTCCAGGTATTCTTCGCCGTCCAGGTACAACAGGTCGAACAGGTAGGTGGCGATCGGGTAATCCTGTAGCGCTTGCGCGCCCCGGCCTGTGGCATCCGCGGCCAGTCCGAAGGTCCTGCTCGCGGCGGCTTCGGTGCGTTCCTGGATGCCGTATTTCCGTCCTCGTCGATGGGAGACCACTTGGAAGGGACGCATGCGACCGGTCTCGGGGTCCACGGCGACCGCTTCCCCTTCCACGATCACGTCGTGCCCGGAGAACGCATTCTGCAGCGCGTCCACTACGTCAGGGAACTGGGAGGTGAGGTCTTCGAGCCGCCGGGAGAACAAGCGGGCGTCCCCGTTTTTCGGCAGGTGGGCCTGGATGCGCAGGCCGTCGTATTTGTATTCCAGCGCGGCGCGTCCGCCGGTGCGTTCCAGGATCTCCTCGGGGCTGGAAGAGCGTTCGGCGAGCATGGCACGAAGCGGCGTACCGGGGACCATGCGGATTGTCTTGAGCCATTCGATGGATTCCTGCATGAGCGTGCTGCGCTCCTTCCCGGAAAGTCTCCTTTCGGCGTCCTTGTAGGGGCCCAACGCGGTGGCGGCGACCCGCCCCAGGTCCGATGAGACGTCGTTGGCGCGTTCGAGCACCTGTTTCGACTGTTCCCATTTCTCTCGTTGGGCTTCATCCATTTGCGCGACGCTCGTCACCTCGCCCGTCGTGATGAGGGCGGCGAGCGCTTCGATCACGGTGGCGTCCTGGATCCCGAGGCGCAGTTTGCCGGTCACGGTACGAAGCAGGTAACGGGCGTCCAGGGGGTCCGCTTCGGACAGAAGACGCCGCAGGATCCGCAGTTTGCGTTCCTGGGAACCCGGGCCGGTGGCGTGGGCGATCGCCATGAGGTCCTGGTGCACGCCCTGCACGTCGAGCCCTTGCGTGAACAACGTGGCCTGCGTCTTTCGCGCCAGAAGCTGCTCGGCGGCGCTGCCGAGGTCCCCCAGGCGGTTGCGCGCCTTGACCACGTCGTCTTCGCGCACTCCGGCCACGGCGGCGATCGCGTTGATGGCGAGCTTGTCGGAGATCCCCAGTTCCACACCTTCGAAGGGCGGTGCGATCCGGCCCTGGGTGAGGTGGACCACGATGGGCACGAGCGGCGCGGGGGTGTCTTCCAACAGCCCGGCGACGATGTGCGCCAGTTCCAGTCGCTTCGTGGTCGTCTCGGCGCGCGCGTAGGCCTCCGAGAGCGCGGTGTACTCCATCCGCTCGGCGCGAAGACCAGGGTAGGGATAAAGGGAGGGGACCCTGAGCGGCCGCCCGCCATCCGGTCCCCCGGGCCCGGCTTGTCGGCTCGGGTATCGCAAAATTCATCACGCACAACAGGTACCCCGGCATCATGCGTTTTGTGTGGAGTCTCCTCGCGGCCCTCGCTCTTTTGGTGACGGGGATCGCGGGCTGTATCGATGCCGATGACGTGGACGGCGACGACGACCCGGGCACGAACGGCCAGCCGGTGGCACAAACCCACCTCGGCCCGCTTTACAACGAGACGCGGCAGTGGCCGGAGAACACGGGGATCGGTGGCGAGGACCCCATCGGCCTGCAGGAGCAGGACATCATCTTCGGGGGGTCGTTGAAACGACCACTGACCCGCGTGCTCCTGGTCCCGCCGACACACGGCGACCTCGGCAATCCGGTGGACGGCCCCGCCTTCCAGGAGTACCTGGATGTGACGATCAAGGGGATCCAGGAGTGGCTCACGGCCATCGAGCGGTTCGTGGAGGACTACCCGGAGTACGATTACTTGCTGGAGATCGACATCGAGATCGAGGTGTTCGATGCGGACGCTCCGCCGGAAACGCTCGGTTACGACATCGTGGCGGGCTTCGTGGAGACTGCGGGCCCGTTGTTCCGTGGCGTGGCCACCGAGTTGCCGCCGGACGTTCAGGAACAATTGGACCAGGCGGGGCTGGGGGAGTCGGTCCATTGGGGCAACCGGTACATGCTGATGTCCTTGTTCTCCAGCGCGCCGCGCGCGGACCAGGAGGTGCCGGACTACCCGGAGCTCAACGACCTGGAGGGCGTGACGATGCATGAGTTCGCGCATGTCTGGGGCCTGGGGCACACCACCACCTGGACGAACTATTACGGCCCGGACCTGATGAACTCGCCCTATGCGTTCGTCTACGGTGACGGCGACGCCGTCGGGGACGGCGGGATCCGGAC
>CAYVRY010000241.1:0-2863 GCA_964452895.1 uncultured Halobacteriales archaeon
AACAGTAGACCGTGGGGAGGCCGGCCCTGGGAGGGGGGGTGGGTTGGGCGGGAGTCGTGGCTGGCAGTGATTTTTGACGAAGCTGCGTGGATCCCGACCGGTCCCTCGTCGGGGCATCAGACACCCATCACCTTTTTGGCCCCCACCCCAACTCTTTTTCCTCTCTGTTCCCCCATCGGCCTTTTTGCATGCAGACGATTGATGCGGTGCTGTCGAGGAACAACGTCCAAGTGTTCGGGAAGGGGAGACCTGTGGTCATGGTCCATGGTTTTGGTTGTGACCAGAAGATGTGGGATCGGTTGCGTCCTTCGTTGACGGACGATCTCCAGGTGATCCAGTACGACCTGACGGGGATGGGTGACTCCGATTACCTGGGTTACGATACGGACAAGTACGGTCGGTTGGACGGTCATGCGGATGACCTCATTGAGATCCTGGAGGCCTTGGACCTTGAAGGCGTCGTGGCCGTCGGCCATTCGGTGAGTGCGATCATCGTCGGCCTGGCGGCGATCAAGCGCCCGGAGTGTTTCTCTGCGCTCGCGATGATCGGTCCGAGTCCTTGCTATCTCAACAAGCCGGACTACAAGGGCGGTTTCTCCAAGGAGGACATCGAGGGACTGCTGGAGGCGATGGAGGATAACTATCAGGGTTGGGCGGACCAGTTGGCGACGATGGTGGCGGGCCCGGAACACGAGCAGACCCATGACTACCTCGAGACCCGTTTCTGCCGCAACGACCCGGAGATCTCGAAGCATTTCGCCCGGGTGACGTTCCTTGCGGACAATCGGGGGGATCTTCCGCGCATCAAGACCCCGACCCTGATCATCCAGAACAAGAAGGACGCGATCGCGAACCCTGACGTGGGTGAATACGTCCAGTCCTTGATCCCGGACAGTTCTCTGGTCATGCTCGATGGTGCGGGTCATGCGCCCCACATGACGGATCCGGGCACCGTCGCCGGAGCGATCCGGGAATTCCTGCGGGGCCACTAGCATGAGCGACGGCGGCGAGGACCCGCTGACGTCGTTGAATTGTGGTTTGCTTCACCTTGGGCCCACGCAGCAAATCGTGGAGGTGAACGCTGCGTTGGCATCGTGGAGAGGACTTCCCCGCGAGGACCTTCTGGGAAGCGACCTGGACCTGCTCCTGGTCCGAGGGACCTGGATCTATTGGGAGGCTGCCGTCGTGCCCCTGCTGTCGCAACAGGGCTATGCCTGGGATCTCGCGTTGCGACTGCGAACAGAACATGGTCCTCCGGTGGAGGTGCTCGTCAATGCGCGTCGCGACGAGCACGGGACCCGGTGTATTCTCTTCCCGTTCTCGGGCCGTCTGTTGTGGGAACGGCGACTGCTCGCTGCCCAGGACCAAGCCAGGAAACAGAGAGCGCAGCTCGAACGACTGGAGAAGATCGAAGCGTTCCGTCGGGATTTCATCAACGCCGCCGCCCACGAGCTTGCCACCCCCATGACGACGCTTCGCCTGCAGGCCCACCTCCTGCAGCAGGTTCTCGGAGACCGGGTGCAGCCGGGGCTCCAGGGGCCCCTGGAAAAGATCCGGTTGAACCTGGACCGGCTCTCCCAACTCAATGAGTCGATGATCCAGTCCGCCGATGTGGCAGCCGGTCGCCTCGATATGAAGATCAGCCCGATCGAATTGGGCCGCGTCCTGCCGGAGATTGTGCACTCATGGTGCCGGCGACACGCACCGTCGCGACCTGTCGACCTCGACGTGCAGGACGCGGTGGTCCCGGCGGACCAGAACGCCTTGACGGCCTGCCTGGAGAACCTGCTGGACAACGCCGTGAAGTTCAGCCCTCCAGGCACACCCATCAAGGTCCGGGCCCTTGCCGGCCCCCGGGTCCAGATTGTCGTCGAAGACAAGGGACGTGGCATCGAACCCGACCGGCTGCCCGGGCTCGGACGCCCGTTCGTGCAGGCCCACGACCGCTCCCAGGTCACCACTCCCGGGGCGGGTCTCGGCCTACACATCGTGACCGGACTCATGGACGCCCAGGGCGGAAGGTTCGACATCAAGAGCGAAGGCCCGAAGCGGGGCACCCGGGCGATCCTGGAATTCCCCACCGACGCGGACCCGGCCGGTGCAGGGGAAACGGCGTTCCGGATGCAAAAGCGTCTTCGGCCATGAGTTACGCATCATACGGCTTCTGCCTTTGCTCGTCCAACACGTCGAATTCACCCTTGATCATCTCCGCAACCTCATCCCACGAGGAGGCGGCCATTAACGGTCGTTTGTGGGGGTGGAGTACTTTCGGTGCCCTCCCTTTCTTATCCTTATATTCAGGCGGCCAATGGCTTGGGTTCACCATGTTACCGGACCCGACACCTATATCAACTACCAGACCTAACAACCTGTCAGGTATGCGAGCGTCCCAGAATCCGATCCTCTACACCCTCGGCAATACCCTGGCTCGCCGGCTGATGATCCTGCTGGACGCATCGTCACCCATGCCCTACGAAGAGACCCGGATCGCGCTCAAGGCGGATGCCCAGACCTTCCACAGAGTGACGAGGCGATTGGCGGGCTTCGACCTGGTCCGTCTCCAAAAAGCACGACCGGGGGAGTTCAAGGACCCGAGAGTGCGTCTCACGCTGAGAATCAGCCCGCGAGGAAAAGAATACGTGCTGGCGCTTGGTGAGCTTGAAAGGTCGCTGGTCAAGCAGAAGAAAAGATTCGGGGTTTCCACTGTGGAGTCCCTTAGGGTCACTGGATGACCGTGTTCCTTTTGGCATGCGCCAGGTCAGTATGAAATCCTACACCAAACACATCGTCGTCGAGCCCTCTGGTGCATCCCGGGTGTAACTCACGTGGCATCCTCCTTCCTCGGGGTCTGTGTCCACGCACA
>CAYVRY010000242.1:0-2852 GCA_964452895.1 uncultured Halobacteriales archaeon
CTAAGTCGTCGAGGGGTGCGTCCGCACGCCCTACCACGCCACCGGTGGGTTTCGAGTACACACGGGGGTTAAAGGGTTTTGGGGCAGATTTGAATTTTTTTGGCGATGCGCCCGAAATGACGTTAATGGTTCGTTCCTGGGCCGAACTGTTTCCGCCGCGGGGGGGCCCTGGTCGATTCGCCGAAAAAAGCCCCAATCGCCCCAGCGCCGGCGGCCCCTGGACATGTACGGCCGTCCCCTCGCTCTTTTCCAGCGACGGCCCAGTTTGTCACGCAATGAAACAAATCGTCCAATGGGACGAAACCGCCCAGATTCGCTTGTTCGGCCGAAGCGTCTCCATGAGCTGGTCCATCCTGCTGCTCTATGTGGGGCTCTTGATCTTCGCGCTGCTCGCCATGGAGACCCTCCTGATCCTGCTCGTCGAACCCAGCCTGGTGCAACCGATCCTGCGGGGATGGCTGGCGGAAGTGCTCACGGGGCGCGAATCCGGCATCGCCGTCTTCCTCGAAGGCGAAGTCCCGCTTCTTTTGACCATGCAGTACAGCGCCATGCAGGACCTCGCCACATCGTTCATCGTCTTCCCCCTCTACGTGTATCTGCTCAACCGCTACAACGACCGGGACAACCTCCTCATGCGTCTGGTGCGCCGTACCCGGGAAAAAGCCCAGCGGCATGAACGACGCGTCCAACGCCAAGGCCCCGTCTACCTGTTCTTCTTCATGCTCATCCCGTTCCTGGTCAACGGCCCCTTGATCGGGCTCATGGTCGGGCGGCTCGTGGGGATCCGGATGCCGGTCCTGGTCACCATCGTGGTTGCGGCCACCGTGGTCCCCGCCATCGCCTGGACCTTCTTCTACAACACCCTCTTCCGACTCACCGAACAGATCCTTCCTGCTGCACCCACCTACATCACCATCGGCGTCGTGGTCCTGGTCGTCATCATCATCGTCGTCGGCTCCGCCATCGAAGCCGTACGGGACATCAAGGAGAAGAAGAAGAACCACGCCCATTGAACGTTTCCGTTCGCCGGACCAGTGCACAGCGACCACTGAGTGCCCGTCAGACCGCCCGAAAGACTCCGCTCTTTGTGCCTCGTTTCTGTCCCTGCGCATCCGGACATGTCCAGTTCGGGTTGAGAAACACTTATTCTTTTTTGTAACCGAGTAGAACGCGAACGATGGTCCCTCCCGATCAGACTGCGAACTTCTCTGTTCTCGGCCGCCGATACCGAATGAGTTGGTCTACACTGATCCTGACCATGGGGTTCGGCTTGATCTTCCTGCTCATCGTAGAGACCCTCGTCATCTGGGCCATCCACCCGGAACTCGTCTTCCCGATCCTGCGCGGAGTGGCCACCGAGATCATGACCGGCCGCGAAGCCGGCGTCCCCGTCTTCCTGGAAGGCGGGGTCCCCACCCTTTTGACCATCCAATACAGCTTCATGCAGGACCTGGCGACCTCGTTCATCGTCTACCCCCTGTTCATCCTCCTGTTGAACCACCACTACCACCGCGACAACATGGTGATGCGTTTCGTCCGCAGGACCCAGACCAAGGCGGCCCGGCACGAAGCGCGCGTCCAGACCCACGGCCCCATCTTCCTGTTCCTGTTCATGCTCATCCCGTTCATGGTGAACGGGGCCCTCATCGGCCTATTGATCGGACGCCTGGTGCGCATGCGCATGGCCTCGCTCATCACCGTCGTGGTGGCGGCCACGCTGGTCCCCGCCATCGGATGGACGCTGTTCTACAACACGCTCTTCGGCTGGGCGCAGCAGATCGTGCCCAACGCTCCCGCGCACATCACCCTGGGCGTCGTGATCTTCGTCGCCTTGTTGATCGTCACCGGCGCGATCTACGAGACGGTCAAGGAGAACAAGCACAAGAAGACCCTGAAAAACGCGGAAGGTCAATCGACGGAGTGATGGACAGGGGTCCCTGTCGTCCGGCAAGCCCTTGGTGAGTAGCCGCAATCTCGAACCACCATAGGATTAAGTATTTAAAGTATTACGCACAATGTAGTCCTATGAAGGTAATCAGCATCCGTATTCCAGAGGAGGACCTCCAGGTACTCCGGGAACATGGGGTGCGGCCGGCTACGCTGTGTCGTCAACGCCTGCACGAGGAGGCAGTTCGTCTGCGGCTCGGCGCCGCTCGACGTTTTCTGGAATCGGTGAGCGTGAAACCCGAAAAATCGAGCGTCGAGCAACTGCGCGAGGATCGTCGTGACCACTGAATATGTGGTGGACGCCAGTGCACTCGCCAAATTGTTTCTCGATGAACGGGATTCTGAGGACGTTCGCGACTGGTGGTATAGCGCCGTGACGAAAGGCATCGCGATGTTCGCCCCGGCATTGGTGCGATTTGAAGTCGGGAATCTCATCAGACGCAACCTTGGTCACTTGGACGCTGAGGACCGCGGCCGCGTGTGGCGCGAAGCTCTGGCTGGAATCGTGTTTGATGATCAAGCGGTCGCGCATGCGTTTTCGGTGCCCCGGTTGACGTTCTACGACGCCGTGTATGTCAATCTGGCAGCCCAACGAACGGCCACGCTGGTCACGTTTGATGACAAGATGGAGTCTGTTGCCATCTCCCGTAAAGTGACCACCTTCCGCCCGGGTTCCTAAAGAATCCCCATCTCCTGCAGCTTCTCCGGCAGATAGGTGTCCGTCACGAAATCCAGACCGTACTTCGCCAAAGCCTGCTGTTCCGACTTCTTCCCCGACTGCAGCTGCAACTGGATCTCATTCTTCCACATCTCGTCGCCGAAGCGCGGGTCCGTGAGTTCGCTCTTGAGCGCCGCCACGTCCCGGTCCGTGAGCTTGTCCGAAGGCAGGTCGTAGTTCTCGATGT
>CAYVRY010000243.1:0-2835 GCA_964452895.1 uncultured Halobacteriales archaeon
CCGGCGGCGGCCTGGGCGTGGCCACCGGCGTTGTCTTTGCCGAAGGCCTCCTGCAGGACGTGGGCGAGGTTCACGCGCGGGTCACTGGTGCGTGAGCTCATGTGGATCGTGGAGTCCAGGATCCCGAAGACGAGCACGGTGGCTACGCCTTCGAGGTGGAGCAGGAAATCGGCCGCCTGCGGGAGCGTGTCCCGGTCTTTGATGAATTCCGTGCAGGTGGCCAGGTACGGCGCACGCACGCGGCGGTTCGCGATGGCGCGTGCGAGCACGTCCATGGTGTCCGGGGACATGGGCGGGTTCTCGATCTCTTCAACGAGTTTCGGGTCGGCCAGCGGCTGGATGTTCGCCACGGCCTTCATGTCCATGTTCGAGAACTTGCGGGTGAAGTTGTTCGTGTCCACCCGGATCGCGTGCAGGAGCGCGGTGGCGAGGTTCGCATCCGGGGTGATGGAGAGTTCCATCAGGTAGGTCCAGAGGATCGTGGACACGGCCCCCACGTCACCGCGCACGTCCACGTGCTCACCGGGGACCCCTTCCCGCGTCTCATGATGCCCGATCACGATGTCCGGCACGAAGTCCTTGGGCAGGGGGTTGTTCCGGCCGGCGAGTTCCGTGTCCACCACGGCGACCTTGCCGGCTCCGGAGAGGGCCTGGTTCACGTCGTCTTCGCCTTCCAGGTGGGTCATCTCGATGCCGAGGATGTTCACGAGCATGCGGTTCTGCTGGTGCCCGATCCGCCCCGAATAGAAGACCCGGGAGGGGACGCCGCAATGGTCAGCGATCCGTTGCAGGGCCAACGCGCTGGCGATGCAGTCCGGGTCCGGGGAGTTGTGCGTGAAGATGCTCAGCCCCTTCTTGCCGGCTTGCTCGATGATGCGTACCAGGTTGTCCGTGCGCCTCTGGATCTCCAGTTCCTCCAGGTCGCGCACGGTCGCCTTGGAGAGGATGCTCGCGGCGTCCACCACGTAGTCGGCGCCCGCGGCCCCCGCCTCATCCACCATGGCTTGGTTGCTCGCGCGCACAATGGTCAGCGCGTCCGGGTAGGACTCGCGGATCGTCTTCAACGCCTGCAGGTTCGTCTCGTCGTTCGCCGTGAGGATCAAGAACGCCACGGGACCTTCGAGACGGTCCGCGTACTCCTTGGGCTGGGTGATGTCCGCAATCACGGTTTCGAACCCTTTGTCTTGCAGCGACGCAAGCCGGTCCGCAGAACGGTCGACGATGACGACCCGACGTTTGCGGGAGGACAACGTCTCCGCGACGGAGTGGCCGACGGTGCCACAACCAAGGATCGCGTACATGCTTTGTTCCTGGGCACGAAGCCCGAGTTTGCAGAGCGGAAGCCGCCCTGCGAAGCCGGCGTACCCCCTCGCCATATAAAGGATTCGCCGCCTTTACCAGAGGGGGGTAATGGGCCTCGTCCTTTTGTTCTTCCATGCACCGGGTTCGAAGAACTGGCCTCGATGAGAATCATGGGCCTCGGCCGCCCTGTTGTTCTTCCATGCATGGGGCTCGAGGAACCGGCCTGGGGGGGTCCGCCCCGGCGCCGCGGTTCTCATGGGCCCCGGGGGGCTCATTCCGGGACGACCCGGGTGGCGGCCACGAGACGGATCTTCACGGTGGGTCGTGCCCGTTCGGCTTCCTTTGCGAGGCGCTCGCGTTCCTCGAGCTCAAGGTGTTCCATGGCGCGCCGGGATTTCCTTTTCACTTTGTCGAGCTCTTCGGCGAGCAGGTCGCGTTCCTTTTCCAGGCGCAGGAGCCGGATCCGGTCTTCGGTGTAGAAGATCTTCGCGTTGATCTGGCCGATGCGCCGACGCAGTTTGACGTCTTCCCGGCGTGATTCGTCGCGCATCTGTTCGTAGTAGGCGGCGAGGCGTTCCTGGGTCTTGCGCAACCCGGTCTCCACGGCGGCGGTGAGTTCATCGAGTTTCGGGGCGATCTGTTCCTTGATCAAATGGGGCGCTTCTTGAAGGGCTTTCTCCGGCGGCCGGCGCTGCTCCACGGGCACGTCCTTGACGTCGCGTGCCTTGAACGCCAGGTTGCGCCCGGTGGCAGCAGGGGCGGGGGCGGGAGCCGGGCCCGGGTCGGGATTCTGTTTGTGCTCGGGCCCGGTCTCGTCGGGGGATCGGTTCATGGGGGCGTCGGCGGCGTCCGTTTCGCCTTCGACGCCTTCCAGGGGGTCCACGAGTTCCAGCAGGTCGCGCAGTTGGGGTGTGCCCTGAACGGCGTCCCCGTCGTCGTCGACGCCGATCGTGATCACGTCCTCCCATTCGAAGTTCATCCCCTTGAGGTGGACGTGGAAATGGAACATCGTGTACGGCGTGGCGCGGCGGGTGCTCAAGAAGGCGATGGGTCCGACGCCTTCGGACTTGGCGAGCAGGTTGCGAAAGAGCGGGCTGGCCGGCGTCAACAGTTCCGCGTTCTGGTCCTCGACGCTGGGATAGACCGCCGGGTCGAAGACGAGGAGGTGGGGTTTTCGCAGCAGTTCGCCGTGTTTCTTGTCGGCGGGGACCTTCAGCACGCCCGGTTCCACTTCTTCGAACCGGATCCCCAAGTGGGCGAACAACCGGCGGGTGAAGCGTTCCATGGCAGCCAGACCCTCCAGGAGTTTGTCGTCCACCTGCGCGGAGAGGGCGGCGCGTTCTGCGGCGTCGAGTTTGAAGGTCAAGTCTCTTCATCCCCTTCCACGACCACCGCGGGGTCTTCTTCTCCCTCTTTTCTCGCCCGTCGTCTGCGGCTGATGGCGGCTTGGATCTCTTCGTCGTCTTCGTCGTCCGGCGCCTTGGCGCTCTTTGTGGTGCCCAGGTCGATCTCCTGGAAGATCGATTCGTCGAA
>CAYVRY010000244.1:0-2826 GCA_964452895.1 uncultured Halobacteriales archaeon
ACATGGTGGGCATCAAGAAAAGGGACGAACCGGGCCTGGTCAATCTGGGGATGAGCGCGATCCTGGGGATGATCGCGAAGGTGAAGGCGGATCTGGGCGAGTTGAAGGAGAAAGGGGGCGACCCGGCGGAGATCCAAAGGTTGCAGCTCAATTACCAGAGCCTGAAGGCGGCGCGCAACGCGGGCACGCACGGCATCCTCGTGGCGGTGAACGTCTCCTGCCGGCAGTTCCACGTGCTTGCCGGGGCGCACATCACCACGGAAGGGCAACGGATCCTGCATGAAAGCCTGATGGAGTTGTACGAAAAAGATATTCGAGTAGTGTATGGAGACACGGACGGAATTTATATAGGTTGTGGTCGCAACGGTGCGAACATCCCGGCAGTGGCAGAACTCTTCGACGCCGAGGACAAGGCGGACGAGAAAGACTGGATGACCCCGCCGGAACAGGCCATCGAAGCGGTGGAGTCGTTGAACAAGCGCTTCCGCAGGGAACTGGATTACGACGAGTTCGAACTAGAGCCGGAGATCCATGACGCGATGGTTTTCGTGGTGCACAAGAACTACCTGATCTTCGATGCGAAGAAAGGACGCTTCGTGATGGACACGAAGGGGAACAACTTCAAGGGGGCGGACAAGCCGAACCTGGCGCGCACGCAGCTCGCCTTGATCATGGAACGGGCCATGCGGGAGAACCTGGTCTGGGAGGACGAGGAGGCCGCACGGGCCGCGATGAAGTCGAGCATCAAGCGGGCGGCCGGCCAGGTGATCGAAGAGCTGCGGATCTCCACGGTGGACCCGATGGAGTTGACGCTGACGCAGACCGTGCGTCCGACGAAGCGCTACAAGCCGAACCCGGACGGTTCCCTGTCCACGTTCGCCAAGCGCTCCGAGGCGCTGTCGAAACTCCTGGATCAAAGCGGGTTGGAACCGATCCGCGCCGCACGCAAACTCCACTTCGTGGTGGCGAACCGCCCGCTTCCGGGCCTGGAATCCAACGCCAAACGCAAACCGGGCATGAAACCCATCGAGTTCATGTGGCCGGTGGCCCTTCTGGAGCAGAAGAAATGGAAGGACGAGGGGGTCCGTGTGGACATGGACTGGTACAAGGAGATGGTCGCGAACTACATCAAGGGCGCATTCGCGTTCGACGACCTGTCCACGGTGGAGCAGCGCGGACTGGACGCCTGGCTTTGATCACCAATGGTCTTCCTTGTCCACGGACCCTGGGTGCTCTGTGGGTTTCGTGTCCTCTTCGGCCTGCTGCCGCGCGAAGGAGCCGCCGAGGAAGTAGTTGAACGAGCGCTTCATGCTGTCTCCCATGCCTTTGAAGAGACCCGTTTCCCCCACCTCTTTGCGTCTTCCAAGTCCTTGGGTGACCCGGTCCAGGTAGATCGCGAGGATCACGATCCCGAGGCCCCCTTCGAAGCCGACCCCGACAGCGACGCGGGTCAATGAATTGAGCACCACGCCGCCGAGTCCCCGGGCGCCGATCATGGCGGCGATCACGGCCATGGAGAGGCTGAGCATGAGCGTCTGGTTCAGCCCGAGCAGGATGGACGGCCGTGCCAATGGGAGCTGCACCTTGAGGAGTGTCTGCCAATCGTTGGATCCGAACGCTTCGGAGGCTTCCACCACCTCGGGGTCGACGTCCCGGATCCCGTGGTTCGTCAGGCGGATGATGGGCGGCATCCCGAACGTCACGGTCGCCACGAGGGCGGGCGCGAGTCCGGTGCCGAAAAACGCGAGGGCGGGGATCAGGTAGACGAAGGGCGGGAGCGTCTGCATGAAGTCCAGGACCGGACGCACGGTCGCCTGCATGGCGTCGCTGCGGGCCATGAGGATCCCGATGGGGACGCCGATGGCCGTGCAGACGATGCCGGCGCCGAGCACGATGGAGAGGGTGCGCATCCCCTCCGACCACAGGTTCAGGTTCATGATGAGGCCGATTCCGAGGAAGGCGAAGAGGCCGAGGCGCCAACCTCCCGCCGCCAGTGCGACGAATATAAAAAGAAGGAACACGAGCAAGAGCAGGACCCAGTCGTTGGCCTGGAAAAAGCCCATGTCACTGATGAACCACCATTCGCCCAGGAGGAACGACTCGGTGAATTCGAGGATGACCTCGAGTACGCCCGCGACCCCACGGAAGAAACTCCGAAAAGTGCTTCTCAGGAAGTCGACGAACGTTTCGACCCAGTCGGCGAGAGGGATGCGGGGGACGCCCAGTTGTCCAAACACGTGCTGCAAATCGGTCACGGCTCCACAGCGGCAGCGTCGGCGTTCGTCTCACTGGTCCCGGTTTCAATCTGTGCAAAGGCGGGCAGCAGGTCTTTTTGACGCACGATCCCCTTGAGGATCCCGTCGGAGTCCACGACGGCGACGGTGGTCCGGTGTTCGAGCACGATCCGGACGATCTCTTCCACGACGTCCTCGGGGGCCACCGCATGATGCTCCTTGACGAGGTTTTCAATGGTCTCGTCGCCTCGTTTCGTCCCTTCCAACGCGCGGTCCAGGGTGATCACCCCGGCGAAGGTGCCGTCCTTGTGGGTGACGAAACCGCTTTCGAAGCCGTGGTTCTCCATGCGGCGGATCACGACTTTCGGGCTGTCGGTGGTCTTCAGGCGCAAAATGGGTGGACGCATCACGTCTTCGGCCTTCAGCACGCGCGCCCGGTTCACGCCCTGGACGAAGCGTTCGACGTATTCGTCGTCCGGTTCCACCGCGATCTCCGCCGGGGTCCCCAGGGCGACGATCCGGCCTTCGCGCATGATCGCGATCCGGTCCCCCAGGGTGAGCGCTTCGTCCAGGTCGTGCGTGACGAACAGGA
>CAYVRY010000245.1:0-2800 GCA_964452895.1 uncultured Halobacteriales archaeon
CACGGTGACGCTCACGGTGGACAACGCAGACCACCAAAACAGCACGACCCAGAACGTCAGCGTGGAAGCCCCCGGACCGATGGCAAGCTTCGACGCGACCAGCGACGACCTGAGTGTACAACTGGACGCCTCCGCTTCCAGCGACCCGCTGGGTCGCGATCTGAGCTTCCACTGGGACCTCGGCGATGGTACCACGCTCAGCGGCGAACAGGTGGAGCACACCTACAACGAGAGCGGCACCTACCTGGTCCAGCTCACCGTGGACAACACAGAGCACCAAGACCAGGAACACGGTCACGTACGCGTTGAAGACCCGAAGGCGCCCCTGGATGCTTCCTTCCGTGTCTCCAAGAACGTCAATGAGTGGTGGGTCGAAGTCTATGTGGATGCGAACCATCCCTTGGAAGGCGTCCAAGTCCAGGTGGACAACGGCAAATGGCGCGACCTGCCCAAGACCGACTGGGGTTCCTGGGCCGCCAGTTTCCACGTGCCCGAAGGCTCCGAAGTGGTGTTCCGCGCCACCGACGAACACGGCCAAATGGACACCTCGTCGACCTACATCTGGTTGTACAAGGAAGGAAATAACCCACCCTTGGACGCAGAATTCCGACTGGGGGCCAATTCCAATAACTGGTGGGTCGAGGTCTATGTGGAAGCGAGCAACACGCTGAGCCACGTCGAAGCGGAAATCGACGGCAAAAGCACGAAGGCGCTGGATCGGACCGACTGGGGCTCTTGGGCCAAGAGCTTCCATGTGAAAAAGGGTTCACAGGTGGTCTTTCGGGCCACCGATGAATACGGCCAAACGGCCGAATCCGAGATCCACACTTGGCGATAAACCGGCGTCAGGCGTCGGCGGGGCCTGCGGTTTTCGGTCCTTACAACCCGCAACCTGGGCCCCCAACCATGGGTCCCGCCGGCGTTCTTTAGCACGCCTCTCCCCCTGCTCTTTTCCCCTTCTCCATCTCTCGCCCTTGCCTCCCTCATCCTTCACTTCACCCCGTCTCTTCCACTGCACTTTTCTACGTGACCTACACCAGAGCCCGCCTCGGTCTCGAAAAACGTGATACCACAAACCCCATGGGGCCCAAGGACCGACCGGACATGTCCGGCTTGAAGCACGATCGGGTCCGCAACCCATATCACGCCGCCGGCGTTGTCTCCAATATTGGAGACTCCATTCGTGACCGACCATCCACACCCAAGAACATCCATGGCACGTCGACCCGGCATCGTGGTCGTCTTCTTCACGATCATGCTGCTGGGCACCGGCGCCGCGCACGCCGACGGCCACTGGGACCATGGTAACGGCGAAGTGTTCCTCAGCGACCTGGATTCCCCTTCGGACCTTGCTTTCGGGCGGGACGGATACGTCTACTTCACGTTGCTTCAGGATCTGCAGTTGCGCCGCGCGTCCCTGGAGACGGGGGAACTGGACGACGGCTTCGTCACCGATCTCCCGGATGCGGACTGGGAGAGCGGGACCGAGACCGGGTTCCTGAGCATCGACATGGACACCGACTTCCACGAAAACGGCATCCTCTACGCCTCGTATACGTCGAAGAACGACGACAACTGGACCAACGTGCTGTCCCGGATCACCCTCCTGGATGAAAAAGGCAACGCGGAAGAGCAAGTGCTGCAGACCCGCCCTGGGCTGGAGTTCCACAACGGAGGGCGCGTCATGGTCGCCGACGGGCATCTCTGGTGGACCACGGGAGACGCGACCCATTGGATGGAGGCCGACCCTGAAGACGCCCGCGTGGCGCAAGAGGACGGCAACAAGATCGGCAAGATCCTTCGTCTTACCATGGACGGCAAACCTGCCGAAGACAACCCTTGGGGGGACCACGCCTATACGAAAGGCCACCGGAACGTATTCGGCATCGCATGGGACCCGGAGAACGAACGCGCGTTCATCACGGAGAACGGGGACGGCGACCCGGATTACATCCAGATCCTGGAAGCCGGTGCGAACTACGGCTGGCCGGACTGTGAAGGGTACTGCGATGAACCCCAAGACGAGTTCACCGACCCGGTCTGGCAGGCGGACATCCACGTGGCGCCCACCGGGGCGACCTGGTTCCGGGGTGCGTTCTGGTGGGGCAGCTTCAACCAAGGCGACCTGTATCGCGCCCACGACCAAAACGGAGACTGGGACGTGGAGAAGGTCTACCATTACCCGGGCACCGAAGACCGAGGCCCGGTGATCATGGGGGTTGCCACGGGCCCCGACGAGAAAAGCATCTGGGTCACCACCCACGAGGCAATCGTCTCGATCGCTTTCGACGACCACGAGGACCATCCCGCCGTGGACATGCTCGAAGAAGGCCCCTACTGGTGGGAGAACAACGCAGACCGCGCGGGGGAACAAGACCCGGCCGGAGGCGCATCAGGTTACTCCCCCATGAACGGGCTCCCTGTCCTGGTTGTCCTCGCCGCCGTGCTCATCGCATGGCGCCGCCACTGACTTCCACCCGGTTCATGTGTCCCCCCTTCGCCGATGGCCACTGGAGTGGTGGACAAGAGAAAGAAGACGGAGGAAGGGAAAGAGGGACGGAGCTTGATCAGGCCCTGCGACGGTGGGAAATCGCCCCGTAGGCACCGAGTCCTGCGACCGTCGCGAGGGCCGCCACCATGAGACCCGGGAAGACCGGGATCGCGGTGACCTCTACCGTGGCGCAGGTCTCACCGTTCACCACGAGGCGGTATTCGTAGGTCGTTTGTGCCTCGGTACCGGTGTCATGGAACGTGGTGTTGCCTTCGTCGAGCGTGGCGACGTGCTCGAAGTCGTCCGTTC
>CAYVRY010000246.1:0-2798 GCA_964452895.1 uncultured Halobacteriales archaeon
TTCCACGTGCTCGAAGAGCGCGTCGCCTTCCTGCGCACGCAGCGTGTCCCCCAACAACTCCCCCAGCCGCCGCACATCCCGGCGCAGCGGCGCATGCGGGTCCGTGTCCTCCGTCATGGCCACGCCCGCCAAGGGAGGGCCAGGGAAGGCGGTTTCGGAGGCGACGGCGTCGTCGCGTTCATCGCGGGCCCTGTCGGTACTGGCCCGCGATGGGTCCCGGGCCCGCCGGTTGCCCGTGCCCCGCTGCGGTCGCCGTCGTCCCGCCGTCCCTGTTCGCCGCCACGAGCACAAAGATCCCGCCCAGTAGCCCCACCAGACCGACCCAGGTCGAGAACAGCAAAGCGATCACCCCGCCGACGATGCCCAAGATGCCCCCCTGCCTGCCCTCACCGCGACGCGCCCGGACCCAGCCCATGTACAACAGCAACGTCGAGACGAGCAGCATCACGAACGTCAACACGGAGAACCAGATGAACATGTTCGTGAACGCGCCGAACTCGTGCATCCAGAACGGCATGAAATCCGGCTGGAACCGGCCCATGGGGCCCTCCATGAAACGCCGCATCACCAGGAACCCGAGCAGCACGAGAACGGAGAAGAACGCCATGACCACCCCCAGGATCCACCCCACCAAGAGAAGCACCACCCCCGCAGAACCCAGGCCCGTCGACGAAGACGGTCGCGACGCCGGAGGGCCCGGTGGCGACTCGGGCACCTGCGCAGGTCGGGCCGGCGGACCGGACTGCATGCACAGGCCCACTTGCTTGGCGTACAAATAGCCACTGCCGTGCCTGGGCCCCGGGGGTTCTCAGCGTCGAGGCTTGAGATGACGGCCTTCTCGACGCCACTTCGCCGCGAGCTTCGGCGCCGCCTTCAACACGCCGTCGAGACTGCCCAACGGCGTCTCCGAAAGCTTGTCCACGCCGTACTCCTGGGCCACCACGGCGCCCGCCTGCGTCCCCGTCAGACTCCCGTTCTTCGCGCCCTTTTCCCACTGTTCGTCGATGCGCCCCTGCACGTCCTCCGAGAGTTGCACGCGGTCCGCCGGCATGCTGTCCTCCTGGACCACCTCCCACGCCTCCTCTTCGTACGGCTCCTCGATCCAGACCAGGAAATCGCTGCGTTCCTCATCCGTCTCCGTGCCGATTGCCGGGGCCAGACTCTCGATGAAACCCCGGAACGATGAGAACCCGTACGCCTTGTACGAGAAATCCGGGTACAAGCGCTTGATGCTGCGGTGCAGCGGACTGCCATAGACCCATCCCTCGTCATCCGCCGCCGTCTCAAGGCTCGAAAGCACGACCTTGTGCAGGTTCGTGAACTCCGCCTTCTTCTTCGGGGACGTCTCCGCCTTCTTCGCCGGAGCCTGCTTGCCGCGCGGCTCACGACGCGAACGGGACTTCGGCTTCGCCCCCTCCTCATAGTAGATGTACTGGTCGCACGCCTGGACCAAGGCACGGCCCACGCGCTTCTTGTGGCCGATCCCCACCACCTGCTTCCCCCCTTCGCGCAGGCGCATGGCGAGCTTCGCGAAATCGCTGTCCGCGGTCACCAACACGAAGACGTCCACCGGGCGGGACCAAAGGAAATCCATCCCGTCCACCGTCAACTGGATGTCCGTGGCGTTCTTGCTGCCGTGGCCCGTGGTGAACTGATGCACCGCCTCGAACCCGGCCTCCCGCAGCGCCCCCTGAGCCGTCGCATGACGCGCCCAGTCCGCGTACGCCCGCCGGATGATCACCTGGCCGAACGCCGCCGCGCTGGAGAGGATCCGCTGCAGACTCGCGTCCTTCGTGTTCTCGAAATCCATCAGGATCGCCACGTTGCGCTCCTGTCCGGGTTGCTCGACCATCCAGACCGGTGAACCGCTCCTGGGTATTGAGTGCTACGGATGACGGCCATGGTTCAACCCGGTGCCGCGGGCCGCGAGCCGGGCCATCCTCACACCCAGAGCCCGGTGACCATGAGCAGGAAGATCAGGTTCACCGCGAAAAATGTGAGACTCGTGACGATGATCCCCTGCACCAACCCCTCCTGGGTCCGGGCCTTCCCGATCAGCCCATGATACTCATAGAGCAGCACGGGGACGAAAACGAGAAGGACCGGGAAGAACCGGCGCGGGAGCACGACGTCGTTGAACGCCAACAAGACGGCCCCCAGGTTCGAAAGCACCCACGACCACCAACCGATCCGGTACGCCGTTCGGCGGCCGAAGCGCACCGCCAGGGTGGAAGCCCCGACCTGCTTGTCCACGTCATGATCCACGATCGTCGTCGGCGTGTAGGCCGCCACCGCCACCAGAAGGCCCTGCGGGACGAGGATCCACGGGAAGCCCGAGATCGCCGCCGCCACGCTCCAACCCGCAAGCGCGGCCCCCAGACCGATGCCCAGCGCGTTCACGCCGAGATCGAACCCCGGGCGCGTCTTCAGGCGTACCGGCGGGACGCTGTACAACCAAGCCAAGACCAAAGCCGTCAGCACCAAGAGCGCGAAGACGACGTCCACCACGAGCGCCACCGCGAGCGTCGAGGCGGCAAACAGGTAAGCCGCCATGTGGGCAAAACGCGGTGAGACCTTCCCCAACACCAGCGGTGAAGTCGCCCGCCGCGGGTTCAAACGGTCGCCCGGGAGATCATGCACATCGTTGATCAAGAGCGTCGCCCACCAGATCAGCGGGCCCATCACCACGAGCGCCAGAAGAAAACGCCAAGCCGTGGACAGCCACGTTTGCAGCGTGTCAAAAAACTCCGATGCCGAGGCTCCGTTCTCGGCCGCCTCGGCCCAGAACCGCGCCCACA
>CAYVRY010000247.1:0-2788 GCA_964452895.1 uncultured Halobacteriales archaeon
CTCGAACGCCCCCGTGTCCATGGTCTTCAGGTCGGCCACGATCTTGTGGTCCGGGAACTCACGCTTCAACCGGCGCACCGCCTCCATGCCCTCCGACTTGATCAGCGGGGTCCCCGCCTCGATCCAGTCCACTCCCCCCTCGACGGCCTCCCTGGCGTAGTCCAGGGCGCGATGGAGGTTCACTTCATCCAGTGCCACCTGCAAGACAGGCCGGTCCAGTTCCAGACTCATGATACCCTACAGGCCCCCGCAGCCCGTTTCAGGCGTAAAAGTATCGCCGGGAAACCCGGAATCCCCCAGGAGCCGGCAAAACATGCCGGCATTTTCGAGGGCAACGCTTAGGTAGCGCCCCGTGAGGTGCCCCCGGGCCGGGGCGGGGTCGGAGACCGGGGACCGGCCAATAGGCGTGGTGAGAATATGATGGAAATACGTTCCCTGCTCGGGATGATCGCATTGATGCTCGCACTGATGGTCGCCATCTCGGGATGCACAAGCCCGGACGTCGACGAGGGGGCCGAAGAGGGAGACGAGGAGGACGATGAAACGCCGCCGGAACCCGCACCGCCCGAGCCGATGGAACTGGCCGTCTCCACGGCCGGGAACTACCCCGTGGATCCCGGATTCGACCCGGGTCAACTGGAAGTGGTCGCCGGGGCGAACGTCACCGTGGTCCTGACGAACGAAGACCTGCTCGCCCCGCACGCGTGGGAAGTCGAGGGGGTCTCGGGCTCCCAGTCGGACACCGCGGAACCCGGCGAGATGACCTCGGTCACCTTTACCGCGCCGGAACCCGGAGAGTACGAGTTCTTCTGCCCCGTGGGCAACCACCGGGACCTTGGCCAGGTCGGCACGCTCACGGTCGTGTCAGCCAACGGGACCTCTTGAGTCTACGCGATGATCCGGTCTTCTGCAGGCACCTTCTCCCAATCCTTGAGAAACGCCTCCAGGCCTTTGTCCGTGAGTGGGTGCTGCACGAGTTGCTTCGCCACCTTGAACGGCACCGTGGCCACGTCGGACCCCGCGAGCGCGGCCTCCACGACGTGCATGGGATGACGGATGCTCGCCGTGAGGATCTGCGTGTCGATGGAGTCGTAGTTGTCGAAGACCGCCCGGATCGCACGGACCAGATCCATCCCGTCCTGGTTCAGGTCGTCCAGTCGCCCGATGAAGGGAGACACGTACGTCGCGCCCGCCTTGGCCGCCAGGAGCGCCTGCATGGGCTGGAAGATCAAGGTGACGTTGACACGGATCCCGTCGTCGGAGAGGGCCCGGGTCGCCTGCAGGCCCGCCGGCGTCATGGGCACCTTCACCGTGACATTGGGATGGATCTTGGCCAGGGCACGACCTTCCTGGATCATCCCTTCGGCGTCGGTCTTGATCACCTCGGCACTCACGTCGCCGTCGATGAGTTCGCAGATCTCCTCCACCACCTGTACGAAGGGCCGGCCGGATTTCGCCACGAGGCTCGGGTTCGTCGTCACCCCGTCCAGAACGCCCCAACTCGCGATTTCACGGATCTGGTCGATTTCAGCGGTGTCCAGAAAGAGCTTCATGGTCCTCAAGCGCGCCACCCGGGCCCCGGTCATGAGTGTTGCGCTCCGGAGTCGCACCCGAGAGAAAAGGGACGGGCAAAGGGTGATGGAGAGGGGAGAAGGGAGAAGAGAGAAGGGACCATGACTCGAGGGGTCTAGAACCGGCCGACGTAGAGCTGGTCGATGGCGACCGTTTCGCTGGGCTGGCCGAGGAACCCGTCCTCCACGGTGAAGGTGAGAATGACCTGCGAGGTCACGGGGACCAGTTTGCAAAGCGGGTTCAGGGGGACGAATTCCCAGTAGCCGTCCTGCGCGGGTACGTTCGGGACCACGTGGCAGTCCACGTTGCCCAGCCCGTTCGAGTTGAGCTGCAGACGGAGCCCGCCGTCGAGGCCCAGCGTGTTCGCGCCGCCCTTGGCGAGGAAGGCGATCTCCAGGGTCTGCCCGACGCCTCCGAAGGGCACATCGGGCTTGACCGTCAGCCGGAACCCGCCGCCGCCGGAGACATGGGTGATGGCCGGGGTGTCATCGACACCGCCGTCCTGAATCGACCAGGCGCCGTTGGCCACGGACACGCCGCCTTGCGCGTTCCGGAACCGCTCCCGGATCGGGTCCGAGTCGTGCAGGCCACAGGGCGTCTCTTCACACCAGGTGAAGTCGTCATAATAGAGCGGGTCCGTGACGTCCAAGGGGCCGGGCAAGGTGGACGTGTAGACCGGTTTCGGATCACCCAGATCCGGAAGCGCACCCACGCCCGCTGCGGGGGCAATCAGGACCAGAGTCGCAAGCATACCGACATACCAAGAGGTTCGAACCATCACCTTATCTCTCCAAGTAGCCAATAATGCCGTTACTACTAATATTTTACGTACAATCCAGCCTTTTCGGCAGGTCTTCGATAGTTAATGGAGAAGAGGTGTCCGGGCTACCCCGGCAGGAATCCTCATCCACCCCCGGCGCCAGTAAAGCGTCGTGATCGTGCGGAGTTTCCTCTTCCTGCCCGGGATCGGGCCGGGTCGCGAAGGCGCCCTGTGGCGCCACGGCATCACCCACTGGGACGACTACCCCCAGGACAGGCCCCCGAAAGGGATCCCCTCGAACCGCCATGGCGACCATTGCCGGCTGCTGGAGTTCGCCAAGACGGCGCTCGACAGGAACGACCTGCGCGCCCTGGCACGGCTCATGCCTTCCAACGAACACTGGCGCTTCTGGGGGCCCACCGCACCGCGCGTGGGCTGCCTCGACATCGAGACCAC
>CAYVRY010000248.1:0-2777 GCA_964452895.1 uncultured Halobacteriales archaeon
GCCTCCAACGTGGTCGTGCCCCAGCGCAACGCCTCGCGAAACCGCTCGCGCGCCAAGGCCTCCAAGACCGCCTGCGACGCCTCCCGGGTCTGCTTCACCGTATACGGGATCCCCCCGCCCGCCTTCGTGATCTCCTTGTATCCCCGCCCCTGCACCTTCCAGTCCAGTTCCCACGAGCGGGAACCCGCCCAAGCCGGATGCGTGTGCGGATCGACGAACCCCGGCAGGACCACACCGCCTTCGGCATCGATCGTCCGCTTCGCCTCATGGTTGGACGTGATCTCTCGCTTCGTGCCCACCGCCACGATTTCTTGGTCCTTGATCGCGACCGCGCCGTCCTCCACGTCACCGAGATGGGACAACGCCTGCCCCCGCCTCGGTCCCGTCGTCTCGCCGTTCGGGCCCACCATGGTGAGCAACCGGCCCGCGCCCACCACCAGAGTGTCCACTTGAACCATGCAACCGCCGGCACGCGGCGGTCCCCAATAAGCAAAACCCCCGCCTGGGGAACCCTCTTCATATCCTCCCGCTTGGGCCCCACCATGGCGAGGCCACCGCACGTACACGGTGTGACGCCGCCGCTCAAGGCGAAGCCGTACCACCCACACGACCCCCGCGCCTTGAACCTCGTGCAGGGTGCGATCCCGGAGGACGCCGTGCCCCGGCTCGCCGCGGCCCCCGTGCATCTCGTGGGGGTCCCGTACGACGCCACCGTGCCCGGTCGAAAAGGCGCAGCCGACGGCCCCCGGGGGGTCCGGGAGGCGTTCCGGTTCTTCGGGACGAACGACATGACCACGGACACGGACATCGCCGGACTGCAGGTGATCGACCACGGCGATTTGGATTGCGTCGAGGACGCGCGGGAGACCCACACCCGGCTCGCAGACGCCGTGGAATGGATCCGCAAACAGGACGCCGTGCCTTTTGTCGTCGGTGGGGACAACTCGATCACCTACGGTGCCCTCGACGGCCTGGCGCGCACGAGCCCGGGACGCATCGGGATCCTCGTCGTCGACGCCCACTACGACCTTCGGGAGGTCGAAGACGGCCACATCTCCAGCGGCACGCCGTTCTACCGGATCCTGCACGAACTGGACCCGCAACTCCCGGGCCGCGTACGCGCAGACGACCTCGTGGAGGTGGGCATCCGCCCGTTCGCAAACAGCGGCTACCACACCCGGCTCGCGCGGGAACTGGGCATCCATGTGATCACCGACATGGAGGTGCGCGAAAAAGGGATCCAGGAAGTGACCCGCCATGCCCTGGAAGCGCTCGCCGAGGTCGACCACCTCTGGGTGAGTGTGGACATGGACGGGGTCGACCCGGCCCACGCGCCCGGCGTCTCCGCCCCGATCCCGGGCGGCCTGCAGCCGCACGAGCTGAACCACCTGGTGCGCGCTGCGTCCGTGGACCCCCGGTTCGCCGGCCTGGACATCAATGAAACCGCTCCCCCGTTGGATCCGACGGGGAACACGAGTCGTGTCGCGGCTCTTTGCCTGCTGCACGCGATGGCCGGCCATGCCGAGCGCGACCAATCGAAAGACGCCTAAAGGAGATGGTCAAACCCCCCTGCATATGTTGCTTACCCTCCTCGCCCTCGCCGGTGCCCTTCTCGTGGTGGAAGAGACCTTCTCGCGCCTGCTGCGCCGCGGCTGGCAGACCGGTCGCTGGTTCGTGCTTCCCCCCGTGGGTCTCTTGGTGGCCTACCAGATTCCCCTGGAGTTGTTCTCGTACCCCCTGATCATGGATCTGTACGCCTCGATCCTGCTGGGCTTGGCCGCCGGTGCCCTTGTGGGCGTCCACGGCACCTTCCGCGACGGCCACTGGCGCCCCGGCGGCACGACCCAAAAAACCGCAACCCGGCACCCCGTGCATACCCCGCGAACCACGGGTCGGCTCGTGCCGGCGCCCAAAGCCACCACCAGCCAAGCGGCCACGGCACGCGCTCCGCTTCGCACACGCCCCTGAACGGACGCAGAGTTACTACAATAATCGCAGCAGGTCTTCCACGGCCTTGCGCACGTCCTTGCCTTCGTAGAGCACCCGGTACACCTGGTTCGTAAGCGGCAACTGGATCCCGTGGTGCTGCGCGTATTCATGCACGAAACGCGTCGCCTTGATCCCCTCCGCCACGCGGCCGTCCATCGCCTTGATCACGGCCTCCAGGGACTTCCCCTTGCCCAGCTCCTCGCCCACGAAGCGGTTCCTGGAGTGCTTCGACGTGCACGTGGCCACCAGGTCCCCCAACCCGGCCAGTCCCAGATAGGTCTCCATCTTCGCCCCGTGATGGCGCCCGAAGCGCACCATCTCCGTGAGGCCAAGGGTCAAGATCGCGGACGCCGTGTTGTCGCCGAACCCGATGCCCCGGCTCACCCCCGTGGCCAGCGCGACGATGTTCTTCGTGGCCCCGCCCAGTTCCACGCCGATCAGATCGCCATGCCGGAACACCTTGAACTCGTGCGTGGAGAACGCCTGCGCCACCGCGTCCAGGCAGGCCGGGTTCCTTGAGGCGACCACCGTGGCCCCGGGCATGTCCCGCGCGATCTCCTCGGCATGGTTCGGCCCCGAGAGCGCCACGATCGCGCGGTCCGCCCCGGTCTCCTCTTCCAGCACTTCGCTCATGCGCTTGTAGGTCTCATGCTCGATCCCCTTCGCGACGTTCACGATCACACAGTCGCCGGGAAGATGAGGCGCCATCTGCGCGGCCACCTCCCGCACCGCGTGGCTCGGGACCGCCATGATCACGATGCCCGCCTCGTGCACGCAATCCGCGAGGC
>CAYVRY010000249.1:0-2761 GCA_964452895.1 uncultured Halobacteriales archaeon
GCGCTCCAGCCGTCCAGGGTCTCCCCGGGTTTCATCGTCACCGTGACCAGGTCCCCGATGTCCGCGGTGAACTTGTAGACGTCCACGAAGTCGTCGTGCTGCATGGTCTTCGGATGCAACCCCGTGGAGATCTCCTCGATCCCCGGATCACCGGGGACGCACGCCTGCGCGCCGTTGAACATCGGCTCATCCGGCAAGAGCGGCACCGGGCTCACACCGACCCCGAGCGTGTAGTTGTAGGCATCCGTGAGTGCCGTAAGCCGCTTCACCTCGACGTGCCAGGCACCGTCCAGGTCCGCGTTCAACTCGATCCGCTGCGGGGCCCCCGCGAGCCCGAGCACGGAACGCTCCCGTTCGTCCCCGACGGGGTCGAAAAGGCGCAGCTCGTACCGCTCCAGACCCACCGCATCCACAGCAGGAAGCGTCCAGTCCGGGTCCAACGGGTCCGCCTCGTCGACATGCAGAGTGCCGCCGGTCAAGGTCGCCCGCGGGCCCGGCTGCAAGAGCAGGTTGATCTTCTCCCCGTGTTCCAGATCGACCTCGTAATAGTCCACCGTGTCCCCGGGAGGGGTCGATCCGTCGTAGAGCCCCGAGGTGACCGGGATCGCCTCGGCCGACGTGTCCCCTGCATCGGAACCGGTCCCTGCATCATCCTGCTCGAGGATCGTCCGTTCTTGCGCCAAAGGCGGCGCAGAAAGACCCGCCTGCAGCACGATGCCGCCCAGGATCACCTCGGCGCGACCATACGGCAGGTCCAGATAGGCGTGCACCAGATTGTGCCGCAACTGGAGCCCGCCCGGCGAATCCACCACCTCGGTCTCATGCAGTCGCAGGAAACCCAGCCCCTCGGGCAGGTCGATGTCCTGCGGGCCCGGGTCAAGCGAGACCTCCTCGCCCGCGATCACGATCCGGTCGATCTCGGAGTCCACCTCGTGGGTGCCGCTGACGTCCACCAGGTCATACGTGAGTTCGGCGCGCGCGTTCAGCCCCTCGATCTGGACCATGCCGCCCAAGAGGTCCACCGCGGCGAGCTGGTTCGTCGCCGTGTTGTGCAACGTGGTATCCGTATGGACGCTGCTCGCGGCCTCCTCGAGGGCCTGCGCGTGGACCTGCGGGCCCGGGAAGTCCAGCTCGACCTGCTTCTGCTGTACCTGTCCCTCTTCGCGAAGGTCGATCCCCGTGGACTGGTATTCCGCGCTGGCAGGCACCGTGGTACCCGCCCACGCCGCGATGCTCACTGCCTGGGCATCCAGAACGGCGCACTCGAAAGGCACGCTGCCCAAGACCTTCTTGCCGACCCAATCGGTGGCCTCGATGTCCAGGTCATAGTCCCCCGGCGGGACTTCGTGACAAGGGAACGGGATCGTGATGATGTCCGTCTTGTTCTCGGCGTGGCTCCAACCCACATCCGGGACCGTGGTGAACTCCACGTTCTCCAGCCAGCAGTCATCATGGAAGGCGGCTTCGAACTCGAGCGGGCCCACAATGGTGGCCTTGTTCGGAGCCAGACCAGAACCGGGACCGTAATCCAATCCGTTCACGTAGAGGTGACCCGGCGTCGGGACGTCGATGCTCTCGATGGTCGGGTTCGCTTCGTCGTTGCGGGCCAGCATCTTCGCGATCTCCAGGAACGCGTCGAGGACCTCCTGCCCGTCGGCCGGGTTGAAGTAATGGTTGTCCACGGGGTCGCTGGCGATCTGTTTCAGCTCGACCTCGTTCACGCCGCTTCCCACGCCCATCGCGAAGATCTCGATGCCGTCGTTCTTCGCCGCCTGGGCGGCGACCACGGGATCGATCCCCGCATTCGTGTGACCGTCCGTGAGCAGGATCATCACCGGGCGCGCCGTGCTCCAGCGGGCATGGTCGTGAAAGTCACTGTGCGAGAGGGCGATCGCGTCCCCCGTCGCCGTGGTACCGGTGGCGAAGAGATTACTGATCGCATTGCGCGTGGCGGCATGGTCGAAATCGATGTGCTTGTCGTGCGTCGCGCTCGTGGAATACGAGACGAGCCCGGACTGGTCCTGACTGCCCAGCTCCTGGACCAGGAGGTCCGCCCCGTCCTTGGCGTCCTGCATGCGGTCGGTGCCCATGCTGCCCGAGCGGTCGATGACCAGACCCACGTCCAACGGGTCCACGTCAAAGCAATGGCCGGTCTCGTGGGAGGCCCCCACCGGCGCCAAGGTGGCCGTCGGCGCCAACGCGCCGAGCAGGAAAACCAGGACGATCGTAAGGCTCAGCGTATATCGCAGATTTGAGTTATGCACAACCATGGGCACGCCACGGGGCGGGGAACAAACTGCCTGCATTTGGCTTTTGGCAATTGAATCGACAAGTCTCAGGTCGACGGGCCGCGGAGCCGGGCGCTGCGCGGTTCGTTGCCGGCACGGCAATGGGGACCTGCCGCGTTTCCATGAAAAACGGTTTTCTACCCGCTCAGACTGGCAGGACCCATGGCGCGATGGCCCCCCGTCCTCATGACGCTGCTCTTGCTGATGATCACCCTCGCCGCGACGCCCACGACCCCCGCGACCCATGACGCCATCGTACCCGTGATGGACCTCTTGGCGCAGAACACCGTGGAAGCCATCCGCCCCGGGGCCTGGATGGAAGAACCCGCCGCGTGCACGTTCGCCTTCGTGGTCCAAGACGCGGACCAGCGGCTCTACATCACCACCGCCGGTCACTGCGTGAACCGGGTGGGAGAACCCGTCACGATCCGCGAGGAAGGCGAGATCGGCACGGTCGTCGCGTTTCGCAATGC
>CAYVRY010000250.1:0-2755 GCA_964452895.1 uncultured Halobacteriales archaeon
AACGCTTCGCGGACCTGCCGCTCTACCAGGAAGCCCTCGACAAACTGATCTTCGAACGCATGGACGTCGAGAACGCCGCGACGATCCTGCGCAAGATCCAGACCCGGGAGATCTCAGTCGTCACGCAACGACTCTCCCCCGTGGCCCGCATGGGCATCGAATCACGGCGCGACCTCATGGCGCCAAAACGCGCCGACCGCACGATCCTGGAAGCCCTGCGCAACCGCCTGTTGGACACCCCCGTGGTCCTGCGCTGCACGAACTGCCGTCATCGCTTCGAAAGCCCCATCGGAAAACTGCCCGAGAAACCCCACTGCCCCAAGTGCCGCGCGATCATGCTCGCCGCGGTCCATCCCTACCGAAGGGAAGCCCTCGTCACGCTCACCACGAAAGACCCCAGCGACGAAGAAGAAAAAGAACGCAAGCGACTCTACAAGAGCGCGAACCTGGTCGCCACGTACGGCAAGAAGGCCCTCATGGTGCTCGCCGGGCGCGGAATCGGGCCCGACGCCGCGGCCCGCGTGCTCGGGCGCATGCATGAAGACGAATTTCTGTTGCTGGCGGACATTCTGGAGGCCGAACTCACCTATGCACGAACCCGTGGATTCTGGGACCGCTGAGCGTTACTTGTTATAAACGACCCGTGCCCGATGGTTGTCCCTGCAACGGTCGCAGCGATGTTCACACCCTTCGGTCATCCTGAAGGACAAAAGGCGGATGCCCGTTTGAAGATACTGTTGTGCAAACTTCCCCGCGGCACCTGTCCATAAAGACTAATACCCACTTCTACCTGTACCCGACAATGACAGGTTTCCGGGTGTCACAACACCGGGCCTGGCGCAGAACCATCAGGCGCCAAGACGAACCGGCGAAGCCGCATGGCCCGGAGCCTGCGCAACGGACCCGGTCGGTGCCGCAGCAGCTCCTGTTCGTCCCCGCCCGACTGCACGACAAGATCTTCGGGCGGTTGCAGAAACGGCGGCCCATTTTCCTCGCCACGCGCTTCGTCCTGGTGCTCGTCGCCGTCCTGTTGATCCTGCAAGGCGTCAGCGGCACTGCAACGGATGACCTCACGGTCGGCGAATACTCGCGCGTCACCCAACCCAACTCCGTGCAGGCCTACCTGGCACCGGGGTCGACCCACAAGTACCCCATCGACGTGGCCGTGGGTGAAAGCGGCGGCGTCTCCGCGTTCTTCACACAGGAACAGGGGGTGGTCCGCCTGCCCACCATGGGCCACGACCGGGCCGCCTATGGCCTCCAGATCGGTGTCCAGCACGACCAGCGGACCATGGACGTCTCCCTCATGGTGGCCCAGCCCGGCGAAGGGTTCCGCAGCGTCCCGTCCACGTTCAAGGACACCCAGACCACCCAGTTCAACGCGGTGCGTTTTGCAGAAGCCGGGGAATACGGCGTACTCGTTCGCAGCACGGAGGGTGTCGGCTCCGCGCGCATCATGGTCTCCGTGGTGGAGGCCCCCCTGGAGGCGAGCAACCCCGCACTGGACTGGTTGCCCCTGGTCACGGGCGGGGCCCTCGCCACCGTCCTGGCCGGGCCCTATCTGCCCGGGGCGCAGCGGAACCAGCAAGGCCGGAGCCGCGACGACCGAAAAAAGCGGGGCAACCATGCGGAGACCGCCCTGGCGCTGGGCTTCGCCCACCTTCATCCCGGTGTGGGGGGCGCACAGGTCGAAAACGGGGAAGGGGCCAGCCCGGAAGAGCTCGCCGCGCGCAGCAACCAACGCGGCTGGATCATCCGGGTCGAATGACGGCAGCCGGCCTTCTGCTGCTTTTTGGCCGGAAGCACTGGATGCACACGTGAGGGTTCACGCGAACATCGCTTCGCCGCTCTGCTGGGTCCCGTGCGGCAGGTCGTGGGTCCACACCCGACGCACCGCGCGCAGGAAATCGTTCATGGAGACCGTCTTGCGGCCGTCGCGGATCGCATACATCCCGGCCTCCATGCAGGCGGCACGCACGTCCGCCCCGGAGGCACCGGTCATGCGGCGGGCCATCTCCGCCGGGTCCACGTCCTCGGCGAGCTTCATGTTCTTCGTGTGAAGATGCACGATCTCCACGAGGGCGTCCTCGCTGGGCAAGGGGACCTCGATGATCCGGTCGAACCGCCCGGGACGCAACAATGCGGGGTCCAGCGTGTCCGGCCGGTTCGTGGCCGCGATGATGCGCACATCACCGCGCGGGTCGAAACCGTCCAGTTCCGCCAGAAGCTGCATGAGCGTGCGTTCCACTTCACGGTTCGAGGAGGTGCCGTCATCCGTCCGGCGGGCACCGATCGCGTCGATCTCGTCGATGAACACGATGCTGGGGGCCTTCTCCTCGGCGAGCTTGAAGAGTTCATGGACGCGCCGGGCGCCCTCCCCGATGAACTTCTGCACGAGCTCACTGCCCACGAGGCGGATGAACGTCGCGTTCGTCTCCCGGGCGACGGCCTTCGCGAGCATGGTCTTGCCCGTGCCGGGCACACCCAAGAGAAGGACGCCCTTGGGGGGCTCGATGCCGATCTCCCGGAACAGCTCCGGTTTCGTCAGCGGGTACTCGATGGTCTCGCGCACGTCCTGGATCATCTCGTCCAGGCCGCCGATCATGGAATAGGTGACCTCGGGCCGGGAGATCACCTCCGCACCGGAGACGATGGGGTCCTTGGATGAAGGAAGCACGCCCACGACGGTGAGGTTGTTCTGGTTCAAGGAGACCCGGGTGCCCGGGATGATGTCCTCCTTGGCGACGAAGTCCGC
>CAYVRY010000251.1:0-2710 GCA_964452895.1 uncultured Halobacteriales archaeon
GGCGGTGGCGCTGGGGGAGGAGCAGGCGGTGGCGCTGGGGGAGGATCCGGCGCGGTCCCCACCGGCGGTGACACGGGCCTGAGTCTGCCCACCGTGAAAACGGACCCCATGTCGGATCTGCCAGAAGGCGCGATCGCAGGCCATGCCGCAAGCAGGGTGAGTCTCGAAACCGGCGAGCCGGTGGCGCTCGAAATGGAAGGAGCCACCCTGCACCGGGTGGTCCTGGTGCCCGGGAGCGACGCCGCCTCAGAACGGATCGAAGTGATCCAATGGCCGGCAAGCGGTCATCCTGGGGCATCGCGACCGATTCCGGGCGGCGCGGATTCCCACAAGATCTACGAAGTCAAGATCGGCAGCGGCACAGACACGGCGCGCCATGAAGTGACGCTCCACTTCCGCTTCCCGGCAGGCGACCTCGGGGAGCCCGATCGCGCCGTGCTGCTCCACGATGACGGCGACGGTTGGGAGTACGCGGATCGTCTCGTGCTGCGGGAATCGGGTACCGAGTTGAAAGGGAGCGCAGGCTCCCGGTGCTGCAGCCTGTTCGCCGTCGCCGTGGACCGGGAACACCCGGTGGTTACAGCCAGTCTGCCCGGCGGCCCGCTCAGTGGCGAAGTGGAGCTGGTGGCCGACGCCACGGACAACGTCCGCGTGGACCTGGTGGCCTTCTATCTGGATTCCAGGCTGCTTCATGTGGCCCGGGAAGCCCCCTACGCGTTCACCATGGACACGGCTCGGTTCCCGAACGGTCTGCACAACCTGAGCATCGAGGTCACCGACGGAGCCGGCTGGACCGACTCCCAGAAAGGCACGTTGACCGTGGCGAACTTCGAAGTGGCCGGGGCGACCCAAGGCGACGGGACGGGCACTGGAGGAACTCTGTTCTGGCCCTACCTGATGCTCATCGCAGCGGTCGCCGTGGTCGGCGTGGGATACCTGGGCCGCACAAAAGTGATCGATCTGGCCGCGAAGAACCTGAGCTGGGAGTGGGATTGGGCATGGTGATCCGGGAATCGGCACCAACGCGTGCCCAAGGCGAAAGGCCCGACCGGGGCCCACAAACCGGCACACGGGGTCTTCATACCTCTACAACCTCTTATCCACACGTTCCTGCTGGAACGAACAACCGGGTGGCCTGCTGGTCACAAAAAACCAAAGGGGAGTATATCGAGATGAAAAAACAATCGAACCGGAGAAAAACCTGCACCGCGACCGCATTGATCGCAGCAGCCGTCCTGTTGATGGCGCCGCTGTTCATCCCCGTCAGTCTGGCCGCTGAAGAAGGCGAGCTGGAACGGACGATCCCGGGCACGGTCCAGTGCGGGAAGACGATCCGGGTCGACATCGCGGTCGATTGGGAAGGTGCGAACGAGCTTTCCGTCGAAGAGAAGCTCCCGGCCGGGTGGAACGTCTCACAGGTCAGCCACGAGGGCACGCGTTCCTCCGGGTCTGGACCGATCACGGTCCAATGGTCGTTGGACGACCCGAACATCCACACGATCTCCTACCGGGTCCTGATCGGTGCGGAGACCGCCGGCATTGTCCATGCCGAAGGCACCTACCAGGCAGACAACGGGGGCACGAAGAACATCGGCGGCAGCAGCCGCTTCGACGTCCTTTGCGGCGCGTACCGCGAGATGCCCTCCTGCGTGGAACCCGGAGAAACCCTCCAAGTCACGTTGAAGATGATCACGCCTCCCGGAACCAGTTCCTGGATCCTCGACGAAGCACCGCCCTCCGGCGTCACCGTCTCAAAAGTGGACACATCGAACGAAGGCGAATACATCGGGAGCCAGCACCATGTGAAATGGTTGGCTCTTTCCGGGAAGGCGAACACGCACACCTACGAGGTGTCCGTGCCTTCGAACCCGTCGGGGACCGATCTGGTTTTCGACGGAGAATACCGCCTGCACCCGTCCATGAACGAACGGGCTGCGGTCCAACAGGACAAACGGATCGGTCTCGGCTGCCCGGAAGTCGAAGAAGAGACTCAGGAGGCGGAGGAAGAGCCGCTGCGTGTGGAATATGGCGACTCGGACTTCAAGATCCCCAACGTCACCGCCCAACCGCTCACCGATCTCCCGGACGGCGCCGTGGCGGGCTACGCCGTGAGTGGGGTGAACCTGGAGGCAGGCAGACCGCTCGCCGTGGTCACCGGGGACCCACAACTTCATCGCATCGTCGTGACCCCGGCAAGGGACGCGACATCCGAACGGATCGAGGTGGTCCAATGGCCTGCGAACAACCTGCCGGACGCCTCACAATCGATCCCCGGTGGAACGAACGCCATCGCGGTCTACCAAGTGACGATCGGCGACGATCAGAACAAGAACCACCAAGTCACGCTACATCTGCGCTTCGCCAACGGCGACGTGGACCGCCCGGAGCGCGTGGTGCTCCTGCACAACGGCGGCAACGGTTGGGACTTCGCCGAGCGGCTTTCGTTGAGAGAAGCTGACGGTGGTCTGAAGGGAAGCGCCAGCTCCCGTTGCTGCAGTCTGTTCGCGGCGGCCATCGACCATGAACGCCCGACGATCAAGGCGATCTTCCCCGATGAACCGGTGGACGCCGAGGTCAAGCTGGCCGCCCAGGCCTCGGACAATCTCGACGTGGACATGGTCGCGTTCTACCTGGACGACAAACTCCTGCATGTGGCCCGGGACGCCCCCTTTGTGTTCACCTTGAACACGACCCATCATGAGAACGGGGT
>CAYVRY010000252.1:0-2705 GCA_964452895.1 uncultured Halobacteriales archaeon
GCGCTTCGTTGATCGCGTCCTTGAGCGTGGCGGACCCGGCGTCCACGGGGACCACTTCGGCACCCAGTAGATGCATCTTGAAGACGTTGAGGCTCTGGCGTTTCGTGTCCCGGCGGCCCATGTAGACCACGAGGGGCAGCCCGGTGGCCGCGGCGGCTTGTGCGCTCGCCACGCCGTGTTGCCCGGCGCCGGTCTCCGCGATCAAGCGGGTCTTGCCCATGCGTTTTGCCAACAGGGCCTGCCCGGTGACGTTGTTGAACTTGTGCGCGCCGCCGTGCAGGAGGTCTTCGCGTTTCAACAGGATCCGGGCGCCGCCGGTCGCTTCGGTGAGCCGGCGTGCTTCGTAGAGGGGCGTGGGTCGACCGCCGAACTCGGCGAGCGTGTCGTGCAGTTCGCGCGTGAAGGCTTCGTCCTGGCGTGCTTCGTCGTACGCGGCGGCGAGTTCTTCCAGCGCGGGCATGAGGGTCTCGGCGACGAAGCGCCCGCCGAACCTTCCGAACTTGCCGTCCATCGGCAGCGATCCCAGCGCGGTTTCTTCTTGGGTTTTTTCAGAGGACACGAAGTCGGTCCACCTCCGTGGGGTCTTTCTCTTCGCCCAGGTTCAGCACCCGGCGGGCGTTTTGCAGGAGCGCGCGCACCCGGACGGGGTCCTTTTGCCCAGGTCGCTTGGGCGTCTCGGTGCCGCTGGAGACGTCCACGCCCCAGGGCCGGACCGTACGCAGGGCTGCCTGGATGTTGTCCGGGTCGAGTCCGCCTGCGAGCACCACGGGGTAAGGCCGCAGAGCCTTGACGATCCCGGCGGCGAGTCTCCAGTCCGTGGTGTGCCCCGTGCCGCCGGGGGGGTCGCCTTGTTTCGGTTTCGCGTCCAGCAGGAGCCGCCCGGCGTGCGGGGTGAGCGATTTTGCGTGGCGGATCGTCTCGTCCACGTTGTCGCCGGCCGCGGTTTTTTCGTCGAGGCGAAGCAGGGCGATGATCGAGACCGTGGGAGGGAGGGCCTTTTTCAGTTCCTGCAGTTGGTCTGGGGTTGCTTCGATCTGCCATTGCAGGTGCGTGGCGTGGGTCTGTTCGACGAGCGCGGCGAGTTCGTGGGGCTCGGGGTGCGTGGTGACCAGTACGTGTTCCTGGTCTTGGGGCAAGCGGTCGAACAGTCGGCGGGCGTCTTCCGGGTCGCGTTGGCGCGGGGCGTCGGCCTTGACGACCACGCCGACGGCGTCGGCGCCGGCGAGCGCCCGGATCGATTCCGGGGGGTCCTCGCCATGGCCGGCGCCGCAGCATTTGACGTGGGCGAGCCCGCGCAACGCGCGCAACGTGGCGCGCGGATCTTTCGTCGTCATGAGGCGGGTCCCCACGAGAACACCCGTGGCGGCGCCTTGCTGGTTGGCGAGCACGTCGGCGCGGTTCTCGATCCCGGAGAGCGACAAGACGGGTGTGTCCGGGACGAGGTGGAGTCGGTGGCGAAGGATGTCGATGGCGCGGTCCGGGTCCATTTCCAGGGTGCCCAGGTCGCGGTTGTTGATGCCGAGGATGTCCGCTTGCGTGGTCGCTGCGTGTTCGAAGGCCTGACCGTCGTCCACTTCCAGCAGGACTTCCAGTCCGTGGCCGTGCGCGGCGGCGATCGCGTCGTCGGGGTGGTCCCAGGGGGTCGCGCCGCGTTGGATCACGCGTTGCAGGAGCAGTACGGCGCTGGCTCCGGCGCTGCGCGCGGCGGCGAGCTGGTCGTCATGGACGACGAAGTCCTTCATCAGCACGGGCACGCGCGGTTCGTCGTCGGAGGGTCTTGCGGTCTGCTGCAGGAGTTCGAGGGATCCGTTGAAGGTCTCGCGTTCGGTGAGCACGCTGATGCCCGTCACGCCGTAGTCGCGGTAGGTCGCAACGAGCCGTTGCAGCGCGGCGTCGTCGTCGGCGAGGCGTCCGGCCTGCGGGGACCCGGGTTTTGCTTCCGCGATGAAGGCCCAGGGGGCGTCGCGGCGGATCGCCGCGCTCAGGCTGGGGGCCGGCTCCGGGGCCGTGTGCGTGCGGGCGAACTCGCGGTAATAGCCGTCGTCCACGGCGCCTTGGACCTGTTCGAGGATGCGGCGCAGGAAGTCGAGGCTCACGCGGTTTCCTCCTCTTCGGGTTGGGGTCCGGTGCGGTTTTCGATGATGATGCTGATGATCGAGGTGATGAAGGCGACGAACGCGATGAAGCCGATGGTCCCGACGCCTTGGCTGAGGCGTCTCATGGTCTCTTCCTGCAGGGATTCCGCGGCGCCCATGACGACGAGCCAGCCGATGACGAAAAGGAGCCCGGCCACGAGCAGGGTGAAGTTCGCCAGGGCGCGCAGTCGGCTGATCAGCCGGGTGGGTTGGGATTCATGGGGGCCGGTCCCCGGGGTTTCGTCTTCGGGCATGGTCAGGCGTTCTCTACGGTGCGGGTGATCAGGGTGCCGCCGGTGGATTTTACGTAGGCTTCCAGGCGCTTTCGTGCCGCGCCGCTGGCGATGGAGTCGCGTGCTTTCTCGACGCCGTCGTCGATGTCCTTGGCGATCCCGGCGACGTGGATCGCGCATGCGGCGTTCAGGAGGACGATGTCGGCGCGTGCCGACGGTTCCCCGTCGAGTATGGCCAAGAGGGTCTGGGCGGATTCTTCGGGGGGTTGCGTGGCGATCGCGTCGGCGGTGACTTTCTTGATGCCGAAGGATTCCGGTTCGAGGGTCTCGCGTTCGA
>CAYVRY010000253.1:0-2642 GCA_964452895.1 uncultured Halobacteriales archaeon
GCCGGGTGAGGTACTTCCCGGGCACCATCATGTCCGTGTCGATGTTGTCGCCGAACAGCCAGGCCTTGCCGCGGCATCGGGTCCTCATTCCGCCACCACCGCCAGTTCCTTCGTCACGTCCAGGTCCCGAAGCCCTTCACGGGTGCGCAGCGACAAGGGCTTCTGTTTGTGCTTGCGGGGGTCCGCGATGGCGCCAGCGATGGCGCTGGCGGCCGCGGTGGCGGGACTCATCAGGTAGGCGCGTCCTTTCTTGTGCCCCATGCGGCCGACGAAGTTGCGGTTCGACGTGGAGGCGCACACCTCGTCCTCGCCGACCAGCCCGCCTTGCGCGCCGAAGCAGGGGCCGCAGGTGGATTGGGTGACCATGGCGCCGGCCTCCGTGAAGATCTCCACGAGCCCTTCGTTCAGGGCGCGCTTGTAGATGTCCGTGGAGGCGGGGGAGACGATCACGCGCGTGCCTTTGGGGACCTTCTCGCCGACCATGTAACTCGCGGCGACCAGCAGGTCCTCCCAGCGGGCGTTCGTGCAGGAGCCGATGAAGACCTGGTCCACGTTGAGCCCTTCGTGCTCGGAAACGGGGGAGACGTTGTCCGGGCTGAACGGGGCGGCCACCTGGGGTTCCAGTTCGTTGCCGTGGATCACGAGGGTCTCCTCGAAGATCGCGTCGTCGTCGCTGCGCCAGCGGTCCATCTGGGAGCGGTCCGGGGCGACGTAGCCGGTGTGCGGGTTCTCCAGGCTCTCCAGGTAGTCGTAGGTCTTGTCGTCGGCGGCGATCAGCCCGGCCTTCGCGCCCATCTCCGTGGTCATGTTCGACATGGTCAGACGTTGCCAGACCGGCAGGTTCTCGATGGCTTCGCCGCGGAACTCGACGGCCTTGTAGCGTGCGCCGCTCGTGGTGAGCTCCTTGATCGCGGCCAAGACGACGTCCTTCGAGTAGACCGCTTCGCCGAGTTTCCCGGTCACGGCGATCTGGATGTTCTCGGGGACTTTGAGCCAGATCTCCCCGGTGGCCAGGATCGCGGCCATCTCGGTGGGTCCGATCCCCGTGGCGAAGGTGGCGAGTGCCCCGACCGTGTTCGTGTGGCTGTCCGTACCCGCGACGATGCGTCCCGGTTGGGCGAACCCTTTCTCGGCGAGCATCTGGTGACAGATGCCGTGCTCGCCGATGTCGTAGAAGTGTTTCTGGAGTCCCCACTCTTCCACGAACTCGCGGATCACGCGGTGCATGCCGGCGGAGGCCTCGTCGGAGGCGGGCACCCAGTGGTCCAGCGTGGTCATCACCTTGTCCGGGTCCCACACCCGGGGGGCGCCCATCTTCTCGAACTGGGGCCGCACCATGGCGGCCGCCTCGTGCATCATCGCGACGTCCACCTGGACGTCGATCAGGTCGCCGGGCCGCACGGACTCTTTGCCGGCGTTCTTGGCGAGTATCTTCTGTGCGAGCGTCATCCCCATGTCTTGACTCTCCTAGGGCGGCCGAGCGGGGCGGCCCGTAAGTGTGTTTCCCAATGGCTCCGGGGGGTCCCGGTCTTTTCTGTTGCGGCACGAGGCCCGACGGAGGTCGGAATCCTCATAATCGGGTCACTCCATCTCACCCCCATGTCAGACCAGGCCCAGCCGGCGGCCACCGGGCAGACACGGAACATCGTGTACCACCGGCCGACGATCATCGCCGTCTCTCTCGTTGTGAGCTACCTGATGATGGTCATAGCGCCGTTTCTGGGACCGGTTTTCCCGTTCGTGTTCGTGGCCGCCTCCGGGGTTGTCTTGGGGGGGCTCTGGTTGTTGGCGTATACCTGGATCCCACGGGTTTGGGCCGCTTTGTCCTTTGCGGCAGGCATCTACCTGATTTTGGGTCTCGTCTGGGTCGCGGTGCTGGGCGCGACGAACGGGATCTACTCCGTGACCGTGGTTCTGGTTTTTCCGGGGGCGGTTATTGCGGCGTTTTGGCCGGTTCTGCGGCGGCATGAGTGGGCGATGACGGCTTCCATGTGGGGCTTGGTCGTTCTGGGGGTGCTGGCGATCGTAGCCTCAGGAATTGTGGCCGGGAATCCCATATTGGTCGCGGAAGGTCTCCTGTACACTGCCGCTTGGCCGACCATGGCGTTGTGGTTCCATGGTTGCGACATGCCGCTTGTCACGGCGTGTTTGAACTGATGGGTGGCCTAAGACACCGTCGCCTTGGAGGTGGACGCCCCATGGAGCTGTCCGCTCTGCACCCGCCACAGATCGGCGTAGACGCTGCCGTTCTCGACGAGTTCGTCGTGCGGCCCGCGTTCCACGCAGACGCCGTCGACGAGGACGACGATCTCGTCAGCGTGGCGGACCGTGGAGAGCCGGTGCGCGACGGCGATGGTGATCCGGTCGTCGCGGTGCACGGCGAGGTTGCGTTGGATGAGTTCCTCGGTGCGCACGTCCACGCTGCTGGTGGCTTCGTCGAGAAGCATGACGGCGGGGTCGCGCAGGACCGCGCGGGCGAGGTTGATGCGTTGTCGTTGCCCGCCGCTGAGACGCAGGCCGCGTTCCCCGACAAGGGTGTCGTAGCCTTCGGGCAGCCGGTCGATGAACTCGGCGGCTCCGGCCACCCGTGCGGCTTCCTCCACTTCCTCCCGGCTTGCGTCTTGTTGCCCGAGGGCGATGTT
>CAYVRY010000254.1:0-2631 GCA_964452895.1 uncultured Halobacteriales archaeon
AGGCGATCCCGTTCATGCCGAACTGGGCGGTCTCGAAGCGGGGGTCCTGGTACCATGGTTGGGCTTCCCCGCCCCCGGGCGGGATGCGCCATATTGTATGTTGGTAGGTGTCGCTGACGTAGAGCGCGGTGTCGGGTCCGAAGGCGGGATAATTCGGCACGGGGGGTTGCGGTTCACGGGTGGGCGAGCAGGGTTCCAGGGGGGCTTGCGTGCATGGGGGCAGGTCGGGGATCTCGGCGTAAGTGGTCCCGGTGTCGTTGCGATCATCCGGGTCGAACCGGACGATGCGACCCCCGATGAGTTCCGCAGCGTAGACGCGGCCTTGCGCGTCGCTCGCCATCCCGAGCGCGCCCCGTTCGTCGCCACGCACTTCGCCCGGGGGTTCGAACTCGATGGTGCGCAGCCGCTTCCCGGTGCTCAGGTTGTATTCGATCACGACGCCGGATTCGACGAACCCGGCGCTGCTCACGTAAAGTCGGTCGCCGTCGACGAGGATCCCTTCGGGGTATCCGGGCTCGTCCACGCGGGCGAAGAGTCGGGTGGTTCCTATGGAGGCGTCGGAGGGGAAGGGCGGTAGCGCCGGGGGGCCTTCGTCTTCATTGTCCGTTTCACCGGATTCCGGCGGCGCGAAGCAACCGGCCAGGACGACAAGCAGGGCGAACGGGATGAGCAGCACCGGGTGGTGGCCGGTTCGCCGGTGCTTGTCTCTGCGGGGCGCGCAGATGGATTTGTTGCGCGCCCAGTTCAACATGGGACCTCCGGTTTTATTCCACCACCGGTTCCCATGTGGACCAGGTGAAGGTGAGCTGGTAATCGTTTTCGCCTTCCTCGGGGTCGAGCACCTCGATCTCGTGGGGCCGCATGGCGTCGTGGAGGGTGACGACGACGTCCCAGGATCCCTGGCCGGCCTGCATGGCGGTCTCGTTCACGGTGTTCCAGACTTGGCCGAGTGCGGCGTCCGGGTCGCGGTCCGCGGTGATGGTCGCCGGTGGGGCGTCTTGCACGGGCACCAAGATCGTGACGCTGCCGCCCGTGTCGCGACTTGATTTGGTGGTCCCGTCCGGTCCGGTCGCGTCGACGCCGAACTCGTCAGCCGTGTTCGTGTCCCATGTGACGTGGACGGTGATGTCCTTGACGAGGCCGTCGTTCACGGCAGGGACGGCGAACCTGTGTCGTTCTTGCCCGCCGTGCGACAAGAGATCTCCGTCCGTCGTGTTGTTGTTCTCCTCGCCGGCTTCCCAGGCGACCGTGTATTCGTGGAACTGGCCCCGTTCGTAGAAGAAGACGCCCGCCATGGCCGCCACGAGAACCAGCGCACCCACGATACCGGTCACCGTATCCCTGTTCATTCCCACTCAGCCACCCTGAACCTTGACAGCGCATGTCAGGACCCGTTCTTTTTTAATGGTTCGCTTGCAGCCTCGCCCCGGTGGGGTTGCGCCGCGGGTCAGGACTCCAGGGACCACGTCCGCGCCGAACGTGAAGGGGCCTTCGTCGAGGCCGAGCAGGCGGGGATGAGTGATCACCAATCCAGGTACACAGAGTATATATACACAGACTACACATATGTCGAATGCATGGGGAGCCGCACCATTTCCCTGTCGGAGGATGCCTACCACGCGCTGTTGTCACTCAAGCGTCCCGGCGAATCGTTCAGTGACACCGTGCGCCGGCTCGCCCGTCGCCGCTCATTGACCGAGTTGGCGCAGATCATGGATCCCCAGGCGGCGAAGGAAGTGGCGGACGCGATCGAGGCGAACCGCCGGGAGCACCTCGAGAACCGGCGGCGGAGGCTGGGTCTTCCATGATCGTGGATACTACCTTGCTCGTGGACCTGTTGCGGGGGGACGAGCAGGCGCGGAAGGTCGTCGAAAAGATGGAGGCCGAGGGCGCCATGCTCTGGGTCCCGACCCCGGCCGTGTTCGAACTCTACGAAGGCGTGGAGCGGGCGGACCGCCCCGAGGGAGAACGCCGAAATGTGGAGGCCGTCCTGGACGCGTACACGGTGCTTTCCTTCGAGGCGCGCCATGCCGCACGCGCCGGGCGGATCAGCGGACGGCTCATGCGCAGGGGAGAGATGGTGGACCCCGTCGACGCGCAGGTCGCCGGGATCGCCTTGGAGGAGCGGGCCTCGGTCCTCACCCGGAACCGGAAGCACTTCGAGCATGTCCCTGAACTCGCGGTGACGACGTATTGAGGCGGTCGGCCGAACAGCGCGGAGTCGACCATGGGCAGCCCCAAGTCTTTTACAACCATCAGTACAATAACGCATATCCCTTGTAGTATCAGGGGCATCCGTGGTTTGCGGGGTGCAGGATATTCCGGTTCTCCACGTTCGACGCATCGGCAAAAGTCTGGGCATCGTGTTCCCGAAGCAATGGACCCGAAGACTCGCCCTCCGGCCGGGCGATCCGGTCCGGGTCGAGATTCAACGGGTGGCGACGATTGAGGAGGTCGCAGGACGCCTGGCGGACTACGGCCTCAGCGTGAGCGAGTGGAACGACGCGACGAACGAGGGTGAACCCCTTTGAGTCAACTCATCGGGGGGTAGGGGGTCAGAAGAAGGCAACCCCTTGTGCCCGATGCTTGCCCTTTCTCGCCCCACCCAACAGAAAGCGCCTTAAGCGGCTC
>CAYVRY010000255.1:0-2630 GCA_964452895.1 uncultured Halobacteriales archaeon
CTGCCCGTTTTGTCGGACTACTCGGCGAGTTTCGTGATGATCCCGTTGAAGATCGCGGTGGCGTTCGCGGTGGTCTACCTGATCGATGTCTATTCAAGAACGGACATGGTGAAGTATCCTGACCTGGTGGGCCTGGTGAAACTGGCGATCATCATGGTGGGGCTCGTGCCGGGGACCCGCAACGCGATCCGGATGGCCATGGGGATCTGAAGCGTCCGGGTACGGGGGCCGGTGATCGCGGCGACACGGGAGACCGGGGGGTCTTTTTCAAGCGGGGGCGCTTCCCGCGCCGCGTGCAGGAGCCCGATGAGAAGGTGGGTCCAGACGACGACCCGGCCGGGTCGGACCAAGACGAAGGCCGAAGGGTCCCGTGGCACCTGGTCCCGGTCTGGGCGGGGGCGGCCGGCGCGGCGGGTCTGCTCGTATTCTTGTTGCTGTTGGTCCCGGATGTGCGTGCTTGGTTGCGTTGGAGTGTCGCCTACCCGGTGGTGGCCCGCGCGTTGGGCCGCGACGCGATCACGGTCAGCGGGATCCGTGTGGAGGTCGGACCGGAACCGGGGGTGACCGCCGCGTTCGCCGTGATGGTCGTGTTGTTCGTGTTGGCGATGCGGGTGTTCCTGGCGGCCCGGCCCACCGCGCGCTGGTCGAAGCGCGTACGGATCGACACACCGTTCATCCTGGCCTTGGTGCCGTACATGGCCCTGGCTCCGCTCCTGGCGACGCTGGCGGCGGCGCAGCTGTTCCGGTTCCCGTGGGCGTTTTTCGCGGTCTCGCCGCTGATCGTCTTGTTGATGGTCGCTTTCGTGATCGCGTCGCTGGTGTTCGCGTTCTGGATCGAGGCGGGCGGCCGCGAGAAGGGCCCGCGCCGCTTCCTGGCCAGTGTGCTCCTTTTTCTTGCCGTCGGTCTGTTCTGGATCGTGTTCATGGACGGGACGACGACGCGGTTGCGATGGTGGATCGCGGTGGTCGCGGTGGCCCTGGTCGTGGTGGTCCAGTACAGCGTGACCCTGGGCAACCGGATCCATTCCCATCGCCGGGCGCTCTTTTCCCTGGGTTGTTTCCATCTCGCGTTCTTTACCGGTTTTCTTCTCCTGTGGTTCCTGCAGGGTCCGTGGCCGGTGCAGGACGGGTGGTTCGCGGGCAACGAGGCGGTGCGCGCGTTGCGGCCTTCTTCCGACGGCGCGCTTCTTCTGGTATTGGCCGTGGGGCCGCCGGCCTTGATCGCGGTGGGGGCCTACACGGTGGGGGCGTTCCTGCATCGGTACGCGGTGTGGGCGCGCGTCTGGGTGGACGGGCTGAGCGTGCTCGCCTTGTTCGCGCAGGTCCTGGAGGGCTGGGTGGTGCTGCTCATGGTGGGGGATCCCTACGACGCGGCGGGACAGACGATGGGGGCGCCGGGTCCGTTGTCGGTGTGGGTCGTCGCGCAGATCGGTGGATGGGGGTATTTCTGGGCGAAGTTCGCGGTGGCGGTGGCTTTGGTATTGCTGCTGTCTCTGCCCGATTCCTTGCGGGCCGGGCGATGGGCCGAGGTCCGGACGGTGCTGCTTGGGGCGATCCTGGGTTTCGGGCTCGTGGCGGGGCTGCGCCATGCGTTCCTGCTGGCCGCCGGGGTTTGAGCAAGAAGAGCCGGCTGCTTATTCGTCCGGCAACGTGGGCACCACGGTCTGTTCCTGCCCCAGGTGGGCGCTTTCGATCTCCCAGGAGCCGGAATCGCGCGTCCAGTTGGAAGCGGCCCGATCCACGATCAGGGGGCGCCGGAAACCGGGCCCGTTCACGACGAGCGTCTCGTATTCGCCGCCTTCCCCGGCCAGATGGAAGCCGAAACGGTCCGCCTGGTTCGAGAGCGCTTCGAAGGCGCGTGGCGTGAGCAACCTGCCCAGCCAACCGCGCCCGAGGCCTTCGGCGGCCACGGCGACGAACCGCACGTGGAACCGTGCGGCGATGAGCCACTCCATGTAGTCGTGCGGGTCTTTGTGCCAAAGCGGCATGAAGGTCTTGAGCCCAAGGCGGTGCCCGATCCGTTCGATGCGCAGCCGTTGGTATTCACTCGCGAGCGCCCCGGAGACGATGCCTTCGGCGCCCGTTTCGTCCCGCGCTTGGCGAAGCAGCGTCTCCAGGTCGTCCAGTTCCTTCTCTTGTTCGCCTTGCGTCTCTCGCGTGAACGGCTCGAGTCCCATGGCTCTTGCGACCATGGGGGCATAGCGGCTGTTCGGGCGGTGGAACATGTGGCTGTCTTCTCCCACCACTTGCAGGCAGCAGGCCCCCACCACGTCGAACCCCCATTGATCGGCGACGTATGTGGCGGCGACGCTGTCCTTGCCGCCTGAGAGGAGGACGAGTACGCGCACGCGGCGGCGAACGCCGCGCGCCGTTTAAGTGTCCCGCTAGCGCAGCAGTTCCAGGAGTTCCGAGAAGGAGTCGAGGCGCGTGTCCCGGATCGTGGGCCGCAGCGGCCTTGCGGTGCGGGTCTCTTCCGGGTCCACTTCCACTTCCAGTCGCGCCTCTTCGTAGGGTTCCGAGCGACCTTTGAGTTTGCCGCGTGGGTCCCAGAGTTGGGCGCCGCCCCAGAAGACGAGGTTTTCCTGGGTGCCGGCGAAGTTCGTGTACGCCATGGGCAGGCAGTTCTCCAG
>CAYVRY010000256.1:0-2596 GCA_964452895.1 uncultured Halobacteriales archaeon
TCGACCGGGGCACCTCGAAGAAGGACCTGGAGCAGGTGATCGACCGGGCGCACGCGGCGCTCCGGCAGGTCACCGTGGACCCCACGGAGGCGTCCGGGATCGTCGGCGCGCAGTCCATCGGGGAACCGGGTACGCAGATGACCATGCGTACGTTCCACTATGCGGGTGTGGCTGAGATCAACGTGACGTTGGGTCTGCCGAGGCTCATCGAGATCGTGGACGCAAGGCGCGCCCCGTCGACGCCCATGATGAACATTTTCCTGAAGGAAGGCTATCGCGAGGAGGCGTCCAAGGCGCAGCTCGTGGCGCACGAGATCGAGACGACGCACCTGGAGAACGTCGCGGACGTGGACGCGGACATGGTGGAACTGAAGCTGCTGGTCCGCCCGAAGCCGAAGAAGATGAAGGAGAAGAACCTCAGCGCGGACGATCTTCTGGTGTACCTGAAGAAACTCAGGAAGGCGAAGGCGGAACGCGTGGAGGGGACGGACGAGATCCAGGTGGTGCTGGATGAACCGGGGTTCAAGCGCCTGCAACTGGTCCAGGGCCAAGCGGCCAAATTGAAGGTCAAGGGCCTCGACGGGATCAAGCGGGTGGTGATCCGCAAGGAGACGCGCCCGGAGTACGAGGGTTACGTGATCTATTCCGAGGGTTCCAATCTGGCGGAGGTCCTCAAGGTGGAAGGGGTGGACCCGCGCAACACGACGACGAACGACATCCAGGCCATCTATGAAGTGCTGGGTGTCGAGGCGGCGCGCAACAAGATCATCCAGGAGGCCCATGCCACGCTGAGTGAGCAGGGGTTGATCGTGGACGTGCGGCATCTCATGCTCGTATCGGACGTGATGACGGCCGACGGGGCGGTCAAGGCCATCGGTCGGCAGGGGATCTCCGGCCAGAAGTCCTCGATCCTGGCCCGTGCGGCGTTCGAGATCACGGTGGACCACCTGCTGCGCGCCGGCATGCGCGGGGAGATGGACGGCCTGAACGGCGTCGCCGAGAACATCATCGTGGGTCAGCCCGTGAACCTGGGCACCGGCGCGGTGCGGCTCGCGGTGGACCCGACGAAGCTCGTGCAGGCGGAGATCCGCACGGTGCCGCCGCCGGAGCCCCTGCCGGAGCCGCGGGAGTTCATGGAGGGCATCGAGTCAGGAGAAGGCGAGCCGGAGGCCCCCGCCGAGGCGGGTTCCGAGGGCGAGTCGGAGAAGGGCACACAGGCGGCTGAGGCCGCATCGGAGTGATATTATGGATGTGAACCGAGCGTTGCGGACAGCCGTCCAGTCAGGGCGCGTGCTCTTGGGCGGCGACGAGACCAGGAAAGCGATTGAAAAGGGGGAGGCCAAGCTCATCGTGCTGGCCTCGAACCACCCGGAAGCCGACGGCATCGAGTCGTCCGCCTCGAGCAAGGGGATCCCGGTGTACCGGTACATGGGCCGCGGCATGGAGCTGGGTCCCGCCGTGGGCAAGCCGTTCTCCGTCGGGGCGCTGGCGGTCCTGGACCCCGGTGAGAGCGACATCATGGGACTTAAGAAGGAGACCGCATAGACCCATTGTGGCCACATGAGCCCCGAGGGGTGCCCGGCCAACAAGATTTCATCCAACAGGTGCCGATTATGACCGAAGTGACTCTTTCCATGGAGGCGATGCAGATCATCGCCACCGCCGAGGACGTGATCCTCAAGCAGGCGCGCAAGCAGATTCTCAAGGAGAAGGAAGCGGGGGAGACCCCGACGGCCACGGGGCCCTTGAAGATCAACATCATCGATGTTGTCGAGGAGGAGGACAAGTTGACGTTCCTCGTCGCCAAGGGGCAACTGGGGCTCGCGTTGGGCAAATCAGCGCGCAACCTGCAGGCGTTGAAGAACACCTTCGGGAAGGAGGTGAAGGTGTTGGAGTTCGACGAGGAGGTGGAGCGTTTCGTGCGCAACCTGTTCAAGCCGCACACGGTGGAGTCCGTCAAGGTGGAGGGGGAGGAGGAAGGGATCCTGGTGCGTGCCACCTTGAAGGCCGAGGACAAGGGGAAGGCCATCGGGCGCGCAGGACGCAACATCAACGTCGCCCGTCAGCTCGCACGGCGCCATCACAACGTGGCCGAACTGAAGGTCGAGTGACCCGCTCGGCGGCAGCCGTTCGGCGCTTGGTTGCACGTCTTGTCCACCGTTGTGCGTGCAGACCGTCCAGGTTGCAGGCTTCGACGTCGATGGGTCCATCCCGGGTGCATTCCGGGGTGTTCCATGGCCCGCGTCATGCATGTTTTGGTTCGTGATCGTCGTGGCCGCGCAGAGGTCCCGGGGCGTCGCCGTCAATGGTCGGGGCGAGCCTGCGGGTCCCGACGGATTGCCTTCGCTTCGCACGCCAGGCGAGTGAAGCGTCCCGTTCACATGCACGCCACATGGGATCAAGCGACGTTTTTTCATCATGGTGCGGTGCAGCACGATACGTACCGTCGCAATCGTGACTGGGGCAGTAGGCCCGTCAAAAACCGAGAGTAAAGAGGGAGAGGGAGAAGGAGATGGGGGGGTGCCCGCCCACGAAAACCAGGTACCGGGAAAAGAAAATGGTGGTGGTGCGTGGTGGTGCGTGGTGGTGCGTGGTG
>CAYVRY010000257.1:0-2595 GCA_964452895.1 uncultured Halobacteriales archaeon
CAGGGTCGTGATCGACCGCCCCGCTGGTCCATTCCTGAAAGGACTACCCTCCCCCTCCCAAATACAACTCCCGCACCTTGGGGTCCGTCAAGAGCTGCCTGCCGGGCCGCGTCGAGCCCTATACTGGATCGTCTGCAATATCCCTTCATCGCTTCAAACTGAATCGGTGCGACCGGTCTCACCCCACCTGGACGCAGGTCAACCACCGTAGTGCGCCTCAAAATGCCCGCCTCTCTTGACCAACAAAATCACCAGAAGGGTTAATAACGGCAACAGGGACCGACGGCTTGATGCGCAGCATGATCCTGGTCGCGGTCCTGGTGGCCGCTGCCCTCGCCGGTTGCCTTGGAGACGAACTGTCAAACGGTCCGGATGGTGGCGATCCCGACGCAGCCGACGAGCAGGCGCTGCAGGAGTTCCTCGCGGACCACCCCGAATTCTGCGAGAGCGAGGACGACTCCGGGCTCGAGGAACCCTTCGACGGCCCGTGTGACTTCTGGGATGATGAGTACCACGAGTTCGTCGTGTACGACCTGGACACGGTCGTCTTCGACATGGTCGTCATGCCACCGGCCGGTGCGAGCACCCCCGAACACATCGAGACCTCCAGGATGGCGGCGCAGGCCTGGCGGGACGGGATCCTGGAGTACGCCGAGCCGTGGCTCGCCGAGCACTTCGAGATCAACGTCTACGCCGTCGGCGTGGACATCCCCTCCGTGGACGCGATCGCGGACCCCGACATCGTGGTCGTCTCCACGGCCGCCGTCGGTTTCGCCGGGATCGGCCTGGAGCCCAAACAGCTCGGATGCCAGATCCTGGGTGAAGAGACCCTGCATGAACACGGCGGGCACGAGCACGGCGCGAACCGGGTCTTCGCCGAGGACTGCACCGGGATCGGGTTCACCTGCTTCGCGATCAACGGCGGCGACGTCGAGACCCACAGCCTGTACGACCTGATCGCCCATGAGATCGGGCACTGCCTCGGCGCCGGGCACGTCGGCGACGCCCTCGACTTCCGCGCCCGCTACGCGCCCGTGACGGACATCATGAGCTACGACTTCGCCAAAGAGCAGGTGAACTGCGTGAGCAACATGAACGTGCGCACCCTGGAAGGCGTCTACGCGCACCTGCTGGACCGCCCTGAAGAAGAACACCTGCCCCGGGGATCCTACTTCCACATGAACCCGCTGGAGTACGAGAACGTGGCCTGCGAGAACCCGCCGGAGAGTCCGGCCACCTCGTAAGAAACATCGCGCGTTGCCCACAGTGGAACCGGCGGGTCCCTAACCCTGCTCCGGCTCGGGCACCAACCGGTCTTTCCACTGCGCCTTCTCCGGCGCCTTCTGGCCGGTCCCCATCACCACGCCCTGCAGCTGCGCCCCGGCCCCCACTTCCACCTGTTCCCCCAAAACGGAATCCGTGACCCGCGCCCCCTCCTTCACCACGGTCCCCGGCAAGAGCAGGCTCCCCGCGACCCGCGCCCCCTTTTCGATCCGCACTCCGTCCATCAGGACCGACTGCTCCACTTCAGCGCCCGCCGCCACGTCCACCTCGCCGAAGTGGTCCCGGCCCAGTCGCCCGGCCATCTCCTGGTTCGCCGCGATCAACTCCGACGGCCGACCCACGTCGCGCCAGTACCCCTCCAACACGGTCCCGTAGAGTTCCTCCCCCACCATGTGGGTCCAGACGTCCTTGGACCAATCGAACTTCTTGCCCTGGGGCACGCGCTCCAGCACTTCCGGTTCCACGACGAAGATCCCCGTGTTCGTCAGGTTCGAGAACGCCTCCTCGCGTTTCGGTTTCTCCTTGAACCGCTCGATCTTCCCGGTCTCGGAAAGCCCCACAATCCCGAACTGGGTCGGGTCCTCCACCTCAGTCAGCGCGATCGTGGCGAGGCCGCCGCGCGCCTCATGGAAAGCGACCAGGGCGTCCAGGTCCACGTCCGCGACGACGTCGGCGCTCATCACGATGAAGCGATCGTCGATCAACCCCTCGGCGTTCTTCACGCCCCCCGCCGTCCCCAAGGGGTCCTTCTCCTCGACGTACTCGATCTTCACGCCGAGACCGGAACCGTCCCCGAGCCGGTCCATCAACAGGTCCCGCTTGTACGCCGTGGTCAAAACGACATCGCGGATCCCGGCACGCTCCAGCGACCGCAACCCCCACTCCACGACCGGCCGCCCGCCCACCGGCAGAAGCGGCTTCGGGCGGTCCAGAGTCAACGGCCGCAACCGGGTCCCTTTGCCGCCAGCCATCACAACGCCGAGCACGATGTCGTCTCCTAGAGACTGATCTTTCCGCCTTTCTTGAGGGCATCCAGCGCGTCGTCCGCCTGCTCCTCCATCTTCTCCGGGTCCGCGACTTCACGACGCACGGATTCGTTGTACTCATTGAGTTCCTGGCGCCGGGCCTCGAACTCCTTGCGCTTCTCGTTGCGGATCGAGATCATCTTCTCCTTGAGTTCCATCGCCTTCTTGTGCTGCTCGTCCGCCTTCTCGCGGACCGCGATGAACTCCTGGTGCTTCTCGTTGCCTTCCCGCTGCACCACGCGGCCCTCCTCGGCCGCCTTCACGAACTCCTGATGCCACTTCGTGG
>CAYVRY010000258.1:0-2585 GCA_964452895.1 uncultured Halobacteriales archaeon
GGCCAGGCGGGGGGCCAGGCGGGGCCAGGCGGCGCGCCTAAGCGGCGCGGCGTACCACGAACAGGCGGCTCGGCGAGATGTCCACAGACCCGGACTGGCTCATCAGGATCTTCACCGCCTCCGACCGGCGCGCGAGATAGAGCGAGCGCAGGTTCGTGACCCCCCGGTCCCCCTGCAGGCGCAGTTCGGGCAGATGGCGCCCGATCACAACGGCATCCGGACAGGTGGGGTGCACCAGGAGGGCATGGTCCAACGCGTAGCGGTCGATCCCTTCGAGGACGACCTCGTTGCGGTCGATGTCCAACTCCTTGACGAAGCGATCGCGTTCCTTGTCATCCCGGAAAGTCAACCTTGCATTCACGTGTAGGCCTCACAGACGTCCATAGTCCGTGATAAGAATACTCTCTACCATCCTTTATGATGTTTATGGTATGCACACGCTGGCCGAATGGCCCACCAACCTATGACTTGACGTGGGGCCTGCCCTGGATAAAGCCGTCGCGCTACTCGAACAAATACGGGTCCGCAGAGCGCTTATAATCGACCCCTTCGTCCGGGAACCAGAGCCCCATCTCGAAACGCGCCGTCTCCGCGGAGTCGGAACCGTGCACGATGTTGCGTCCGATCTGCTGGGCGAGGTCGAACCGGATCTCCCCGGGTCTCCCTTCTGCGGGGTCCGTCGCGCCCATGAGCGCCCGGCTTACGCCGATCGCGTTCTCCCCCTCAATGATCATCGGGACCACCGGCCCCGACAGGACATAATCGATCAATCCCTTGTAGAAGGGTTTGTCCTCGTGGATCTTGTAGTGCTTCTTCACCACCTCCGGGTCCGCCATCTCCAACCGCATGGCGCGGATCTTCAGGCCTTTGTCCTCGAACCGTGCCACAATGCGGCCCACCAGGCCCCGCTGCACAGCATCCGGCTTGATCATCACGAACGTCTTCTCGAGCGCCAACTTCATCCCTCGTCATCAAGGAAAAAGAAGGAAAAAGAAGAGACCCGAACCGGTTCAGGCCGCGCGCTTGAAATGCTTCGTCCAGCGGACCCGTCTTGGGACCCGGTTCAAAACGAGCATGTTCTTGCGGCACTTCGACGAGCAGAAATGGAACACCGTGCCGTCCCGCTTGACGAACAACATGCCCGTACCGGGCTCGATGGTGTCCGCGCAGAAACTGCAGGTCCGGGCCTCCATCAGCGCCGACCTCCCAGTTTCTTCGCCTCGCGCTCCGTCTCGCGCAGCATCAGCACGTCACCCGGTTGAACCGGCCCCATCACGTTCCTTGTGATGATCCGGCCCTTGTCCCGGCCTTCCTGGACCCGGACCTTCACCTGGGTCGCCTCCCCGGTCATGCCGGTCCTGCCGATGATCTCGACGACCTCGGAAGGGATTCCTTCAACTGCCATGATTGCTCACCCCGGACCGCCTATTCGGCGGTCGCCGTGGCCTCCTCGCCACCGGGCTTCGCCGCCGCGTTCACCTTCTTGACCAGGTCCTCCACGAGCTCCCCCGCGCCCCCTGCATCCAGGACCGCCACGGCGGCCGTGGGGATTCCGAGGCCGACGGATTGGCCCAGCTCGCTCTTCGAGCCCACATAGGAATAGGGGATCCCCTTCTCCTCGCTCAGAAGCGGCACATGGGCCAGGATCTCCTCCGGAGAGGTGTCCTCGGCCATGACGACCAGTTTCGCCTGGCCCCGCTCGACATGCTTGGTGACCTCGTTCGTCCCCTTGGCGATCTTGCCGCCTTCACGGACCTTCTCCAGAACGTCCAGGGTCTGCTTCGAGAGTTCATCCGGCACTTCAAACCGTACAAAGATTGGCATTGTGTTTCTCCTCCATGCGCAGCCAGGCTGCGCGCTCATCGGAACCCCGGATCAACCAGGGCAAGGGCCGCCGAAAACAGGTCCGCTTTAAATGCTTTGGGTGGCGAAAGGGAAGCGGGCCGCTGGTTGCCAGCCAGTGTGGCTGATGACCAGGAACCCGGGCACCGGTCAGCGGGGTGGACACCGGCCTCAATTCCGGGCGACCATCGTCTTGACCAGGATGTCTGAGACCCTCAGTCGCTTGTCGCCGCTGGCCGCCCAACCCAACAGCCAGTCCAGAAGGAGAAGCGGGAGGACGATCTTGGCCAGGTTGCGCCCCAGCCCCTGGAGGAACGAAGGGAAGGGACCCCGCATGGAGAGCACACGGATCCCGAAGGCCTGTTTGCCGAGTGTGCGGCCCCAGGAGGCCTCCAGCACGACGAAGTAGGCGAGGAAAGCGAGGGAAGTTACGTAGTTGTGCATGTTGTGCCGCAAGGACACATGGAACGGCTCCACGTCCCCGCCTGCCGGGTCGTCGTTGGTGACCTGGAACGACACCGGGCCCGGCACGTTCATGATGAGACACAACTGCGCATCGACCTCCTCGCAGGGTTCGAAGGGAGCGACGAAGAAACCCATGACGAACGTGGTGATGACCAACATCACGATGATGTCTACGACGAACGCGCCGCTTCGTCGCCCCCATCCGGATGCGGGGTGGGCGCCTGTGTAACTGCCGAAAAACGCCCGGTGGACGTCATCCCGGGACCCCAGCGACTTGA
>CAYVRY010000259.1:0-2547 GCA_964452895.1 uncultured Halobacteriales archaeon
CCGCGCTTCTTGGCCTCCTCCCGGGTCCGGTCCGTGGAACGACCGTCCACCACGAGGACCTCCAACGCCCACCCCCGCTTCGTGAACGCGTCCCGATCCAGAGCGTCCAGCGTGACCCCGATGCCCTCTTCCTCATTCAACGTGGGGATCACGATCGAGACCTTCATGAGCGAAGGGGCCAACTCGCGTCTTTCTTAAAAACCTCGGTGTCCACGGAAAAACGGCCATCCACCCCGGCCCAGGGCTTGCCCCGACCCGCCCCCCGGTCCCCCCGCAGCAAGCCAGGCGACGCAACTCTTAACCCCCCCTCGCAGAATCGTCCGCTGCCCATGGTGCGTCCGGTGGTGGCCGTCTCCCTCCTGCTCCTTGCTGCCTTGCTCGCAGGCTGCGTCGACGATGACGACCCGCTGCAAGGGGACGGCTCCCAAGTCGGGCCGCCCGGGGTCTCAGGAAGGATTGTCGACACGAACCTGGATCCCGTGGGGAACGTCACGGTCATCTTCACCCAGGACGCCGAATGGATCCATGAGACCACCAGTGACGAGAACGGCGAGTATCTCGCCTCGCCGCTCCCCGAAGGCGCCATCCGGATCGACCTCGTGCACACCTGTTGTCACGTGCAAAGCAGCATGGTCCAGATCGAAGGAAACGGCACCCACCGCCACGACGTCATGCTGGAACCGCTCCCGTCCAAGGAACCGACCCAGCAATCAGACGAATGGAACGGCTTCATCTCCTGCGGCGTCACGCTCCTTTTCCCACTCAGCAACGACTGCGGCGACCCGAACCACAACCTCACCCACGTGTTCGAAGTCCATCAAGGCCTCGCGAGCCTCGTCGTGGCCATGTCCTGGACCGCCCCCGGGACGGGAAGCGCCGACGACCTGCGGCTGCGCGTGGAACGACAAAAACCGATCTCCGGATGGTACACCTACGCAGACCGCAGCGCGAGCTCGCCCATCGAGATCCACATCAATTCCACCGGGCACGACGAGCACGACTTCGTCCATATCGAAGAAGAACCCTGGACCCTCCGGTTCACCGTACGCACCGCCGACAATTTGGGCTACGCCTACCAACAACCCTTCACCGTCTGGTACCGCATGCATTACTGGGAAGAAGCCGACGAAGGTGCGAGCGCGCTGCCGGACCAATAAAGCGCAGGAGAACCCCGGGCCGGGGATGCAGCCATCGGCCTGCCCTCACGGCCACCCGGCTGCCCAACTTCAACCATCCGAAGCCCTCCCCGGGGCGTGGCCGGAGTCTTCGACGCTTTCCTCCCCTCCAGGCGAACGCCTAAGACCCCCCCGCCGGATGACCCGGGCGTGTGGGCCCAGGAACCGGTGGACTACGACGCCCTGGAATCTGCCCTGCGGGCGCTCTCGTACAGCAGCCGTCTGGAACTTCTACGCCTGCTGCGTCAGCCCGCCGCGCTCCAGGACCTCCAACTCGCCCCGCGACAAGTGCGAAGCGGCGAGAACCCGGACCGCACGATCTCCCGCCAGAGCCTCAAGGCCCACCTGGACAAACTGATCGAAGTCGGCCTCGTGCAGGTCCAAGACCCCCACGCGCCTGGCAAACGAGCCAAGGAATACACGGTCAACCCGCAACGGTTCTACCAACTGCTGGAAGAGTTCCGAAAAATCGGACTCCAGACCACCGGCGGCCCCGTCACGCGGGACGAAACCGTCGACCTCAGCCAACTGCGGCCCCCCGCCATGGAACCCGGCCCGAAGCTCCTGCTCGTCCACGGGCTCGCCGAAGGCCGCATCTATCCTCTCGAGACCAAGGACCTGGTGGACGGACGCGGATGGATTCTCGGGCGCAAAGAAGGCATTCCCATCAGCCTCAGCTACGACCCCTACGTCAGCCTGGAAAACGCTGAGATCCTCAAGACGGAGGACAGAGGCTACGACCTGCTGGACCTGCGCACCAGCAAAAACGGCACCTGGTTGAACTGGAACCGCCTCGAACGTGGCGAGAAAAAGCGGCTCACTCCCGGCGATGTGATCGGAGTGGGGCGGAGTTCACTGGTTTTCCGGGAACACTGAGCACGCGGGATGCGCTTGATTGTCGGCCATGAACGGCAAAGGCCGGAAGCCGTGATGATTGTCGCCTTGACTCCCTCCGGCCACGGCGGGAGGCGCTCGCAGGAATCAAACCCCCCTCGACAAACACGATGTTCGCGTCGGAATCCAGCACGACCCCGAAAAAAGATTGAAGGAGGAAAAGACGGGAAAAGAATGAACCGCCACAAGCCACAAACGCGTCCGCCATGACCTAATTATCGATCATATAGGCGATCGAACTGGCGGCACCCCCGACCACTGCTCCGACGGCCGCACCAAGCGGACCCCACAAAGCGCCGATTCCAGCACCAGCGATTGCCCCTCCCACGTCTGCCGATGCGGGACCCGCTGCAGGCAGAAGGTCGTCATCGCCGCTCCAATAATCCGCCGACGCCCCGTAGACAGCGGCGAAAGTGGCACCCGCCCACGGATCGTCGTCGTGTCCCGATAGAGACCAGGCGGCGTCCTCGTAAGGAGG
>CAYVRY010000260.1:0-2522 GCA_964452895.1 uncultured Halobacteriales archaeon
AGGGAAGTTCCATGGCATGATCCCGAGCACCGGCCCGAGCGGGGAGAACGTCACGTAGGTCTTTCCCGGGTGCGAAGAATCCGACTGCGGGGACAGCATGCGCGGGCCGTGCTCCGCGACGTAAAGACAAAGCCGAGCACACTTGTCGACCTCTGCGCGCGCCTGGGTGATCGGCTTGCCCATCTCCTTCACGATCCCGTTCGCGTGGTCCTCCCGCTGGTCCTCCAACAGGCGAGCGAGCTCCCGAAGCAGCGGCACGCGCGTCGTCACCTGGCCCTGCGACCAAGAGCGCCACGCCTCGTGCACCGCGGCCAACCTCCGGTCCACGTCATCACTGGAGTGCGCGTCGTACCGTTTCGTCTCCTTGCCCGTGGCCGGGTCGATGGTTCGGAACATGCAGACTCACCGTCCGTACAGACCGGCCATCAAGGCTGCACCCTACATGAGCATGTGGGTCGCTTGACATGGGCCCTCCAGCCGGGCCTTAATCGTGCGTGGCACAAGCCTCGCTACGGCGCGCGCTCCGGTCCGCCACCATGATCAACGGGACCGCGACGGAGAGCCCCATGAAGGAGCCGAAGAACAACGCGCCCCACGGCGTGGAGCCCAGCCCCAAGAACAGACCGCTCAAGAGACCGCCGCCCCCGACACCGATCACGACCGCCAGGAACGTGCCGCCGCAGCACATCGGCAAAAGAAACGCCAGCAGCCACCAGGGTCTTTCCATGCTGGTTGAGTCGACCATCCATCGGATATGTTTTGTCTTTGGGGCGTAGCCCGACCCCGCCGGAACCTACAACCGTTTGAGCGTCTTTTCCCCCGGGGACGGCCACATTACGGGCTCCGTTTTCCCATGCAAGCCCTCCCTCCTACGGCATGGCGCGGAGCATGAATTCATCGAAAAGCGGAACCGTGAACGCCATTTGTCCGTGAGCCGGGCTGTAGATCATCCCCTTGTTCAAGAGGCCGGCTCGAAGAGGGCCCAGGCTCGTCACCTTCATTTTCAGCGTCTCTGCCACATCACCAGTCTGGTGCGGTCCAGGGCCAAGACCCGCCATGGCTCGCAGACAATCTTTTTCCCTGGGAGTAAGTCGGTCAAACCGGACCCGGAAGAACCCCTGATCCAGTCGTTCCATGACCTTTTTCGTCGCCTTCTGAACATCATCAACCTTGATTGGGGACGATTGTGCATGGTTCCAAGTCTGATATCCCCATTCCTGGAGAAAATACGGATATCCTCTGGTCAAACGATGAATCTCCTCGAGTGCGTCCTGCTCGAAGTCCGCTCCTGCTTTCTTCACCGGATGGCCAATCGCCCTGAAGGCGTCGTTTTGCGAGAGTGGGCCCAGGTTGGGAAAATCGAACAGGCGTTCTGCATACGATTTCGCGTCTCCTGCAAGGGCTGGAAGTGTTGGCAACCCGGCACCCATCAAGACGAGGGGAAGACGGCGCTGCTGCATTCGATGCATGGCCATGATGACAGCACTGAGTTCGCTCTTTTTGAGATATTGGACCTCATCGATGAAAACCGCCAGGCCCGACCCCTTTTCTTGCGAAGCCTCAGCCACCACCTCAAGCAAATCCGGGAGGTCCACTTCAAGATCCCCAGAATCCGCGATCCCCTTCTCCGAATCGATGTCGAGCCCGACCTCGATCTGCCCCATGGAAACCTTCAGAGCTCCTACGAAGCCCTTCAAGGCGGCCAAGCCTCGCTTCACTTTGTCGTTCATACCCGCCATTCGGTCCAGCTCGAACAATCTCCGCCGCAGCACCGGCACCAAGAGAGCAGGAAGAGATTTCGCCTCATGGGCTTCAATGAAAATTGTGCGGTAGTGGGCTTGCTCGGCAAGCCTTTCCAGTTCATTGAGGAGGACGGTCTTTCCCACGCCTCGCAACCCCGTGACGAGAAAGCTCTTTTCTGGGCGGCGTTGCGATACCCGGGCAAGCAGAATCCGGGCTTGTTCCAAGAAATCATCACGACCCACGAGTTCGGGCGGAGGCGAGCCGGCCCCTGGAGAAAAGGGGTTCTTGATGGGATCCATTTGCAGCAAAAAACGGATTATAGCCGATTATATGTGCTTATTGGATAAATCACCAATAAGTGCTTATAACTACCTATAAATGAACTGCCCTATTGGGCTGCTGGTTTACCACTCCGTTTAACCGGCCCTTCAGCCTCCGGCCGCCTGGACCATGGACCCGCTGCGTCTGACGCTCATATGCACCCGCCCCCGTCTCGCCGACAAGGACCACAACCTGGAAACGATCATCAGCGAGACCCGTGCCGCGCAAGGCGAGCTCGTCGTCTTCCCCGAGATGGCATTGACCGGTTACCTGATCGGCGACCGCGTTCACGACCTGGCCGAATCCCTGGAAGGGGAGTCCCTGCGGCGCCTGTCCAAACTCGCCGCCGAGACCGAGCGACACATCCTGTTGGGTTTCCCGCGCGCCGACGACGAGATCCCCGGCACCGTGTACAACAGCTGTGCCTTGTTGGACCCCGATGAAGGGATCCAGATCTA
>CAYVRY010000261.1:0-2520 GCA_964452895.1 uncultured Halobacteriales archaeon
AGTTCTCGGTGCCGGAATCGTTGCATGCCTCAACGAGGCTGGGATGGAAGACGACTTCCCTCGGCTCGTCGGTCTTGGAGGGCTTTGCAAGGATCCGGGCGTACACCTGGTACTCGCCGGAGGGCAACTGGGCCCGCGCGGCGTCCCCGTCGAACCCGGCGCAGGCGTCCAAGATCGTCAGGTTGTCCACGTCGCTGTTTTTCTTCTTGTTCTGTATGAACTCGATCTGAGAGTCGCCGTACTCGGGGACGAACATAGACCCTCCGCCTTCCTTTCCTTCACACTCAAACCCGGCCTTCTTGCCGTGGATGTTCAGGTTGTAATGTTCACCACTGGGGAACCCGTTGGACCAACCCACCACGTCGGACGGTTTGGCTGCGAGGGTGGTCCCGGCTACGGAAAAAGACACCATGACGGATACGGCTGCCGCGATCAGCATCCGCAACGCGACTTGTTTCTCCATGCACGATTGTTTGCCTGCATGGGTAATTAAGACTTTACCAGGGACCGGGGCCCCTTGTTCGAATAGTGGACAGGATTCCGGAGAAGGCCTCGGCCCCGGTTCTCGAAAGGAACAGACGCAAAGGATATAGATACAAAAAAACCCCGACACGTAGTAGATAACCCTTCGGTATGGAGATCCGCGGGGGACGCTCGGGCCGAGGACTTTCCAAGGGTTTACACGTTACTGGTCTGCGTATCCATGCTCCCACGAGCGGTCGGGGTCATGGTTCCGGAGGTCCACGCCGTGCAAAAGCCACGCCTTCAACGGGAACAGCACGTTCAACCATCCGGCGTGCACCTCGATCCACTCATCGGGGCCGATGCCCTCGTGAGTCATCAAAAGGTCCGTTCCACCGTCCCCGTCGGCCGAGAGTACAAATCGTACGACACCACCAAAGTACTCGATTGCGAAGACATGTGGCGGTTTCCGTTCAAGCAACCTGCTTCGATAGGCTTCGCCGCCTATGAAGCGGAACTCGATATAGCCATTTGTCTCGACCGCCGATTCAGCCCAGAAAGAAGCCCTCCCCTCATCAGAGTCAAGAGCCGCGAACACCCGTTCCGGCGGAGCAGGAAGTTGCATACGCCATCGGATCGGGTCACCCACCTGGTCTCCTCGCATCTTCAACACTTCCTTTTTTCCATCCAACGGCAAGGTTTACCCCCCACGAGGGCAGCGAGCCGTCGGGAGGAACCACAGGTCATGTTGCGCCAGTAGAAAGAGCATCATTGATGAATGCTTTCTTTCCCGCCGTGTATGCCTCGCGATCCCGAGGATGCTGGGAAGCCAGGGAGGCCTTGAGCGATTCATAAGAGCTCGCCAAGTCCGGATCTGTTCGAAGTTTGTCGCGGAAGGCCAGACGCCGGTACCACTGCTCGTCTCCATGGACCACCACCATGAGGTGATGTGTCCTATGCCCGTTGGCAGAGCGCATGAGCCACTGGCGGTCGGCCAACCCGGTGTTGTACTCCAAAGGTGCCGTGTAACCCGATTCGCAGAGGAGCGGAACAAGTGTTTTTGCCGTCTTCATCGAGTCAACGCCCGCAAGGATGTCGATGATCGGCTTGGCGCTGAGACCCGGCACGGCCGTGCTCCCGTAGTGTTCCACGCCAAGAAAGGCTTCAGGGAAAATAGAACGTAAGCGGTCGTGTTCTAGCTTGAAGAGTGCCGGCCACGCCGGGTCGTACGGAACCAATCGGATGTCCTCGTTGATCGCCTCTTCAAGCGATGAGTGATCGTCCATGGTATCTCCCGTTACGACATGACGGCCCTGCTGAGGCGGAGACGTGCCAATCCCAACGACATGAAGACCACAGCCGCGAGAGCAATGGAGTTGCGCGGCCAGGCGAGTCGGAACGCTCCCTCCATTTCAGGCAGCGATGGCCCAGGCATTCATACCCCTTCCGATTGGTGCTCAGCCCGTGGCCACAACGATCGGGTGGCAGGTCCGCCCAAGGCGTTTTCGATTCAATGGTCTCCATGTCCATCGGCCGGCGTCCCGTCCTCGTGGCCGATCCAAAGCGGTGAGCCGCCGTACAGGATGTCCGTCTCCCGCATCACGTGGATGTCGCCCTGGACGTCGTCGCCGGGTGAGCCCCAGAACAGGTTCACGTCCGATGTCATGGCCCAGGCGCGCAGGAGGGTCACCTCGCGCTGGTGCGTCCCGCCGATGTGCTCAAGAGGCACGTCGACGGTGTAGCTGCCTGGGGAGCCGTATTCGACCTCGAAGTCCACCGTCTCCAGGGTGCCGTGCGCGTAGCCTTCGCCGCAGTGCCAGGTGATGCAGCGGCCGGCGTACGCGTAGACCTCGTCGAGGTGGTCGGGGTTGAGCATCTGGTAGAGGCCGATCTCCCAGAATTCGGAGCCGACGACACCCAGGTCGAGCGTCAGGTGGAAATCTTCGTCGGGGATCGCCTGGAGCTCTGCCACCTTGAACCTCACGAGGAGGTTGTCGCCCTCATGCCATATGTCGAGACCCACGAGGTCGATGGCGGGGGTGGTGTGGCGGTCCTTGC
>CAYVRY010000262.1:0-2503 GCA_964452895.1 uncultured Halobacteriales archaeon
CGTTGCGGGATTCCGAGGGTGCGCAGGATGCAGGGCTGGATGCGGGGGCGTTGTATTTGGCGGTGGAGTCGCAGGTGGCGGCGCATGCCACGCTCTCTTTGCTCGGCAGCGAGTCGCTCATCCAGGACCGGTTGGACCGGCAGCGCGATGCGGCGCTCGTGGCCGTCGAAGACGCGCGGCGTCTCGGGTTGGAACCGTTTCTGGCGGCGTCGTTCCAGGAGTTCGCCGAGGCGTTGGAGTCGGACGATCCGGTATCGGCCTTGTTGCTCTATGGCAACGCGGCGATGATCGCGAGCCTGTCATCAGGCCTGGGGGGCGGCGAGGGGAGCGTTTTCGGCATCGGGGGCGGCTCGGGGGAAGCGCCGCTTGTGACCCGGGTGGGTGGTTTCGGGCCGGACCCGTGGACCGCTTATTTTGCGCTCGCGACGATCGTCTTCGGCTTCATGGCGGGGATCCTGGTGACACTCATCGTGGTGCAGGCGCGCACGCCGTATCGTCATGGGCGCGCGCGACCCGGGGCGGTCCGGGTCGGTTCGCGCCGCGGTGTGGCGTCCACGCCGGCGTTCGCGCAGCACCGATCGAACGGCCACACGAGACTCGTGGTGAAACGTCGGCCTGCAGCGCAGATCCAACCCATCGTCACAAGAAGGAACCTGGGGGGGTATACGGTCCCTCCCCGCGAAACCCCGAGGAGTGACCTCAAGTAGGCCGGGGCTCAATTGGGTTTATGGCCTCCCAGGACGGTCTTCTCCCGCCACCGGAACCGTCCACGCAGGCGGGTTCCTATCGTGGGCATCTGTCCCGTTGGAGCGCGAGTCTTCGCCGGATCACTTGGGCGTGGGAGCCGCCGCTGGACCGGGCGACCCGCGTCTGGTTGCCTCTCGTGGCCCTTGTCGCGGGGATCGGCTCGGCGATCCTCATCAGCGGCCAGCTCATGCAGGTCGCCTTGTTCCTGTTGGTCTATCATCTGCCGGTGGGGATGTACACGGGGGTGACCTCGGGGGTGGTGATGGGTCTGGACATGGTCTTGGTGATCTTCATCGTGACCGTGTTGCATATCTTCGGGGGCCTTTTTGTGGTCTGGAACTCGGACGCGCTCAAGACCGTGCCGTGGCTCGGGCCGTATGTGAGGAAGATCGAGGCGCGGGGGCACAAGAAGTGGAAAGAGCATCCGCGGTTGCGGGATTTCGGGGTCCTCGGTGTCGCCATCTTTACGGTAGCACCGATCCCGGGGACGGGGATCCTCAGCGGGGCGTTGGTGGGCCGGTTGATCGGTCTGCCCTGGTTCCCGACGTTCCTGGCCGTGGTCATCGCGGGGATGACGCGGGTCTTGACGATCACGTTCATTGTCTACGGCGTTTGGGAGTTCACGCCGTGGTCTTAGGGTCTCGTCAGGCCTGGGGTCTCCCGAGGATCCGTTGGTAGTTCCGGTACGCGGTCTTCTTGCCGTGAAGGGGCTGCCCGGCCGGATCGCAGATCACTTCGCCGCGCCGGTCGCGCCACACGGCGATCACGATGAGTCCGCCGATCAGGGTCAAGACCCACAAGACGGCGAACAGCCCGGCCCATGCCTTGCCGCTTTCCGCGCGCATGTTCGCATCCTTGTGGAGCCAGAGCCCGAGCCCCACGGCGAAGCCGAGCACGCTCAGCCCGGCGACCGTGGACACGATGAGCGTGCCGGTTCGACCGGTAACGCCGAAGGTGTCCGGGTCGATGAGGAAGCCGTGCAGGAAGACGAGCAGCAGGCCGCCCAACGCGAGCGGGGCGAAGAAACGAAGAAGCGGCACAGCGAACCGGCTGACGCGCACCCGGCTGTTGCGGTCCATCTCTTTCGCCGTGTTCTTGGCGATGTAGCCCGCGAAGACCACCACGAGGAGCCCGCCGAGGATCACGAGCAGGTCGGTAAGCGCCCCGGAGAACCAGCCGTAGAGGTCGATGCTCAATGCGGGCAGGATCCCGGCGGTGTAGGCGATGAGGCCGATGAGGATCGTGATCCGCCACCGGTCCCATTGGAAGCGGTCGCTGAAGTAGGAGACGATCACTTCGAAGATGGCGAGTGCGGATGAGTAGGCGGCGAGAAAAAGCAGGATGAAGAACACGATGGTCAGGACCTGGCCTGAGAGCCCGCCCAGGAGTGCGAACGCCTGGGGCATTGCCAGGAAGACCGCGGAACGGCCGCCTTCCGCCTCGATGGTGGGCGCCAGGAGGGCGAAGCTGGCGAGGATCGGAAACAGCATGAAGCCGGCCACGAGGGCGACCGCGGAGTCCGCCAGGGCGATGGTGGGCCCGTTTTTTGCCAGGCTTTCTTTTTGGGATAGGTAGGACGAGTAGGTGATCATGATGCCGAAGCCGAGGCTGAGGGAGAAGAACGCCTGCCCCACGGCGGCGACCACGGTGTCGCCGGTGACCTTGGAGAAATCAGGTCGCAGCAGGAAGGCGTAGCCTTCGCCGGTGCCGGGGAGGAAGAGGGCCCATACGGCGATCGCGGCGATCATGAGGAAAA